>CALFXR010000159.1 GCA_937958475.1 uncultured Mesorhizobium sp. | reverse complement strand
CGCCGTCCTCGGCCACCCGGGGCAAGCCACCGGACGGGCGGCCGCGAGGCCGCGTACAATCTTCTATCGAGCGACCCCGCCGGCCGCCCGTCTCCCGCAGGTTCAATGGCCAGGGCCGAAAGGCAGCGTGGCGGGGAAAGACCGTGTCTCGAGGGTCGATCCGCCGCCGCGCCCTGCCTCCCCCCTTGCCTCCCGGGGGCGGCTGCGCCACCATGGACAATCGGTTGTCGGGGCGGAGAATCGCGATGCAGAGAGACCTCGCCAGGCTGAAGGCCGCCTATGCGGCGTGGAGCGAAAAGGGCCCGAACGCGCTGCCGGTGTGGCGCGAGCTGCTCGCCGACGATTTTTCCATTTCCTCGGTCGACGGCAGGACCGCGCCGGCGGTGGAGTTCGTCGTCGAGAAGGGCGCCCGCGACGCCGCGCTCGCCTATCTGTGGGGCATTTTCGACCAGTGGGACATGGTGCACTACACGCCCGACGCCTATGTCTGCGAAGGCGACCGCATCGCCGCCTTCGCCATGTCCGCCTTCCGCAACAAGAAGACGGGCAAGGTCGCCGAATTCCGCATCGCCAATCTCTGGCGCTTCCGCGGCGGCAAGGCGGTCGAGCTGGTCGAAGTGTTCGACACGGCACCGGCGCTGAAGGCGGCGAAGCCGTGAGCCGGGCGCGGCAGGGGGCACTGGCGGCGCTCATCGGCGTCGTCCTCGCCGGGGCCGCCGCGCCGGCGCTCGCCGCCGACGAGATGCACGTGCTGGTGAAGAACCTCATCGGCCGCGCCATCGTGGTGGAGCTGCACGGCGAGACCAAGGTGTGGCCGGGCGACGACCAGCTCTACATGTTCGAGAAGGGCGAGCGGAAGAACTTCCCCGTCGACTGCACCGAGGGCGAGAAGATCTGCTACGGCGCCTGGCTCTACGGCGACGACCGCGTCTCCTGGGGCGTCGGCCCGGAAAACGACCGCGACTGCACCGACTGCTGCTTCTCCTGCGTCGATTCGACCATCCACGTGCTCGAGCTGAAGCCGTGAGGCGCGGCCTCGCCATGCCGCCATTCCGCCCGATTGCCGCCCGATGAAGCCGGCCATGACCATCCGCGACACCTTCGCCCGCGCCGCCGTGCTCTTCGCCTGCCTCGCCGCCGGCCTGGCGCTCGCCGGCTGCGCGGGGCGCGGCGGGATTGCCGCCGACGCCGTTCCGGCAGCGCGGGCCGGGCCCCCGCCGGAGGACGCCGAGCCGCTGACGCCCGGCATCGTGCCGCTGACGCTGGAGCAGGAGCGCGAGATCGAGTAGCGCCCGGCTTTTTTCCGTCTCGCGGCCGTGGCATGGTGGCGGCGCGGCCGCCTTGGCCGTGCACCTTCTCTCAGGGGACCTCCATGACCGCTACCTTGGGCCGCGCGCTCGCCGCCGCCGCCTTCGCCGTCCTTTCCGTCGCCGGCCTCGCCGCGCCGGCGGCCGCCTCCGACGTCACCTTCGTCATCCGCAACGAGCATCCCAACGCGCTGCGCGTCGAGCTCTACAGCCAGGATCGCGAGCATGTCTGGCCGGGCGGCGGCCAGGACTATTATCTCGACGACGGCGAGACCAAGACCATGCCGCTCGCCTGCGAGGAAGGCGAGACGATCTGCTACGGCGCCTGGATCGACGGCGACCAGGGCACCTACTGGGGCGTCGGCCCGGGCAACACGCAGGACTGCGAGAACTGCTGCTACGTCTGCACCGGCGGCGAGACCGAGGAGATCGTGCTCGTCCCGTGACCGCTTGCCGCGCCGCGCCGCCCGCCGCTGTGACAGCGCGCGGGCGGCGCTGGCGGGTTTTACCGGGCGCTGAGATGCGCTAGAGCGCGCGGCAGACATCCACCCCCCGGATCGCCGCCACGCAATGACCCTGCCGCACCCGTCCCAGACCCCGCCCGCCGCGTCCGCGCTGTTCCTCGGCATCGACACCGGCGGCACCTACACCGACGCCGTGCTCTGGGACGAGGCCGCCGGCCCCCATGGCAGGGTTCTCGCCAAGGCCAAGGCGCTGACCACCCGCCACGACCTCGCCGTCGGCATCTCCGGCGCGGTCGACGCCGTGCTTGCCAACGCCGCCGTCGATCCGTCGGCGATCAAGCTCGTCTCCATGTCGACGACGCTCGCCACCAACGCCCTCGTCGAAGGCCAGGGCGGCCGCGTCGCGCTGGTGATGATCGGCTTCGCCGAGAAAGACCTCGCCCGCGACGGCCTGAAGGCCGCGCTCGGCTCCGATCCCGTGCTCTTCTGCCCCGGCGGCCACGACGTCCACGGCAACGCCCAGCCCCTCGCCCTCTCCTCGCTCGAAGCGGTTCTCCCCGAGCTGGCGAAGACCGTCTCGGGCTTCGCGGTGTGCGCCTATTTCGCCACGCGCAACCCGGCCCACGAGAACGCCGCGCGCGACCTGATCCGCGCGGCGACCGGCCTTCCCGTCACCGCCAGCCACGAACTGTCGGCAAAACTCGGCGGCCCGCGCCGGGCGCTGACGACGCTGCTCAACGCCCGGCTGATCGCCATGATCGACCGGCTGGTGGCGGCGACCGAGGGGTTCCTGATAAAGCGCGGCATCGCCGCCCCGCTGATGGTGGTGCGCGGCGACGGCGCGCTGGTCTCGGCGGCGTTCGCCCGCCGCCGGCCGATCGAGACGATTCTGTCGGGCCCCGCCGCCAGCCTGGTCGGCGCCCGCCACATGACCGGCCTCGACGACGCCGTCATCTCCGACATCGGCGGCACCACGACCGATGTCGCCGTGCTCGACGGCGGCCGCCCGCGGCTCGACCCGGAGGGCGCCACGGTCGGCGGCTGGCGTACCATGGTCGAGGCGGTGGCCATGCGCACTTTCGGGCTCGGCGGCGATTCCGAAGTGGCGCTGGAGGAGGGCGGCCTGGCACCGAAGATCCTGCTCGGGCCGCGCCGCCTGGTGCCGCTGGCGCTGGCCGGCATGCAGCATGAAGACGCGGTGATCCCCGAGCTGGAACGCCAGCTGCGCGCGCCCAATCCCGGCCGCATGGACGGCCGCTTCGCGCTGCGCACCGGCGTGCCCGAGCGGCTGGCCGCCGGCCTGACCGGGCCGGAGGCGAAGCTCTATGCCGAGGTGAGCGCCGTGCCGCAGCCGCTCGACCGGCTGCTGACCTCGACCGCGCAGATGGCGACGCTGAACCGGCTGGTGGCGCGCGGCCTGGTCCATGTCGCCGGCTTCACCCCGTCCGACGCCGCCCACGTGCTCGCCCGCCAGTCCAACTGGAACGCAGAGGCTGCCCGGCTCGGCGCGGAGCTTTTCGCCCGCCGCCGCGACGGCCGCGGCCAACCGATCGCGGCGACGCCCGAAGCGCTTTGCCAGCGCGTGCTGGCGGCGCTCACCCGCCAGTCGGCGGAAGTCATCCTGGAGACGGCGTTCGCCGAGGACGGGCTCGACGGTGCGGCGACGGTTGCGCATGCACTGGTGCAGCGCGCCGTCGATGCGCGGCCCGGCATCGCCCGCCTCACCGTGGCGCTCGACCGGCCGGTCATCGGGCTCGGCGCCTCGGCGCCGCTGCACTATGCGGGGCTGGCCGCCCTCGTCGGCAACGAGTGCATCGTGCCCGCCGACACCGACGTCGCCAATGCGCTGGGTGCCGTCGTCGGCCAGGTGCGCGTCTCGGTCGAGGCACGCGTCAGCCAGCCGCGCGAGGGCCTTTACCGCATCGCCGCCGGCGACCTCGTGCGCGACTTTACCGACGAGGGCGCGGCGCTGGCCGCGGCCGAGGCCGAGATCACCCGCCTGGCGCTCGCCCGCGCCGCGGAAGCGGGTGCGGCCGACGCCGAAGCTTCCATCGCCCGCGACCTGAAGGCCGCGACGGTCGAGGGCCAGCGCACCTTCATCGAGGCGATCCTGGTGGCCACGGCGAGCGGAAGGCCGCGGGTGGCGGGGTAGGGGGCTGACCTGGGGCCGATTGCGGACTGTCCGGTTTCAGGTTCGGAAATACCGGAAGCGCTCGCACTTCCCGCCCACAGAACAAGCCTGTCCGTGGTCCGAGGGCAGCTTCAGCGGCGGCGTGGCCTGGGCGTGCCCAGAGCTGTGTTCTCGTCGTGCAGCTTACGCCAGCGCGAGAAGCGTTCGGGATCGATCCGCCCGTCTGCGACAGCGGTGAGCACGGCGCAGGACGGTTCGTGGGTGTGCGTGCAATTGCTGAATTTGCACTGGCTCTCCAGTTCGGCGATCTCGGCGAACACCACATCGAGACTGCCGGCCATCTCGCCAAGATGCAATGAGCGTATCCCGGGAGAATCCAGCACCCAGCCGCCGCCTGCGACCGGATGCAGGGAGCGCGCGGTCGTCGTATGCCGACCCGTGGAATCATGGGCGCGAATGGCGCCGGTGAGCTGGGCGGTGCCCGCGCCGGCGGCCGCCAGCGTGTTGACGAGAGTCGATTTCCCCACCCCCGAGGAACCGGTGAGCGCCACGGTCTTGCCCCAGCCGAACCAGGGCCGCAGCTTTGTCAGCGCGTCGGGCCGGCGCGGATCGACCACAACCACCGGCAGGTCCCGCGCCAGCGCGACGGCCTGTGCGACGAGGAAACCCACATCCTCCTTCGTATCGGCCTTGGTGAGAACCAGAACCGGAGCGATCTCGCACTGTGCTGCCATCGCCAGGTAGCGCTCGAGCCGCGGAACGTTGAAATCGTCATTGCAGGAGGTGACGACAAACAGCGCGTCGATGTTGGCGCCGGAAAGCTGAGTGCTGCGGTCACTCATGCGCCGGGCCAGGAGCGAGGTGCGCGCGAGGCGCCGCCGCACGAGGAAATCGCCCGGTTCTGCAAGAACGAAGTCGCCGACCGCATGGTCGCCACTGGTGCCGTTGGCTGGCAGGACGAGATCGACCAGACCATCGGCGGAGTACCCGCTCATTCGCGTGCGGTGAATATTGGCGATGCGAACGGGCACGAGTCCGGCCTCTTCCGCGCTGATCTGGTCGCCGAAGAAGGAAGACCAGCCCAAAGCGACAAGTGCCGCCTCGCGCGTCGGTTCAATCAATATCGTTTTCCTCATCCAAGTCGGCGGCCGCCATGCCGGATGGCATGACGAGACTCCACCGACGTTCAATGCGCTCTCCGGCACCGCGCAACGGGTCGTGCTTGCGACCGGAGTGCCGTGGCCCGCGGCAACGCTGCGCGTGAGGGTCTACTTCCCCCGCGTCTCGATCTTCAGGCTCGGCAGGCTGGGTCGCTTCGATTTGACGCCGGCCTCTTTCAGGGCCGTATATCCCACCTTCCTCAGGAGCTTCTCGGTCTTTGCACGCTCCTTGTCGAGACTGCTCGGGCCCTTGAGTTTCGGCATCCGTCCTCCAGTGGTGCTGTGTCGTCCTCTACCCAGTATATGGTCTGTCGCCGCGAGTCTGTGCGATTTATTTCCCGACGCGGTGCAGCCAACCCATCAGCCGTCGCTCCACCCACCCCCTTCTCCTTTCCAATTGACGCCCCGGCCTGCCTGTGCTGAACGCATGCGCGACGAAATACGCGCGGCGCAGGCGCGGGATTTGGGCCAGAAGGCCCGGCGAACGGGGCTGGTCCGATGAGGGCGGGCCTGGCCAACAGGATGGGAGCAAACGGATGACTGATCGCGTCGAGATCGCCGGGCTGAAGGTGGCGCGGGAGTTGCGCGACTTCGTCGAGGCCGAGGCCCTGCCGGGGACGGGCGTCGCCGCGGACGCCCTCTGGGACGGGTTCGCGAAAATCCTCGCCGACCTCGCGCCGAAGAACCGGGCGCTGCTGGCCAGGCGCGACGCGCTGCAGGCGACCATCGATGCCTGGTACCGGGAGAACGGCGCGCCGTCCGACATGGGCGCCTACCAGGACTTCCTGCGCGAGATCGGCTATCTGCTGCCGGAAGGTCCGGCATTCGCGGTGACGACGGAGAACGTCGATGCGGAGATCGCGCAGGTCGCCGGCCCGCAGCTCGTCGTGCCGGTGATGAACGCGCGCTATGCGCTGAATGCCGCCAACGCCCGCTGGGGCTCGCTCTACGACGCGCTCTACGGCACCGACGCGATTTCCGAGGCCGACGGCGCCGAGAAGGGCAGGGGCTACAACCCGAAGCGCGGGGCAAAGGTGATCGCCTGGGCGCGGGCCTTCCTCGACGCCAGCGCGCCGCTCGACGGCGCCTCGTGGGCCGAGGCGAAAGGCTTCGACGTCGCCATGGGCCGGCTCGCGGTGACGCTCGTCGACGGGCGCATGACCGGGCTGGTCGACGGGGCGCAGCTCGCCGGCTTCCGCGGCGACGGGCCGGCGCCCTCGCACATTCTGCTGGTCCGCAACGGGCTGCATGTCGAGATCGTCGTCGACTCGACGTCGGCGATCGGCCGCGACGACCCGGCCAACATCTCCGACGTCTGGCTGGAATCGGCACTGACCACGATCATGGACTGCGAGGATTCGGTCGCCGCCGTCGACGCCGAGGACAAGGTCGTCGTCTACCGCAACTGGCTCGGCCTGATGAAGGGCGACCTTTCCGAACAGGTCGAGAAGGGCGGCAGGACGTTCACCCGCGTGCTCAATGCCGACCGCACCTATACGGCGGCCGACGGCGGCGCATTGTCGCTGCCCGGCCGCTCGCTGATGCTGGTCAGGAACGTCGGCCACCTGATGACCAACCCGGCGATCCTGCTCGCCGACGGCGCGGAAGTGCCGGAAGGCATCATGGACGCCATGATGACCGGCCTGGTCGCGCTGCACGACGTCGGCGAGGGCGGCCGGCGCATGAACAGCCGCGCCGGCTCCATGTATGTCGTCAAGCCGAAGATGCACGGGCCCGACGAGGTCGCCTTCGCCGTGGAAATCTTCGGCCGCGTCGAGGCCGTGCTCGGCATGAAGCCGAACACGATCAAGATGGGCATCATGGACGAGGAGCGGCGCACCACGATCAACCTGAAGGAGTGCATCCGCGCGGCGAGGGAGCGCGTGGTGTTCATCAACACCGGCTTCCTCGACCGCACCGGCGACGAGATCCACACCTCGATGGAAGCCGGGCCGATGATCCGCAAGGGCGACATGAAGCAGGCCGCCTGGATTTCCGCCTACGAGGCGTGGAACGTCGACATCGGCCTGGAATGCGGGCTTTCCGGCCATGCGCAGATCGGCAAGGGTATGTGGGCCATGCCCGACCTGATGGCGGCGATGCTGGAGCAGAAGATCGGCCATCCGAAGGCGGGCGCCAACACCGCCTGGGTGCCCTCGCCGACGGCCGCCACGCTGCACGCGACGCACTACCACAAGGTCGACGTGAAGGCCGTGCAGGCCGGGCTGAAGAGCAGGAAGCGGGCGAAGCTCGACGACATCCTGTCGGTGCCCGTCGCGGTGCGCCCCAACTGGACGCCGGAAGAGATCCAGAAGGAGCTCGACAACAACGCGCAAGGCATCCTCGGCTATGTCGTGCGTTGGGTCGACCAGGGCGTCGGCTGCTCGAAGGTGCCCGACATCAACGACATCGGCCTGATGGAGGACCGCGCCACGCTGCGCATCTCCTCCCAGCACATCGCCAACTGGCTGCACCACGGCGTGTGCACGGCGGCGCAGGTGACGGAAACGATGAAGCGCATGGCGGCGGTGGTCGACCGGCAGAACGAGGGCGACCCGCTCTACCGGCCGATGGCGCCCGACTTCGACGCTTCCATCGCCTTCCAGGCCGCCTGCGACCTCGTCTTCAAGGGCCGCGAGCAGCCCAACGGCTACACCGAGCCGGTTCTGCACGCCCGGCGGCTGGAGCTGAAGGCGAGGGGATGACGGACGCGGCGCGATCCCTCCTCCTCGAGGGGAGGGTGGCTCGCGAGGCGAGCCGGGTGGGCCCCTTTCCGCCCGCGCCGCACGCTCGCCAGCACAGGTCGCGCACATCCCCGCCGACCCCACCCGACCGGACTTCGTCCGGCCACCCTCCCCTCGAGGGGGAGGGAAGGCGCCGCCCATGAACCTGCTGGCCATCGACACCGCGGCGAACCTCTGCGCGGCCTGCGTCTGGGATACGGAGGCCGGCGTCGAGCGCGGTCGGTCGGTGGCCGACCTCGGCAAGGGCCACGCCGAATACCTGATGACAACGATCGCCGAGGCGCTCGCCGCCGCCGGCTGCGGCTACGGCGACCTCGGCATGCTCGCCGTGGCGACCGGGCCGGGCTCGTTCACCGGCGTGCGCGTCGGCGTCGCAACGTCGCGCGGCCTGGCGCTGGCGCTGAAGATCCCCGCCGTCGGGGTCTCCACGCTCGACGCGATGGCCGCCGAGGCGGCAGTAGCGCGTCCCGGCCGCAAGGTACTCGCGGCCATCGATGCCGGCCGCGACGAATTCTACGTCGCCCTTTACGATGAGTTGGCAAAACCCGTCTATGGTCCGGCGGTGACCACGCTCGCGACCGCGCTCGAGATTGCCCGCCGGGACCTGCCGGTGCTCGCCGGCTCGGCCGCGCGCAAGATCGCCGACGGACTTTTCCCGCTGTCGCCCGTGGTCGGGCCCGAGGCCGCCACCGCCGACATCGCCACCTATGCGCGCATCGCCGCCGCGCGCGGGCCGGATCCGCGGCCGCCGGTGCCGCTCTACCTGCGCGAGCCCGACGCCAAGCCGCAGGCCGGCTTCATCCTGCCGAGGACGGCGTCCTGATGCGCCTGCCGTTCTTCCCCGAGAAGGCGAGGGATTACACCATCGCCCCGATGACGGAAGAGCATGCTCCGGTGCTCGCCAGCCTGCATCGCGAGGATTTCGCGCGGCCGTGGACGGACGGCGAGTTCCTGGCGCTCATCGCCCAGGACCCCGTGTTCGGCTTCGTCGCGCTGGAGACCGGCCATGCCCGTGCCGGGCCGGTCGGCTTCGTGCTCGCGCGGTCCGCCGCCGACGAGGGCGAGATCCTGACCATCGCCGTCGCCCGCGCCCACCGCCGCCACGGCCTCGGCTGGCAGCTGATGGACGCGGCACTGCGCGAGCTCTACGGGCAGCGCGCCGAGGCGCTGTTCCTCGAGGTCGACGAGACCAACCAGCCCGCGCTCGGCCTCTACCGCCGGCTCGGTTTCCGCGAGGTCGGCCGCCGCCCGGCCTACTACGACCGGCCCGGCGCCGCCGCCGGCGAGGGCAAGTCGGCCGCGCTTGTCATGCGCCGCGATCTCCGCTAGCAGCCTGCCCGGGGAAAAGGACGCTTCCGCGCAATGATCGGACGGCTGAGGACCGGGCTCGCGCTCGCCGGCATCGTGGCCATCACGATCCCGGTCGTCGCCTACCAGTATTTCGCCATCCGCACAGGCTGGGTCGACTGGCAGCGCCTGCCGCCGCACTGGCACCGCGCCGTCACGCGCATCCTCGGCTTCAAGGTCCATGTCCGCGGCGAACTGGCCGGCGACCGGCCGCTGATGGTGGCGTCGAACCACATCTCGTGGACCGACATCATGGTGCTCGGCTCGCTCGGCAAAGTCACCTTCATCGCCAAATCGGAACTCGGACGCTGGCCGATCTTCGGCCAGATGGCCAAGGCGCAGAAGACGATCTTCGTCGAGCGCGAGCGGCGCAGGAAATCGGGCGAGCAGGCGTCCGAGATCGGCAAGCGGCTGGCCGGACACGAGGCGATGGTGCTGTTCGCCGAGGGCACCACGGCCGACGGCAACTTCCTGCTGCCCTTCAAGAGCTCGCTGTTCGGCGCCGCCGACATCGCGCTCGCCGAGGGCGGCGCCGACACGATCCACATCCAGCCGGTCGCCATCACCTACACGCGCGTCCACGGCCTGCCGATGGGCCGCCAGCATCGCGGCATCGCGGCCTGGATCGGCGACCAGGACCTGGTCCCGCATGTCGTGCAGCTGCTGCGCGAAGGCGCCGTCGACGTCGTCGTCCAGTTCGGCGAGCCGGTGCCGTTCACGGCGAAGAGCCGCCGCAAGGAGGTCGCCGCCGAGATCGAGCGGCGCGTGCGCAGGATGATGGCCGAGGCGCTACGCGGCGACTGAGGCTGCCTCGAAAGACGACCCCCGAAAACAGGACGGTTCATTCTGCGTCGCAAATGGTTTATGGACGCGCGCATGGAACTCGACCCGATCATCGCAAGCAACCAAGGCGCGCCCGAAGCTGCCCCGGCAACTGCCGTCGCCCGCAAGGTCTTCGTCAAGACCTATGGCTGCCAGATGAACGTCTATGACAGCCAGCGCATGGCCGATGCGCTCGGCCGCGACGGCTATGCCTCGACCGACAACATCGAGGAGGCGGACCTCGTCCTCCTCAACACCTGCCACATCCGCGAGAAGGCCGCCGAGAAGGTCTATTCGGAGCTCGGCCGCATCCGCAAGCTGAAGGCCGAGCGCGGCCGCGCCGGCCGCGACATGATCGTCGGCGTCACCGGCTGCGTCGCCCAGGCCGAGGGCCAGGAGATCATCGCGCGCGCTCCGGTCGTCGACCTCGTCGTCGGGCCGCAGACCTATCACCGGCTGCCCGACGTGGTGCGCAAGGCGCGTGCCGGCGAAAAGGTGGTCGAAACCGACTACGCGGTCGAGGACAAGTTCGAGCACCTGCCGCAGCCGAAGGCGGCGGAGGTGGCGCGCCGCGGCGTCACCGCCTTCCTCACCGTCCAGGAAGGCTGCGACAAGTTCTGCACCTTCTGCGTGGTGCCCTATACGCGCGGCTCCGAGGTCTCGCGCCCGGTCGCCCAGATCGTCGCCGAGGCCGAGAGGCTGGCGGCCGCCGGCGTGCGCGAGGTGACGCTGCTCGGCCAGAACGTCAACGCCTGGAGCGCCGACGGTCCCGACGGCCGTCCGTGGGGGCTCGGGCGCCTGCTCTTCCGCCTCGCCGAGATCCCCGGCCTGGCGCGGCTGCGCTACACGACCAGCCATCCGCGCGACATGGACGATCCGCTGATCGACGCGCATCGCGACCTTCCCGCACTGATGCCCTACCTGCACCTTCCGGTGCAGGCGGGCTCCGACCGCATCCTCAAGGCGATGAACCGGCGCCACACCGGCGCCGACTACCGCCGCCTCGTCGACCGCATCCGCGCCGCACGGCCCGACATCGCGCTGTCCGGCGACTTCATCGTCGGCTTCCCCGGCGAGACGGACGCCGATTTCGAGCAGACGATGCGGATCGTCCGCGACGTCGGCTACGCCCAGGCGTTCTCGTTCAAGTATTCGCCGCGTCCGGGAACGCCGGGCGCCGAGATGGACGGGCACGTCGCCGACGCGGTCAAGGACGAGCGCCTGCAGCGTCTGCAGGCGCTGCTGACGGAACAGCAGCGCGCCTTCGCCGTTGGACTCGTCGGATCCACCATGACGGTCCTGCTGGAGAAGCCGGGCCGGCTGCCGGGCCAACTGGTCGGCCGCTCGCCCTGGCTGCACCCGGTGATAGTTGATGAAAAGGCCGGCGGAATCGGTGACATTGTGTCGGTGCGAATCACGAAGACCGGAACCAATAGCCTCGTTGCCGAGGCGGCCGCCGACAGCGAGCCGAGACAGAGGAAACACGGTTGAGCGCCATCGAGCTTAAGAACCTGTCCTCCGGGGCATCGGACATGGCGCACATCGTCCTCACCTTCGACAACAACAAGCTGGCCAGCGCGCTCTACGGCCAGTTCGACGAGAACCTGGCGCGGCTCGAGCAGAAGCTCGGCGTCGACATCCGTTCGCGCGGCAACCAGCTGACCATCAAGGGCAGCCCGACGGCCGCCGAGCAGGCACGCCGCGCGCTCGACCAGCTCTACGGAATCCTCCAGCAGGGCGCCCACCTCGCCCAGTCCGACGTCGACGGCGCCGTGCGCATGGCGGTGGCGGCCGACGACCAGCTGACCCTGCCGACGCTGGAGCGCAAGGGCAAGATGGCGGCGGCGCAGATCTCGACGCGCAAGAAGACCATCCACGCGCGCTCGCTCAACCAGGACGCCTACATGCGCGCGCTGGAGCGTGCCGAACTCGTCTTCGGCATCGGCCCCGCCGGCACCGGCAAGACCTATCTCGCGGTGGCGCACGCCGCCATGCTGCTCGAGCGCGGCATGGTCGAGCGCATCGTGCTGTCTCGCCCGGCCGTGGAAGCCGGCGAGCGCCTGGGCTTCCTGCCCGGCGACATGAAGGAGAAGGTCGATCCCTACCTGCGCCCGCTCTACGACGCGCTCTACGACATGATGCCGGGCGACAAGGTCGAGCGCGCCATCACGGCCGGCGTCATCGAGATCGCGCCGCTCGCCTTCATGCGCGGCCGCACGCTGGCGCATGCCGCCGTCATCCTCGACGAGGCGCAGAACACGACGCCGATGCAGATGAAGATGTTCCTCACCCGATTGGGCGAGAACGCGCGCATGATCGTCACCGGCGATCCCACCCAGATCGACCTGCCGCCGAACACCCAGTCCGGCCTCGTCGAGGCCCTGCGCATCCTCGTCGACGTGCCCGGGGCCGTCACCGTGCGCTTCAACGAGAAGGACATCGTCCGCCATCCCCTGGTCGCCGAAATCGTCGCCGCCTACGATCGCGAGGCGAAGATGGCGCGCGGACTGGGGATGCGGGAAGGCTGAGGGCGGCGGGCCGATGACCGCGGCTGACGGGCGGGCGCGTCGCAGGCCCTCGGTGTCGATCGACATCATGGTCGAGGCCGGCCAATGGCCGGTGAAGAGAGCACTCTCGGCGCTGGCGCGCGAGGCGGTCGCCGCCGTGCTCGCCGAGGCCGGCGCCGCCGCAAAGCCGTCGGAACTGAGCATCGTCTTCACCGACGACGCGCATATCCGTACGCTGAACGCCGGCTGGCGCGGCAAGGACAAGCCCACCAACGTGCTGTCGTTCCCGGCCTTCCCGGTGAAGCCCGGCGATGCCCTGCCGCCCATGCTCGGCGACATCGTGCTCGCCGCCGGGACGGTGGCGCGCGAGGCGGAACTGGAAGAAAAGCCCTTCGATCACCATCTGCTGCATCTGATCATCCACGGCACGCTGCACCTTCTCGGATACGACCACGAGACGGAAGCGGAGGCCGAGATCATGGAAGCATTGGAACGCCGGGCGCTGGCGAGGCTTGCCATTCCCGATCCCTATGCGTAACAGGTAGGACCGCATCCAGCCGGACGACGATGAACGAGATACGCGCTTCCGTCGCCATCCCCGACCAGGGGAGCGACACTCCCGCCCCGTCCCAGAACGAGGACGGTCCGAGTAGCAGCGAGCAGCAGGCGCCCGAACGCCCCTCGCTGCTCGAACGCCTCGGGAACCTTTTTCGCCACCGCAACGGCAGCAGTCTTCGCGAAGACCTGGCCGACGCGCTGGCCGAGAGCGCTTCCGCCGGGGCGGGCTTCTCGCCCGCCGAGCGGGCGATGCTCAACAACATCCTCCGCCTGCGCGAGGTCCGCGTCGAGGACGTGATGGTCCCGCGCGCCGACATCGAGGCCGTCGAGATCTCCATGAATCTCGCCGACGCCATGAATGCCTTCGAGGAATCGGGTCATTCCCGCATGCCGGTCTACGCCGACACGCTCGACGATCCGCGCGGCATGGTCCACATCAAGGACATCGTCGTCCACATCACGCGCCAGGCGCGGGTGAAGAAGGGCCGCGGCGCCAAGAAGGTGGAGACGCCGGCGCGCCCGCTCGACCTTGCCGGCGTCGACCTGTCGAAGACGCTGGCCGAACTCAATCTGATCCGCCCGGTGCTCTTCGTGCCGCCGTCCATGCTCGCCTCGGATCTCATGGCGCGCATGCAGGCGGGGCGGGTGCAGATGGCGCTCGTCATCGACGAGTATGGCGGCACGGACGGGCTTGTCTCGCTGGAAGATCTCGTCGAGATGGTCGTCGGCGACATCGAGGACGAGCATGACGAGGAAGAGCCGCTGATCACGCGTACGGGCGACGGCATCTTCGTCGTCGACGGCAAGGCCGAGATCGACGACGTCGCGGCGGTGATCGGCGACGCCTTCAAGGCCGGCGAACACGGCGAGACCGTCGACACGATCGGCGGCATGATCTTCAACACGCTTGGCCGCGTGCCGACGCGCGGCGAGGTGGTCCATGCCATTCCCGGCTTCGAGTTCCACGTGCTCGACGCCGATCCGCGCCGCGTCAAGCGCGTGCGCATCGTGCACGACCAGAAGGCCGAGCGGCGTCGCCGGGTCGTCCAGCCCGCCGCCAAGGAGTGATCGGGCCCGGCGTTGGAACGTCCGGCGCGGACTGATACACCACCGATGGTGATTCTTCTCGCGCGGGCCCGGATGGAACGGCTTTCCGGCAGTATCATGTTGCTGTGGGGGTGGCGGCGGGCGCTTGTGGCGTTCCTGGCCGGCGCGTTCCTCGTGCTCTCGGCGGCACCGTTCGATTTCTTCGCGGCCGGTTTCGTCTCCTTTCCCGTGCTCGTCTGGCTGCTCGACGGCGCCGTGCCCGATCGGCCGGGCGGCCGCCTGCGCAGCCTCGTCCCGGCCTTCCTGGTCGGCTGGTGGTTCGGCTTCGGCTACTTCGTCGTCGGGCTGTGGTGGGTCGGCATGGCGATGCTCGTCGACGCCGGCAGCCACGCATGGGCGATACCGATCGCCGTCGTCCTGCTCCCGGCGATCCTCGCGCTGTTCTACGGGTTCGCCGCCGGCCTGGCGCGCATCGCCTGGGGCGACGGCCTGGGACGCATCCTCGCCCTCGCGGCTGCCTTCGGCCTCGCCGAATGGCTGAGGACCTTCGTCTTCACCGGCTTCCCCTGGAATCCGGTGGGCTATGCGGCGATGCCGATCCCGCTCCTCATGCAGAGCGTCTCGGTCGTCGGGACGACGGGCATGAACACGCTCGCCGTCATCGTCTTCGCCATGCCCGCCGTCCTCGCCGGCCGGCGCCATCGCCGGTCGGGCCTGATCGTGGCGACGGCGCTGGTGGCTGCCCATGTCGGTTACGGCTACCTCGCGCTCGCCCGGCCGCGCGGCGCCCCCGCCGCGACGGTTTCGGTGCGCATCGTTCAGCCGGCGATCGACCAGGCGCGCAAGATCGACCGCCAGGCGCGCGACGAGATCTTCCGCACGCTGCTCGCGCTGTCCGGCCAGCCGGCGGAGGCAGGCGCGACGCCGCCCGGCCTGATCCTGTGGCCCGAAACCTCCGTGCCGTTCATCTTCGCCGAGCGGCCGGACAGCCTGACGGCCATCGCCGAACTCCTCGCCGACGGCCAGATGCTGATGGCCGGCGCCGTTCGCGCCGAGGAAAGCTCCGGCGGCGAGCCGACGCGTTACTACAACTCCGTCGTCCAGATCGACTCGGCCGGCGTGATCGCCGGCTCCGTCGACAAGGTGCACCTCGTGCCCGGCGGCGAGTACCTCCCCTTCGAAGACCTGTTCGGGCAACTCGGCATCGACCGTATCGTGGCGATCCCGGTGAGCTTCGCGCCCGGCGCCGGACGCCGCGCGCTGCCCGCGCCCGGTGGGCTGACCGCCGCCGCCTTCGTCTGCTACGAGATGATCTTCCCCGATCTCGTCGCCGAGGGCGTCGGCGGAGCCGATTTCATCGTCACGGTGACGAATGACGGCTGGTTCGGCGACACGCCGGGCCCGTACCAGCATCTCCGGCAGGCGCAGATCCGCGCCGTCGAGGCGGCGAAGCCGGTCCTGCGCGCCGCCAATACCGGCATCTCGGCGGTCATCGACGAACGCGGCCGCATCCTCGATGCGCTCGCCATCGACGCCCGGGGGGCGCTCGACTACGCCGTGCCCGTTCCTGAGCCGGCCAAGCACGCCGTATCGCCGCGCCTCGCCGGTTTTTTCCTGCTTTTCCTGGCTGCGACACTGGCGCTCGGGCTGAGGGCACGACCGCGCCGTCGCGTCGGTTGACTCTAGGTATATTAGGAAAACATAGTACAATCTAACGTCGTTCCTGGGTGACCGCCGGGGTGGAATTGGGGCCTGCCGCGCGTGGGGGACGACGTCAACGATGATGCCAATAAGCCGGTGAACGGCGAGGAAAAAATGATAGAGAACAAGAAGAAGCCAAATCCGATCGACGTCCATGTCGGAAGTCGGATACGCCTTCGCCGCAATATGCTCGGGATGAGCCAGGAGAAGCTCGGCGAAAGCCTCGGCATCACTTTCCAGCAGATCCAGAAATACGAGAAAGGCACGAACAGGGTCGGGGCGAGCCGGCTTCAGGCGATCTCCTCGATCCTCGGCGTCGCCGTCTCCTTTTTCTTCGAAGATGCGCCCGGCGGCGAATCCGTCGAGACGCGCGGTCTCGCCGAGGACGGTTCCGCGTCCTTCGTGGTCGATTTCCTGAACAGCGCCGAGGGTCTCCAGCTGAACCGGGCCTTCGTCCAGATCGCCGACGCCAAGGTGCGCCGCAAGGTCCTCGAACTCGTCAAGGCGCTCGCCGGCGGCCCGGCGGAGTAGGTTTTCGCGACCAGCTGTGGCGCAGGAGCCGCAGGGCGCCGCCGATGGTTGCCGTCCGGCCGCGCCTTCGCGCGCGCGATGGGTCATGCATATTGACGAGATCGCCCGCTGTTCGCTACAGCGTGAAACGCCGATGGCCGGTGTCCTGCCGGCCTTTTTTCTGGAGGGGACACCCGTGACGCGGCAGAACTACCTTTTCACCAGCGAATCCGTTTCCGAAGGTCATCCCGACAAGGTCTGCGACCGCATCTCCGACGAGATCGTCGATCTGGTCTATCGGGAAGCGAAGAAGACCGGCATGGACCCGTGGAACGTCCGCGTTGCCTGCGAGACCCTCGCCACCACCAACCGCGTCGTCATCGCCGGCGAGGTGCGCGTGCCCGAGACGCTGCTCAAGCACGGCAAGGACGGCAAGCCCCTGAAGGACGCCGCCGGCCACCCGGTGATCAACCCCTCGAAGTTCAAGACCGCCGCCCGCAAGGCGATCAAGGCGATCGGCTACGAGCAGGCCGGGTTCCACTGGAAGACCGCCAAGATCGACGTGCTCCTGCACGGGCAGTCCTCCAACATCGCACAGGGCGTCGACAGCGCCGCCGACAAGCAGGGCGAGGAAGGCGCGGGCGACCAGGGCATCATGTTCGGCTACGCCTGCCGCGAGACCCCGGACCTCATGCCGGCGCCGATCTATTACGCCCACAAGATCCTCGAGCTGCTCGCCACGGCCCGCCATGAAGGCAAGGGCGACGTCGGCAAGCTCGGCCCCGACGCGAAGAGCCAGGTCACGGTCCGCTACGTCGGCGGCAAGCCGGCCGAAGTCACCCAGATCGTGCTTTCCACCCAGCATCTCGACGGCAGCTGGGATTCGAAGAAGGTGCGCAAGGTCGTCGAGCCCTACATCCGCGAGGCCCTCGCCGACCTGAAGATCGCCGACGACTGCAACTGGTACATCAATCCGACCGGCAAGTTCGAGATCGGCGGTCCCGACGGCGACGCCGGACTGACCGGCCGCAAGATCATCGTCGACACCTACGGCGGCGCGGCCCCGCACGGCGGCGGCGCCTTCTCCGGCAAGGATACGACCAAGGTCGACCGCTCGGCCGCCTATGCGGCGCGCTACCTCGCCAAGAACGTGGTTGCGGCCAAGCTCGCCGACCGCTGCACCATCCAGCTCTCCTACGCCATCGGCGTCGCCCAGCCGCTGTCGATCTACATCGACCTGCACGGCACCGGGAAGGTCGCCGAATCGGCGCTCGAGAATGCGCTTCGCGACGTGATGGACCTGTCGCCCTCGGGCATCCGGCGCCATCTCGACCTGAACAAGCCGATCTACGCCAAGACCTCGTCCTACGGCCATTTCGGCCGCAAGCCGGGCCGCGACGGTTCTTTCTCCTGGGAAAAGACCGACCTGGTGAAGGCGATCAAGGACGCGGTCGCGAAGCACGCCGCGGCCGCCTGAGCGGGCGCGGTTCGTGTCCGAAGCGCCGCGGCGCAGCCGGTCGACGGAGGCGTTCTTCGGCCGCCGCCGCGGCAAGACGATCCGCACCCCGCAGGCCGACGCGCTCGAGACGCGGCTGCCCGCCTATCTGATCGATCTCGCAGCGAAGCCGCCGGCGCCGCTGGCGGCTCTCTTCGCCGCTCCCGTGCACCGGGTCCGGCTCGAGATCGGCTTCGGCAGCGGCGAGCACCTGCTTAGCGAGGCGGCGCGCAACCCCGATACCGGCTTCATCGGCGTCGAGCCCTTCGTCAACGGCATGGCCAAGCTGATGCTGGGGCTCGGCGAGACGCCGCCGGGGAATCTGCGCGTCTACGACGACGACGCGACCCGCCTGCTCGACTGGCTGCCCGAAAGCTGCCTCGCCGGCATCGACCTGCTCTATCCCGACCCCTGGCCGAAGCGGCGCCACTGGAAGCGCCGGTTCGTCAGCAAAGTGAACCTCGACCGCTTCGCCCGCGTGCTGGAAAAAGGCGGGCGCTTCCGCTTCGCCTCCGACATCGACACCTACGTCAACTGGACGCTGCTGCACTGCCGCGCGCATCCCGCCTTCGCCTGGCAGGCCACGTCGGCCGACGATTGGCGCAGGCCATACGAAGGCTGGCCGGGAACGCGCTACGAGGCCAAGGCCCTCCGCGAGGGCCGCGCGCCGGCCTACCTGACATTCGAACGACGCTGAACAGCCGCGCCGGATCGACCGGAACGGCGTACTTGTCCGCCACGCTGCGTCAAATCGTGCGCGCTGAAGGGGGAGTGAGTCGGGGGGAAGCGGGCGGCGCCCTGCGCCGCCCTGGCCCTGAAGGCTTTACTGCCGCTTAGTAACGGCCGATCTGCCTGAACTGCACGGGGTCGATGCCGAGGCCGCGCAGGTTGCGCGCCGCCGGCTGACGGCCCTGCCGCACTGCGGCGGCCGTGGCGAGGGCGTCGCCCATGATCTGCAGAATTTCCGAAAGGGCCGAACGCTTGGTGTTGTTCGACATGATACGCATCCTTTTGTGATGTGCACACAATGTAGTCGTTTGCTGCGTTTGCGAGCAGATCTGATTGTGCATTGCAGCATTGCGCGCCGCGCATTGGTCGACGGCAGGGGCCGGCTCGCGGCGTGCAGCGCGCGGGGGCTTGAAATGCGCGCCGCAATCCTTTATCTCGGGGACAAATTCTTGGTCGGTATGACGAAGAGTGGGTCCACCCGGTCCCGCTCTTTTTTGTTACCCGGCCCCGGGAAGGCATATGACGGAAGAGACCAGGGCCATTGAAGGCGACGACCGCATCATCCGCGAGAGCGGCATGGACGCGCGCGTCGCCGCGATCGTGCAGCCGGTGCTGCGCGCGATCGGCTTCCGCCTCGTGCGCGTGCGGCTGTTCGGCCAGAACGGCCTGACGCTGCAGATCATGGCCGAGCGCGAGGACGGCACGATGACCGTCGAGGATTGCGAAGAGGTCAGCCGGGCGGTTTCGCCGGCCCTCGACGTCGAGGATCCCATCGAGAAAGCCTATCATCTCGAGGTCTCGTCGCCGGGCATCGACCGGCCGCTGGTGCGCAAGTCGGATTTCGCCGCCTGGACCGGCCATCTCGTCAAACTCGAGACCTCCGTCCTGGTCGCCGACCGCAAGCGCTTCCGCGGCAAGATCGCCGAAGCCGACGCCGATTCGGTGCTGATCCAGCGCGACCAGGCGGCCTATGGCGAGGAACCCGTCGTCCGCGTGCCCTTCGAGGCCATCGCGGAAGCCCGCCTCGTGCTCACCGACGAGCTGATCCGCGAGGCGCTGACCAAGGACAAGAAGGCCCGCCAGGAAGCCAAGCGGCGGCGCGGCGAGCCGGAAGAGACCGACGAAGAGACCGAACGGGACGAATGACGCGGGAAGCGCGCCTCCCGGGGGGCGCGCGCCTTTGCAAGGGAGATCGAAATGGCAGTGAGTGCAAACAGGCTGGAGCTGCTCCAGATCGCCGACGCCGTGGCGCGGGAGAAGTCGATCGACAAGTCGATCGTCATCGCCGCTATGGCCGACGCCATCCAGAAGGCGGCGCGCTCGCGCTACGGCCAGGAGACCAACATCCGCGCCGACATCAACCCGAACACCGGCGAGATGAAGCTGCAGCGGCTCATGGAAGTCGTCGAGACCGTCGACGAATCGGCGAAGCAGATCGCCGTCGGGGATGCGCGGCTGCGCAATCCCGACGCCCAGGTCGGCGATTTCATCGCCGAGCAGCTTCCGCCCATGGATTTCGGCCGCATCGCCGCCCAGTCCGCCAAGCAGGTCATCGTCCAGAAGGTGCGCGAGGCCGAACGCGACCGCCAGTACGACGAGTACAAGGACCGCGTCGGCGAGATCGTCAACGGCACCGTGAAGCGGGTCGAATACGGCAACGTCATCGTCGACCTGGGGCGCGGCGAGGCGATCATCCGCCGCGACGAACTCATCCCCCGCGAGAACTTCAAGTACGGCGACCGCATCCGCGCCTATGTCTACGACGTCCGCCGCGAGCAGCGCGGGCCGCAGATCTTCCTGTCGCGCACCCATCCGCAGTTCATGGCCAAGCTGTTCACGATGGAAGTGCCGGAAATCTACGACGGCATCATCGAGATCAAGTCGGTCGCCCGCGACCCGGGCTCGCGCGCCAAGATCGCGGTCGTGTCGCGCGATTCGTCCATCGATCCGGTCGGCGCCTGCGTCGGCATGCGCGGCAGCCGCGTGCAGGCGGTGGTCGGCGAGTTGCAGGGCGAGAAGATCGACATCATCCCGTGGTCGCCCAACGCCGCGTCGTTCATCGTCAACGCGCTGCAGCCGGCCGAGGTCGCCAAGGTCGTGCTCGACGAGGACGCCGAGCGCATCGAGGTGGTGGTGCCGGACGACCAGCTGTCGCTGGCGATCGGCCGCCGCGGCCAGAACGTGCGCCTCGCCTCGCAGCTCACCGGCTGGGACATCGACATCCTCACCGAGGAGGAGGAGTCGCAGCGCCGGCAGAAGGAGTTCACCGACCGTTCGGCGCTGTTCATGGAAGCACTCGACGTCGACGAGATGGTCGCCCAGGTGCTCGCCTCGGAAGGTTTCACCAGCGTCGAGGAAGTCGCCTATGTCGACGCGGGCGAGATCTCGTCGATCGACGGCTTCGACGACGACACCGCCGAGGAGATCCAGTCCCGTGCCCGCGAATACCTCGACAAGATCGAGGCCGAGCACGACGAGAAGCGCCGGAAGCTCGGCGTCGAAGACGACCTCCGCGAGATTCCCGGCATCACCACGGCGATGATGGTGACGCTCGGTGGCGACGGCGTGAAGACCGTCGAGGACTTCGCCGGCTATGCCGTCGACGACCTCGTCGGCTGGAAGGAGCGCAAGGACGGCGAGACGAAGATGTTCCCGGGCGTGCTTTCCGAGCATGGCGTGACCCGCGCCGACGCCGAGCAGATGGTCCTCGCCGCGCGCCTCAAGGCGGGCTGGATCACCGAGGAAGACCTGGCGGTCGAGGAAACGGAAGAAGCCGAAGTCGCCGATGCGTGACGTGACCGCGGGCGGGGCCGGAGAAGCGCTTGGACGAGATGAACGAGCGGACTTGCATCGTCACGCGCAAGCGCGCGGAGCCGGATGATCTCGTCCGCTTCGTCGTCGGGCCGGATTCGGCCCTCGTTCCCGATCTAAAACGCAATCTGCCCGGTCGCGGTTGTTGGGTGACCGCCGATCGCCTACATGTGGACCGTGCCGTCTCGCGCAAGGCGTTCGCACGGGCCCTGAAGGCCGATGTCGTCGTGCCGCCGGATCTCGGCGAAATGGTCGACCGTCTTCTCGCACGCTCGGCGCTCGGCGCGCTCGGTCTCGCCCGCAAGGCCGGCGCCGTCGCTCTCGGGGCGGCCAAGGTCGAGGCGGCCGTGCGCTCCGGAAAGGTGCTCGGCGTCGTCCACGCCGTCGAGGCGTCCGAGGATGGAATCCGCAAGATTGCCCAGGCGCGCCGCGCCGTGGAGCATGCCGGGGGCCCCGCGATTGCCGCCTACAAACTTTTTTCGGAGATCGAATTGGGTTTGGCATTGGGCGGCACAAATGTGATACATGCTGCCGTTCTCGCGAGCGAGGCGGGAAAGGCGGCAGCGAAGCGCATGGTTGCGCTGAACCGCTACCGGGGCGGCACCCCGGACGAACGGGCGACCCTTGCGGCGGTTGCCGATGACGAGAATGCCGCAGAGGATACGGAATGAGCGATACCAAATCGGGTGACGACAAGACTTTGAGCGTCAATACGAAGAAGACCCTGACGCTGAAGCGGCCCGGCATCGAGCAGGGCACCGTGCGCCAGAGCTTTTCGCATGGCCGCACGAAGTCGGTCGTCGTCGAGACGAAGAAGCGGAAGTTTTCGCTGCCGGGCGACAAGCCGGAGCCCGTGGCCGTGGTCCAGGCTTTCAAGCCGAAGCCGGCGGTGACGCCGTCCGCGCCGGTCCCAGAGACGCCGAAGGCGCCGCCCGCCGAGCGCTCCGGCATGGTCCTCAACGAACTCTCCACAAGCGAGATGGAAGCCCGCCGCCGCGCGCTCGAGGGCTCCAAGGTCCGCGAGAACGAAGAGCGCCAGCGCGCCGTCGAGGAAACGCGTCGCCGCACCGAGGAAGAGGAACGCCGCCGCCGCGAGCGCGAGGACTCCGCGCGCCGGCAGGCCGAGGAGGAAGCGCGCCTGAAGGCCGAGGCCGAAGCGCGCCGCCGTGCCGAGGAAGAGGCGCGCCGCCGCGCCCCGCTCGCTGTCGAGGCCGTCGTCGCCGACGAAGAGGAAGGGGCCAAGCCCAAGCGGCCGGGCGTGGCGATTCCGCCGCGCCGCATCGCGACGCCGGAAGTCGCGCGTCCGGCGAAGGCCAAGGGCGAAGAAGACCGCCGCCGCGGCAAGCTGACGCTGAATTCCGCGCTGTCCTCCGAGGACGGCGATGCGCGCGCGCGTTCGCTGTCGGCCATGCGCCGCCGCCAGGAGAAGTTCAAGCGGGCGATGTACCAGGAGCCGCGCGAGAAGATCGCGCGCGAGGTGACACTGCCCGAGACGATCACGATCCAGGAACTGGCGGGCCGCATGGCGGAGCGCGCCGTCGACGTCGTCAAGTTCTTCATGAAGCAGGGCCAGATCATGAAGCCCGGCGACGTGATCGACGCCGATACGGCCGAACTGGTGGCGTCGGAGTTCGGCCACACCGTGCGCCGCGTCGCCGAATCCGATATCGAGGAAGGCCTGTTCAACATCGCCGACCGCTCCGAGGATCTGGTCTCCAGGCCTCCCGTCGTGACCATCATGGGCCACGTCGACCACGGCAAGACCTCGCTGCTCGACGCCATCCGCAACGCCAACGTCGTCGCCGGCGAGGCGGGCGGCATCACCCAGCACATCGGCGCCTACCAGGTCGAGAAGAACGGCCAGAAGATCACCTTCATCGACACGCCCGGCCACGCCGCCTTCACGGCGATGCGCGCCCGCGGCGCCCAGGCGACCGACATCGCCATCCTCGTGGTCGCGGCCGACGACAGCGTGATGCCGCAGACGATCGAATCGATCAGCCACGCCAAGGCGGCGCGGGTTCCGATGATCGTCGCCATCAACAAGATCGACAAGCCGTCCGCCAACGCGCAGAAGGTGCGCCAGGAGTTGCTGCGCCACGAGGTCTTCGTCGAATCGCTCGGCGGCGAGACGCTCGACGTCGAAGTGTCCGCGACCAAGGGCACCAACCTCGACAAGCTTCTCGAGGCGATCCTGCTCCAGGCCGAAATCCTCGACCTGAAGGCCAATCCGGACCGCACGGCGGAAGGCGTCGTCATCGAGGCCAAGCTCGACAAGGGCCGCGGCCCGGTCGCCACCGTGCTCGTCCAGACCGGTACGCTGATGCCGGGCGACATCCTCGTCGCCGGCAACGAATGGGGCCGCGTCCGCGCGCTCGTCAACGATCGCGGCGAGCAGGTGCCCGAGGCCCCGCCGGCCATGCCGGTCGAGGTGCTCGGCCTGCAGGGAACGCCGCAGGCCGGCGACCGCTTCGCCGTCGTCAACAACGAGGCGCGCGCCCGCGAGATCACCGAGTACCGCCAGCGCAAGGCGCGCGAGAAGGCGGTGGCCAAGCACGCCGGTCAGCGCGGCTCGCTCGAGCAGATGATGTCCCAGCTCCAGGCGACCGGCGTCAAGGAATTCCCGCTGGTCATCAAGGGCGACGTCCAGGGCTCGATCGAGGCGATCGCGAGCGCGCTGGATAAGCTCGGCACCGACGAGGTTCGCGCCCGCATCGTCCATTCCGGTGCCGGCGGCATCACCGAGAGCGATGTGTCGCTGGCGGAGACCTCGGGCGCGGCGATCATC
This sequence comes from uncultured Mesorhizobium sp., assembly GCA_937958475.1. Taxonomy (GTDB): domain Bacteria; phylum Pseudomonadota; class Alphaproteobacteria; order Rhizobiales; family Rhizobiaceae; genus DUSC01. Next base: position 8,203 of record CALFXR010000159.1, on the reverse strand, counting down.
GGCTTCAACGTCCGCGCCAATGTCCAGGCGCGCCAGGCGGCCGAACAGGCCGGCATCGAGATCCGCTACTACAACATCATCTACAACCTCGTGGATGACGTGAAGGCGGCGATGTCGGGCATGCTGTCGCCGGAGCGTCGCGAGACCTTCATCGGCAATGCCGAGATCCTCGAAATCTTCGACATCACCAAGGTCGGCAAGATCGCCGGCTGCCGCATCACCGAGGGCAAGGTCGAGCGCGGCGCCGGCGTCCGCCTAATCCGCGACAACGTGGTCATCCACGAAGGCACGCTGAAGACGCTGAAGCGCTTCAAAGACGAGGTCTCCGAGGTTCCGGGAGGCCAGGAGTGCGGCATGGCCTTCCAGAACTACGAGGACATGCGCGTCGGCGACATCATCGAGTGCTTCCGCGTCGAGATGGTGACGCGCACGCTGTAGGCTACCGTCGGAGCGTGCGCTCCGGCGTGCGGAAGCGATGCAGGAAACGCCCATTTCGCCGGAGCGCGTCCTCCGATACACGCTGGGGCCGGCCGACAGGCTGGCCTTCGCCTTGCTCCGCCACGAACTGACCGGATGGGAGAAGCTCCGCCTTCTCGTCATCGTCGGCATCTCGGGGCTGACGGCCGGCATGCTGCCCGAAGACATGGACCCGGTCGCCTGGTGGGCGTCGGTCGCGGCCATCCTCGTCGTCGGCGGGGCAGCGGCTGTCCTGTGGTCGAACCTGGAGGTCCGCCGCAAGGCGGCGAGGCTCGGCACCCCCGACGGCGCGGTCGAACTGGAGGACCTGGGCGACCGCCTTTCGGAGCGTTCGGCAGACGGCGTTCGCGACGTCGCGGCCGGGGAGGTGGCGCAGGTGGTGACCACCGCCGGCCACGTCTTCATCCGCACGCCCACCCGACCGCTGATCGTCCCGGCCGCGGCGTTCGCCGGCCGGGAGGCGATGGCGGCGTTCGCCGAGCGCTGGGACGAGGCGTCCCGCGCGGCGGCGCAATAGGCGGCCGATTTCAGTAGCATTCGCGGCGCGATGCATTTATGACGCCGCGATCCAACCGGCGCCGGTCCGATCCCGCCGCCCGCGTGACAGGAAACAATGCCATGACCAGGTCCGAAGGCGGGAAAGGCCCGTCGCAGCGTCAGTTGCGCGTCGGCGAGCAGGTGCGCCACGCGCTTTCCGACGTCCTCCAGCGCGGTGAGGTGCTCGACGACGTCATCGAGAACACCGTCATCTCGATCTCCGAGGTACGCATGTCGCCCGATCTGAAGATCGCGACCGCCTTCGTCACGCCGCTCGGCGCCAAGGACGGCGATGCCGTCATCAAGGCGCTGGCGCACAACGCAAAGTTCATCCGCGGCCGGGTGTCCGGTGCGCTCAGGCAGATGAAATACATGCCGGAGTTCCGCTTCAGGCTCGACACGAGCTACGACAACATGTCCAGGATCGACCGGCTGCTGCGCTCGCCCGAGGTGGCGCGCGATCTTGATGCCGACGGAGAGGGTGAATAATGGCGCGGCGCGGCAAGAAGAAGGGACGCCCGGTCTCCGGCTGGCTGGTGTTCGACAAGCCGGTGGGCATGGGCTCGACCGAGGCCGTGTCGAAGATCAAGTGGCTGTTCCAGGCGGAGAAGGCCGGCCATGCCGGCACGCTCGATCCGCTCGCCTCGGGCATGCTGCCGATCGCGCTCGGCGAAGCGACGAAGACGGTCCCCTACGTGATGGACGGTGCCAAGGTCTACCGCTTCACCGTCGCCTGGGGCGAGGAGAGGGCGACCGACGACCGCGAGGGCCCGGCGACGAAGATGTCGGAGAAGCGGCCATCCGAGGCCGAGATTCGCGCCGTCATGCCCAACTACACCGGCGTCATCCAGCAGACGCCGCCGCAGTTCTCCGCCATCAAGATCGCCGGCGAGCGTGCCTACGACCTCGCCCGCGAGGGCGAGACAGTGGACATCCCGTCCCGCGAGGTGGAAATCGGCCGGCTCGACCTGGTCGAGATGCGCGGTCCGGACCTCACCGTCTTCGAAGTCGAGTGCGGCAAGGGCACCTATGTGCGCAGCCTGGCCCGCGACATGGGCCGCGATCTCGGCTGCTACGGCCACATCGCCGAACTGCGCCGCAGCGAGGTCGAGCCGTTCACGCCCGACGACCTCGTCACGCTCGCCGAGCTCGAGACCGCAGCCGATCTGCCGAAGGCCGACGACGCCGAGGACGGCAAGGGCGCTCCGCGCAGCTTCGCCGCGCTCGACGCGCTCCTCGTCGAGACCGGGGCCGCGCTGGAGTTCCTGCCGCACGTGGCGGTGACCGACGACGCGGCGACCAAGATCCGGCTGGGCAATCCGGTCATCATCCGCGGCCGCGACGCGCCGGTGGAGGCGGAGGACGCTTGCGCCACCGTGCGTGGCAAGGTGATCGCCATCGGCGCCATCGAGGCCGGCATGTTCAAGCCGCGCCGGGTGTTCGGCGAAGGCTGAACGGGCGCAGGCCCCGCCATGCGTCGCCGACGCGGCCCGTGGATGCCGGCCGATCGGCGCCGCCTGCCGTTTCCTTCCGGCCATCGACAGGTTGGAACCCGGTGCGTCCGATCGAACGCGCAAAGGACGCTCTAAGGTATTGAATCTGCTGCCTTGAGCTTTCCGAAAATCGATTCCGATTTCCGGGCCGATGCAGTAGTCTCGTGCCGGGTCCATCTCATCGGGTAGCGCAATGACCGACGACCAGCCGCGGCCGCGCAGGGTGCGCAAGGCAAAGCACTCGCCGGTCGGCGCGTCGCCGGGAACGCTGCTCGCCGATCCGAATGCCGATCCGACCAGGCTCAGCCTGACACTGATCGCGCCGGAGCGCTGGGAGTTCGCCGACAACGCCACGCTCGACGACCTCCGAGCCTGCCGCCGCGAGGACTGGTCGATCGTCTGGGTCGACTGCGCCGGCCTTGCCGATGTCGCCCTCATCGCCGAGATCGGCCGCATGTTCGGGCTGCATCCGCTCGGACTCGAGGATACGGTCAACACCAGCCAGCGCCCGAAGGCCGACTTCTTCGACGACCACGCCTTCGCCGTGCTGCGGATGATCGACGATACGGCCTCGAACCGCTTCGAGCAGATGAGCCTGTTCTTCGGCGAGGATTTCGTCGTCTCCTTCCAGGAGCGCGCGGGCGACCCGTTCGATCCGATACGCCGGCGCATAGCGGCCAGCGCCACCAACCGATTGCGCACCCGCAAGGCGGACTATCTCGCCTACGCGCTGATGGACGCCATCGTCGACAGCTACTTCCTCCCGGTGGAGCAGGCGGGCGAGGCGCTCGACCGCATCGAGGACGCCTTGTTCGATGCGCCCGAGCGGCGCCAGGCGCGCGAGCTGCAGGACATGCGGCGCCGGGCAACGGCGCTGAAGCAGGCGCTATGGCCGCTGCGCGACGCCGTCGCCGGCCTGGTGCGCACCGATGCGCCGATCGTCCGCCAGGAGACGAAGCTCTACCTCAACGACACGCTCGACCACGTGGTGCGGCTGATCGAGATGGTCGAGACCCAGCGCGACACCCTGACCGGCCTGATCGACATGCACCTGTCGCTGCTTCAGGCGCGCACCAACGACGTGGTCAGCTTCTTGACCATCGTCTCGGTGATCTTCATTCCGCTCACCTTCCTCGCCGGCATATGGGGCATGAACTTCGATCCCGACGCCTCGCCGTGGAACATGCCGGAGCTCCTGTCGTACTACGGCTACCCGGTCGCGCTGGTCAGCATGGTGGCGGCGGCGCTCGGCATGGTCGCCTTCTTCCGCTGGAAGAAGTGGCTCTGACCGTTCCCGGGCGTTCCGGGTCCCGCCATTTTCGGCCGTCTCGCATTGGCTCTGGCTTTTCCGCCCGATCTGCACTATATGCGCCGCACATCGCGCGACGCGCTTTGTTCACCGGCCCCGCCTGGACGACATCCCGGCCGTGGGCGTCCTGTTTCCTAACATTCGAAAGGAAAAGCACGATGTCGATCACTGCCGAGCGCAAAGCCGCTCTGATGACCGAATTCGCGACCGTCAAGGGCGACACCGGATCTCCGGAAGTCCAGGTTGCGATCTATTCGGAGCGCATCAAGAACCTGACCGAGCACTTCAAGGACCACAAGAAGGACAACCACTCCCGCCGTGGCCTCCTGAAGCTCGTGTCGCAGCGCCGCCGCCTGCTCGACTACCTGAAGGGCAAGGACGAGGGCCGCTACCAGACGCTGATCGAGAAGCTCGGCCTGCGTCGCTGACGAATTCGACCGGCGGGCCTCCAAGGTCCGCCGGTCGCGTATCCGGCCGGCGTTTGCGCCGGCCAGACCAGGCGCCGACGGTCGTGGACTGGCGGTGCCGCCCATGGACCGGTCATGGGGCAGGATTGCAGGATGCCCGGCGCCGCCTTCGCAGCGGCTGCAGCCCGGACCTCCCGTTGTCTTGCCCGTGGCTCGGCCCGGGGCATCGCACAGGGCCCGGCTGCAAGGCCGGCGACGCGGTGTTCCAAAGAGGCAGGTGTCCTCTCATCGCGAAGCATCGGGCTTCCATGGACGCCGAACGAACCAGCGGAGAGGTCGCGCCCTAGAGGGGCCGCGGCTCCTCTCCCCGTAGAAGGACAAGAGATGTTCAATCACCACAAAGTAGAAATCCAGTGGGGCGGCCGTCCGCTCACCCTCGAGACCGGCAAGATCGCCCGCCAGGCAGACGGCGCCGTTCTCGCCACCTACGGCGAGACCATGGTGCTCGCCACCGTCGTCTCCATGAAGGAGCCGAAGCCCGGTCTCGATTTCTTCCCGCTGACCGTCAACTACCAGGAAAAGACCTTCGCAGCGGGCAAGATCCCCGGCGGCTTCTTCAAGCGTGAAGGCCGGCCGAGCGAGAAGGAGACGCTGACCTCGCGCCTCATCGACCGCCCGATCCGCCCGCTCTTCGCCGAAGGCTACAAGAACGACACCCAGATCATCGTCACCGTGGTCCAGCACGACCTGGAAAACGATCCGGACATCCTCGCGATGGTCGCCACCTCGGCGGCGCTGACGCTCTCGGGCGTGCCCTTCATGGGTCCGATCGGCGGCGCCCGCGTCGGCTACATCGGCGGTGAGTACGTCCTGAACCCGCACGTCGACGAAATGCCGGAATCGAAGCTCGACCTCGTTGTCGCCGGCACGACCGACGCCGTCATGATGGTCGAATCGGAAGCGCACGAACTGTCCGAGGACGTGATGCTCGGCGCCGTGATGTTCGGCCACAGGGGCTTCCAGCCCGTCATCGACGCCATCATCAAACTCGCCGAAGTGGCCGCGAAGGATCCGCGCGACTTCACCGCGCCGGATTATTCCGCGCTCGAGGCCGAGATGCTGAAGATCGTCGAGAACGAACTCCGCGCCGCCTACAAGAACACCGACAAGCAGGCCCGCTACGCCGCCGTCGATGCCGTGAAGGCCAAGGTCAAGGCCGCCTTCACGCCGGCCGAAGGCGAGGTGGCGAAGTGGACGTCCGAGCAGATCGGAACCGTCTTCAAGGAACTCCAGGCCAAGATCGTTCGCTGGAACATCCTCGACACCAAGAGCCGCATCGACGGACGCGACCTTTCGACGGTCCGGCCGATCGTCTCGGAAGTCGGCATCCTGCCGCGTACGCATGGCTCGGCGCTGTTCACCCGCGGCGAGACCCAGGCGATCGTGGTCGCCACGTTGGGCACCGGCGAGGACGAGCAGTTCGTCGACGCGCTGACGGGAACATACAAGGAGACCTTCCTCCTCCACTACAACTTCCCGCCCTATTCCGTCGGTGAGACCGGACGCATCGGATCGCCCGGACGCCGCGAGATCGGCCACGGCAAGCTTGCCTGGCGCGCCATTCGCCCGATGCTGCCGGCCAAGGAGCAGTTCCCCTACACGCTGCGCGTCGTCTCCGAGATCACCGAGTCCAACGGCTCGTCCTCGATGGCGACCGTCTGCGGCACCTCTCTGGCCCTGATGGACGCGGGCGTGCCGATGGCCAAGCCGGTTGCCGGCATCGCCATGGGCCTGATCCTCGAAGGCGAGCGCTTCGCGGTGCTGTCCGACATTCTTGGCGACGAGGATCACCTCGGCGACATGGACTTCAAGGTGGCCGGCACACAGGACGGCATCACGTCGCTGCAGATGGACATCAAGATCGCCGGCATCACCGAGGAGATCATGAAGATCGCGCTCGAACAGGCCAAGGGCGGGCGCACCCACATTCTCGGCGAGATGGCGAAGGCCATCACCCAGGGCCGTTCGGAGCTCGGCGAGTTCGCGCCGCGCATCGAGGTCATGCACATCCCGACCGACAAGATCCGCGATGTCATCGGCTCGGGCGGCAAGGTGATCCGCGAGATCGTCGAGAAGACCGGCGCCAAGATCAACATCGAGGACGACGGCACGGTAAAGATCGCTTCGGCGAACGCCAAGGAGATCGAGGCGGCGAAGAAGTGGATCCACACGATCGTCGCCGAGCCGGAAGTCGGCGAGATCTACGAGGGCACGGTCGTCAAGACCGCCGACTTCGGCGCCTTCGTCAACTTCTTCGGCCCGAAGGACGGCCTCGTCCACATCTCGCAGCTCGCCGGCGAGCGCGTGCAGAAGACCACCGACGTCGTCAAGGAAGGCGACAAGGTGTGGGTCAAGCTGATGGGCTTCGACGAGCGCGGCAAGGTTCGCCTGTCCATGAAGGTCGTCGACCAGAAGACCGGCAAGGAGATCGTCCGCGAGAAGAAGCACGAAGACGGCGAAGAAACCGCCGCCTGATCCTTCCGCCCAGCATACAGTTCCGGAAAGCCCCCGTCCCGCGACGGGGGCTTTTTCACGCGCGGAGCGGGTCGTCCCGGCCGTCCACCGACCTCGACAGCCCGTACCGGGCCGATATCATGAAGGCCGGGCAAGGCCGGGCTGCGCCGGCTGTCCGGCGACGCCTTGACCTCGCAGGGAAGACTGCCCGCCGATGACCGCCGAGCCGCTGAAGACCCTTTTCCATCCCTTCGCCTGCGGCGCGCTGGAGCCGCCCGCGCCGACGGCGCGGGTGCTCATCCTCGGCGCCCCGGGGACCTTTCGCAGGCCGGCGGACTTCCCGGCCGGCATCGCCTGCGTCCAGGGCTTCCGTCCCGACTTCCTTGCGTTGCAGCGTGCCGGCTTCGCCGTCTCGCCGCTTCCGGAAGGCAGCGGCTATGATGTCGTGCTGGTGCTCGCCGGCCGTCACCGCGGCCAGAACGAGGCGCGTCTCGCGGAGGCGCTGGAGAGGACTGTGCCGAGCGGCCTCGTCGTCGTCGCCGGTGGCAAGGAGGACGGCATCGGCGGGCTGGTCAAACGGGTGTCCGGCCTGCTGGCCGTCGAGGATCGCCTGCCGAAGTACCACGGAACCGCGTTCTGGCTGCGCCGGCCCGGCGACGTCGCCGAAGCTGTCGCCGCCCTGCGCGCCGGCAATGGGCGCAAGACGGTCGAGGGGCGCTTCGTCGCCGCGCCGGGCATGTTCTCGCACGAGGCCGTCGATGCCGGCTCGCGGCTGCTCGCGGCGGGGCTGCCGGGCGACATCAAGGGCACGGTCGCCGACTACTGCGCCGGTTGGGGCTATCTCGCCGCGGAGGTCGTCCGCGGCTCTCCCGCCGTCGCCCGGATCGATCTCTACGAGGCCGACTACGAGTCGCTGGAGGCGGCGAAGGCGAACCTGGCCGGCTTCGCCGCGGCCCGCTTCTTCTGGCAGGATCTCGCCGCCGAGCCGGCAACGGAGCGCTACGACGCGATCGTCATGAATCCGCCCTTCCATCGCGGCCGCGCCGCCGAGCCGGGGATCGGCCGTGAACTGATCAAGGCCGCCGCTGCGGCGCTGCGCCGTGGCGGCAGGCTGTTCATGGTGGCGAACCGCGAACTGCCCTACGAGGCGACGCTCGGCGAATCCTTCACCCATTGGCGCGAAACCGCCCGTGAGGGCGGCTTCAAGACCTTCGTCGCGACGCGCTGAGCGTCGCCGTCGCGGAGATTGGGTGTGGGCCACTTGCATCGGCCCGAGAACCGGACTCGATTTCCCGAAGGAGCCACGCGGCAGTTCAATGCACTCGAGCGCCTTTGGTGTCCAGGCGGACGCACGGCGCTTCAATGCATCATGCGCACCGGCGCCAAGATGCCGTTCTGGAGCTGGAGCGGGGCCGGCTTGCCGTAGAAGTAGCCCTGGACCACCTCGCAGCCCGCGGCGCGCAGCA
>CALFXR010000158.1 GCA_937958475.1 uncultured Mesorhizobium sp. | reverse complement strand
GTTCGCCGCGCAGGCCGCGGAACTGCGCGCAGCGGTGCCCGAGGCGCACGCAGCCTTCCTGCGCGGACTGCCGTATTCGCTCGAGTTCGGCGACTTCTTCTTCTGCCATGCAGGCATCCGGCCCGGCGTGCCTTTGGACAAGCAGGCGCCGATGGACCTGATCTGGATTCGCGACGCGTTCCTCGATCATCCCGGCCTGCACCCGAAGGTGGTCGTCCACGGACATACGCCATCACCGCAGGCGCAGGTGCTCGCCAACCGCGTCAATGTCGACACGGCCGCCTTCAAGTCGAACCGGCTCACCGCGCTCGTCGTCGACGGCGCGTCGAAGCGGACGATCGAGGTCGGGTTCTAACGGGCGGCCGAGATACCGTAGCCGTCGACCGCATGATGGTCGGCGGCGGCGTCGGCGGCGTAGATGCCGAACCCGCCGATGGCGAGGCCGGAAAGCATGAGGAAGGAGAGGAGGGCAGCGCGCACGGCGGTCATCTCTTGGTCAACGTCCTCGGCATTCGATACGATGTAGGTTACGATTCCGTTGCGAAACCCGTTCGCACGTCCGGAAGTTCCCATCGGGTTTCGCAGATATTCGTTTCAGCTTCATGTCGCCGGCGAAGGGCTTTCGGTTACGTTCTACGCAACCCGCCATCGACCGCGCGCGGTTCTAGCCGCACATTGCTAATATATCCATCGCTAAAAGACCGCTGATGCACCGAATCCTGTGGACGTGACGGAAATGCAACGCGGAACCTACGCCGTCTTCGCCGCCACCAGGCCGAGTTCGTCGGCCATCGCCTGGCGCATCAGGAACTTCTGCGGCTTGCCGGTCACCGTCATCGGCAGGTCGGGCCTGAAGCGCACGTAGCGCGGCACCTTGTAGTGGGCGATCTGCCCGGCGCAGAACGCCTTGACCTCGTCCTCGGTAAGCGTCTCGCCGGGCGCCGTGACGATCCAGGCGCACAGTTCCTCGCCGTATTTCGCGTCCGGCACGCCGAACACCTGCACCTCGCGGATCTTCGGATGGCGATAGAGGAACTCCTCGACCTCGCGCGGATAGACGTTCTCGCCGCCGCGGATGACCATGTCCTTCACGCGGCCGACGATGTTGCAGTAGCCCTCGGCGTCGATCGTGGCGAGGTCGCCGGTATGCATCCAGCCGTCGGCGTCGATCGATTCCGCCGTGCGCTCGGCGTCGTCCCAGTAGCCCTTCATCACCGAATAGCCGCGTGTGCACAACTCGCCGCGCTCGCCCACCGGAACCGTGCGGCCGGCGGCGTCGATCACCTTCACCTCGACATGCGGATGGACGCGGCCGACGGTGGAGACGCGCTTCTCCAGGGGATCGTCGACATGGCTCTGGAAGGAGACGGGGCTGGTCTCGGTCATGCCGTAGGCGATGGTGACTTCCTCCATGTGCATCAGCGACACGACCTTCTTCATCACCTCGATCGGGCAGGGCGCGCCGGCCATGATGCCGGTGCGCAGCGAACCGAGGTCGAAGGAAGCGAAATCGGGATGGTCGAGGATGGCGACGAACATGGTCGGTACGCCGTAGAGGCCGGTGCAGCGTTCGGCCTGGACGGCGCGCAGGGTCGCACCGGCGTCGAAGCCCTCGCCGGGGAAGACCATCGCCGCGCCCTTGGTGACGCAGCCGAGCGTGCCCATCACCATGCCGAAGCAGTGGTAGAGCGGCACCGGGATGCAAAGCCGGTCTTCGGCGGTAAGCTTGATCGTACCGGTGACGAAGCCGGCGTTGTTGAGGATGTTGACGTGGGTCAGCGTCGCGCCCTTCGGCGCGCCGGTGGTGCCGGACGTGAACTGGATGTTGACGGCGTCGCCGGGTTCCAGCGAGGCCGTGATCGGGTCGAGCCGGGCGCGTTCGACCGGTCCGCCCATCGTCATGACGTCCTCGAAGTTGAACATGCCGGGCGAGGTTTCGCCACCCATGCGGATGACGGTCTTGAGATGCGGCAGCCGCGCGGCCTCGAGCCTGCCGGGTGCGCTATGCTCCAGCTCCGGCGCCAGCGTGGCGATCATGCCGAGATAGTCCGACGTCTTGAAGCGCACGGCGGTCACGAGGGCGACGCAGCCGACCTTGTTCAGCGCGTACTCCAGTTCGGAGAGCCGGTAGGCCGGGTTGATGTTGACCAGGATCAGGCCAATCCGCGCCGTGGCGAACTGTGTGACCAGCCACTCCCAGCGGTTGGGCGACCAGATGCCGATGCGGTCGCCCTTGGAAAGCCCGAGCTTCAGCAGCCCGGCTGCGAGCGCGTCGACCGCTTCCGCGAACTCGGCCCAGGTGAAGCGGCGTCCCTGCTCGACGAACACGGCGGCGTCGCGCGGCCCGTTGGCCGCCACCGTCTCGGCGAGCATCGCGGGAATGGTCTTGTGCATGAGCGGCTGCGTGCGGTCGCCGGACACGTGCGACAGCCCGTCGAGCGGTGCGACGAAGGTCCTGCCCATGCGCAGGCCATGGCCGCGCTGGTTCTTCACATTGTCGAGCGATTCGAGCGCCATGATGTTCCTCCCGATTGCGGCGGACACTAGCAAGCCGATCGCGGCGAAGGAATGTCCCGCGTGCGGTCAGCCGACCGCGTCGGCCACGCGCCGGGAAATCGCGGCGATCAGCGCCGTGTCGGCCGCCGGGCGATCCTTCAGCGACGACACCAGGCAGGCCTCGGACTTCAGGATGACGCCGTCGGAAAGGATCTTCAGGTGGTTGGCGCGCAGCGTCGAGCCGGTCGTGGTGATGTCGACGACGATGTCGGCCGAGCCCGCCGCCGGCGCGCCCTCGGTGGCGCCGAGGCTCTCGACGATGCGGTAGACCTGGATGCCGTGCATCTGCGAGAAGAACTGCTGGGTCAGCCGCCAGTATTTCGTCGCGATCCTGAGCCGCCTGCCGTGGCGCTGGCGGAAGTCGGCGGCGACATCGTCGAGGTCGGCCATCGTGTCGACGTCGAGCCAGGCTTCCGGCACGGCGACGACGACGTCGGCATGGCCGAAGCCCAGACGGGCCTCCACTTTCAGCCTTGCGTCCCAGTGCGGCACCGTCTCGCGCACCAGGTCCTCGCCGGTGACGCCGAGGTCGATCTTGCCCTGGCCGAGTTCGCCGGCGATCTCCGACGCCGACAGGAAGGCGACATCGACGTCCGCGCCGTCGACGGCGACGCGGGCGCGGTATTTACGCTCGTCCTCGGGCAGCGCGACGACGAGCCCGGCCCTGGCCAGCACCTCCAGCGCCTGCTCCTTCAGCCGCCCCTTCGACGGCAACGCCAGTGTCACGCTCATGGGCGGGCCTCCCGCAGCGCTTCGACGCGGTCGAGCCAGACCGAGAAGCCGACGCCCGGAATGGGCTTCTTCGCGCCGAGCAGGGTCAGCAGGCGGTCGTAGCGGCCGCCACCGGCGAGCGGCCGCGTCGCCTCCGCCGAGCCGATCTCGAAGACGAGGCCGGTGTAGTAGTCGAGCGGCCGGCCGAAGGCGGCGTCGTAGTGGACGACGTCGGCGGCAAGGCCTTCTTCGGTGATCGCGGCGGCGCGCGCGGCGAAGGCGGCCAGCGCCCCGTCGAGCGAGAGCCCGGCCGAGCGGGCGAAGGCGTCCAGCGTCGCGGTCGCGTGCGAAAGCGGCACGCGTATGGCTAGAAAGGCCTTCAGTGCGTCGAACGCCTCGCGCGACAGGCGCACGCTCCTCAATTCGGCCTTTTCGAGAAGCCGGCGGGCGACTTCTGCTGGCGTGCGGCCGGCGGCCGCAGACAGGCCGGCGGTCTCCATGCGTTCGGCAATGCGGGCGGCGAGCGCTTCGCCGTCCCCGTCCGCCACCAATGCCGCGACCTCGGCCGGCAGCGCGTTGGCCCGCGGCGGATTGGCGAGGTCGGCAAGGGCGGCTTCGAGCAGTTCGGCCGAACCGAAGGCCCGGGCCAGCCGCATGCGCCAGCCGCGCGGCAGGCCGAGCGCGGCGAGCACGGCCTCGAACACGCCCTGGTCGCCCAGCACGACCGACAGAGCCCGGCCGGGGAGGGCGAGGGTCAGCAGGGCATGGGCGTCGGCCACCGAACGCGCGTCGGCGCGCGCCGTGTCGGTGTCGCCGAGATCCTCGATGCCGGCCTGGAAGAACTCGTTGCCGCCCTCGCGGCGCTGGCGGAACACTTCTCCGAGATAGGAATAGCGGCGCGGCGTGCCCGCCTGGCTGGCGATGTGGTCGAGGCAGACGGGAATGGTGAATTCGGGCCTGAGACACAGCGTCTCGCCGGTCTCGCTCTCGGTCAGGAAGATGCGCCGGCGCAGATCCTCGCCGGCCATGTCGAGGAACGGATCGGCCGGCTGCAGCACGGCGACCTCGGCCGGCGTGCAGCCGCGGGCGGCGAAGAGGGCGAGGATGGAGGTGGCGAGGGCGGTCATGGGGCGACCTGGGGATGGGGCTTGGTGGAGGTTTCCGACCCCCCGGCCGCGGCTCCGCCGAACGAGCCCCCGTCCAGGACTCCGTCGAACGGTTCCCCCCC
>CALFXR010000157.1 GCA_937958475.1 uncultured Mesorhizobium sp. | reverse complement strand
TGTTCGATCGTTTCGGCCATGAATGGGGTTCCGTTCGGTTGCGCGGGCTTATAGCCGGGGCGGGACGGCGCGTCTAATCAAAAGCGGCTTGGACACGATCGACGTGCCAATACAATAGACAGAAAGTCATCCTCTTTTTACTTTTAGGACTTTCGATTGACTTACGCTGGGTGGCTATCTATTGTTTTTTGGTATATGTTGGAGGGAAAAAATGGCAAAAGCTTCAGCAGCGCACGAGTTCCTGAAGGAATTCGCGTTTGATTTAAATCTTGGCAAGGAGAATGCTGGAATCGCCATTTCCATCGAGCTTATGAGGCGTCTGGTTCAGATAAGTTTCGCAGAAATTTCGAGCCAGGCAGCGGAATTGTTTTCGACGACTCAATTCAAAGTCGACGGAAGAAATTACGACCTATCCTTCGACGTCGCCCTAGACACATCGAATGTCCATGTCGCCTTTGACAAGATCATAAGTGCCGGTCTCAATGCTGTCGTTCCGGTCATCCGGTCGCAGAATATCGGGACGGCGCTTTCCGTATTCATTCATCCTGACACCGGCGCGCCGCGCATTCCGGTAGCCAGGATATTGATCGACTTCACTGAGATCGCGACAGCGCTCATTCTCGACAAACTCGCAATAACCCTGTCCCTGCTCGAGAACAGGCAGACGGGCCGAGTCGAAAAGTCGTGGGAAAGCGATGCGGCACTCGAGACACGGCTTCGCGATGATCTGGGCTTTTCCGACGACACGTTTATCGAACTCAGCGAGCTTATGAGCGCGATCCGCCTGATAACGCCTGACGAGATCGCCGCCGCCTACATCGATTCCCTCAATCTTCCCGATGTTTTCGCTTTGTTTCCAGGCGTCATTTTCGAGGGACAAGCCCGCACCAGTGCCGAAGGCGATTTCCTGCTGTTTACGGCCGACACGCGCCTGAACTTCGAACAATGCCCGATTGCGCCGACGTCCGGCATTGTGACGACAGAGCCCAATCCCGGTAAGGATGGCGTCTTCGTTCCGGATGGCAGTCCATCAAAGGAATTTCCCAAGGATTCGGCCGGTAAGGATTTTTCCGGCGAACTGACCCGCGACGGGCATGTCTTTTTGTTTGCGCCCAAGAAGCTGTTCGAGGTCAACTTTGAGGGTATCGCTCGGCCCGCCGTTGGATTTTCGGATTCAGGTCGAAAGGGCATCTTCCGATGGGGTTACTCTCTCAGCCTGATGCTGGAAAAATTTGTCCTGTCGATCACCGGCAAGCCGCTGGAATTTCTTATATCGATGAAGCTGAATGGCCTGGGCTTTGGAGATGCCGGCGTGAAAATTGGCTCCGTCTATTGGCGCGCAGTGGGCATCGCGTTTCGCGGCGACATTGATCCAATCGACATTCTGTTTCGCATCGCTCTCGACTTCCACCGCAAGGAGGTGGTGCTGATCTCTTCCATTGCCCGCGCTGAGGCCAAGAACTTCAACTTCATGGTGGGGGCGCCTTTCCCTCTGGACAAGATCGCCGAATTCGTCCTGGAAAAGGCGGCCGAGAAGGCAATCAAGGACCAGGCAGGACGTATTCTGACCACGACCCGAATTCCGATCGGCCGCTGGTTGCCGCTTGAGACTGTCGCCACGCTCGCCAACGTCCTCGCGTTCCATGAGGACAAGGAAAAGGATTCGGTCACCATCGGCGCCGTACTACAGCTCTAGGTGATGCGCTCCAAATCCAATGCACGCCGGTCATTTGAGGGGCGTCCGGGCAATCTGGCAGCCCCTACCGAAAGCAGTCTGCAACGCTTCAGTTCTTCCGGCGGGTGCTGGAGGCTATCCGGAGTTTCCCGTCTCCGGCGAAACGCGCCATTTGGCCCGTCCGGCTGATGGATGGGACAAATACCGGTCGTCGGTATAGGATCGGTGTTGCTGGGCCGATCTCCGGGCCGGCAGACGACGCGCGCCTCGCAGGCCCGAGTTCAACATCCCCACGGGCGGCCCCTGGCCGTGGAGGGCGTGGTCGGGAGGCTGCCTCATATCGTTGGCCTGAAGCGCTGCAGCGAGGCCAGCCCGCGCACGACGAAAGCCGGAAGCACCACGCCAAGCGTGACCGCGAAATCTCCGTGCGGCCGGCAACTTACATCGCGCTGCTGACACGCTCTGTCAGGAGCTTGCGAGTGCATGGCGCGCATCGGTCTGGCTGGCTCACGCAATACTGACAGAACTTGGCGGGATGATTGTTTCGCTTTGAACAATCCTGCGCTATCGTGGCGGTCATCACGAGCAGGAGCCACCCCCCATGTCCGAACTCGCCGGCCGCGCGACCTCTGCCGCGCCGGGATCGACGCGCTTCGCCGCCTTCGCGCTGCTCTTCGGCAATTTCTTCATCGGCCTGTCCATCTTGGCGCCGGCGGGCATGATCCGGGATCTCGCCGCCGGCCTGGGCGTCCCGGTGACGCGCGCCGCGTTCTTGATAACCGCTGGCGCCGTGGTGCTGTGCATCGGCTCGCCGCTGGTCGCCTGGATGACCAACGGGCTCGACCGGCGCCGCCTGCTCGCCGCCAGCCTCGCGATGCTGGCGGTCGGCCACGCCGGCTCGGCCTTCGCTCCCGATCTTTCGGTGCTGTTGCTGCTCAGGCTGGTCTCGATGGCCGCCGCCGCGATCTTCACGCCGCAGGCGGCGAGCACCATCGCCATGATGGTCCCGGAGAAGGAGCGCCCCCGCGCCATCTCCTTCATATTCCTCGGCTGGTCGCTGTCGGTCGCCGCCGGCCTGCCGCTCGTTGCCTGGGGGGCCGGGCTGTTTGGCTGGCGCTCGATCCATGTCGCGCTCGGCCTTGGCGCCGCGGTCGCCGCCCTGCTGGTCTGGCTGCCCGTGCCGGCCGGCCTGCGAGCGCCGTCCATGTCGCTGTCGAGCTGGGGCACGCTGCTCTCCAGCCGCCTCGTCGTCCTTCTGTTCGCCGCGACGGCGCTCAGCGCGGCGGGTCAGTTCGTCATCTTCACCTATCTCGGGCCGCTGCTCGCCGGCCTCGCCGACGCCTCCGCCAACGAGATCGCCGTCATGTTCGCGGTCTTCGGCGTCTCCGGCTTCCTCGGCAATCTCGGGGCGACCCGGCTGGTCGGCCGCATCGGCGTCTACCGCACTTCGCTCCTTTGTTTCGGCGCGATGGTGATCGGCGCGCTCGGCTTCGCCGCCGGCGCAGGGCACTACGCGTTCATGGTCGTGAGTGGCGCGCTGTGGGGCCTTGGCTTTGCCTCGTCGAACTCCATGCAGCAGGCGCGGCTCGCGGCCGCCGCGCCGCCGCTCGCGGGTGCGGCGATCGCGCTGAACAGCTCGGCGATCTACATCGGCCAGGCATCGGGCTCGGCAATGGGCGGTGTGCTCTTCGACGGCGGCCGGCTGGTGGCGATGGGCTATGTCGCGGCGGCGTTCCTTGTGGTCGCCGCCGCCGCCGTCTACTCGACACGGTCGCGCTGAGTGGCCTGTCTACGCCGCCTCCGGTGCGCCGCAGGCGGCGAGGAACAACGCCGAGATCGCCTCGATATCCTGTGCGGTCGTCCAGCCGCGCACCGGTGACAGCGCAAAACGCGAGACCAGGTAGCCGAGATTGAGACTGAAGAAGGCGCCCGCCAGTGCTTCCGGCGTCTGCGCCCTGCCAATCGCTCCCGCCTGCTGCAAGCGCCGCAGATGCCCGACCAGCGGCGCGAAAACGCTCGCTAGCCACAGCTCGGCGAAGCGCTCGCGAAAGGTCGCATCGCGCAGCAGTTCGCCGAGCAGGACGCGGTAACTGTCAGGCGACCTCTCCGCCGCGGCGATCCGCTCGGCAAGGAACGCCTGGTGCCACGCGCCGAGGTCTTCCCGCGTGAAGGGTTGCGGATCATAGACCCGGGCGAAGGCGTCCTGGCGCATGAGGTCGAGCGCCACCTCGGCGATGACGGCCTGCACAAGGGCGGCCTTGCTGCCGAAATGTTTGAACAGCGTACGCTCGGTGGTGCCGGCCGCCGCCGCAATCTCGCGCGTCGTCGCTGCTTCCGCACCGCGCTCGGCGAACAGCGCTACCGCGGCGCGCAGGATCGCCGCGCGGATCGCCGGGGAGGGTTTGCGGCCGGGCTTCGCGCGTCCGCCTTCGCTCGTTTCGGTCATCGATATGTCCAATATGTATTGCAATCACTTTACATATCTGCGGAGCGGATGTACAGGAGATAAAAGTAAAGCAATCGCTATACCAATGAGCCGGAGATTCCCATGTCGGCCCTTGCCGCCACCCTGCCACCCGCCAACGAGTCGCTTGCCCTGCCGCCGCGCTACGCCGGCCTGCCCCGCCCGCTCGACCTGCCGTTTCCGCTAAAGCCGGTCTCCTCCGCCGACACCGGCGTCGAGACGCTTGCCGATGGGCGCATGAAGTACTGGATCCGCCACGATATCGTGCGCGGCGTCACGCCTTCGATGCTCTCCTGGTGGTTCCGAAATCTGGAGGGGACGATCGAGTTCGCCGGTCGGCGTTACAACCGCTACCGCTTCTGGCACCCGCAGGACCATGTGCACGCGAGCTATGCGCGGCGCCTTCCCGACGGCTCGGTCGGCCCCGGCGCCGCGATCCGCCTGATCGAGGTGCTCGGCCGCAACGAGACGTTCGTCGTCGACACCGTCACCCACATCGAGCGCCTCGACGAGGGCGGTTTCAT
The DNA here is from genome assembly GCA_937958475.1 of uncultured Mesorhizobium sp. Taxonomy (GTDB): domain Bacteria; phylum Pseudomonadota; class Alphaproteobacteria; order Rhizobiales; family Rhizobiaceae; genus DUSC01. Next base: position 466 of record CALFXR010000157.1, on the reverse strand, counting down.
CCACAATCCCGAGGTGTTCGGACGCACCGGCGTGGCGCGCATGGAATACACGTTCGAGCCGGTGTCCGGCGGCACGCTCTACGAGAACTGCCTGATCATCGGCACGTCCCGGCCCGTGCTCCGCCTCGCCAATCCGCTGCTCGCGCGGCTGGCCTTCGACGAAGCCCATGGCCGCGCCTGGCTGCGCCACAACATCGAGGAAGTCGGCATGTTCGAGAACTTCCTGCCGGCGCTCTACCGCCGGGAGACCGGCCGCACGCAATGAGGCGGGCCGACTATCCCGCCAGCGCCAGGCGGCGCCCCGCCGCCTCGGGTGCGAACGGCCGGATGGTGACGCCGTCGCGCGTCATGGTGACGAAGCTGCCCGGTGGTACCGGATGCCATTCGGCGCCTTCGCGATCGAAGGGCTCGGAGACCAGGCAGCGCCCGCCCATGGTCGCGGCGGCATAGAGCGTCGGCGCGCTGC
>CALFXR010000156.1 GCA_937958475.1 uncultured Mesorhizobium sp. | reverse complement strand
TCGCTTGCCCGTGGATGACGAAGCGTGAAGGACGGGCGCCACTCCTCGCCCCCACTTTGTGGGGGAGAGGTGGCGCCGCGAAGCGGCGACGGAGAGGGGGAGCCCGGCGCCGCCCCCGCGCCTTCGTCCTCCCATGGCGAAGCAGGAGAAAGCGAAGGCGGAAACTATTGCGTCCATGCCGGAACGCCGCGGCAACGCCGAACGGCGGGCGAAGGGCACGCGTCCTTCGTGGACGGCAAGAGTCGGATTCGGGGGCCGCGTGCCGAAGGTCCGGCCCTGGCGATCGGTATCGGGGAACCGGACCGCTTGGGGAATCACGGGAAGGGCAGGTTGCGACGCCATTATAGCCGTTCTAAGGCTACTGGCAGAATGCTGAAAGCCGCCGTCTTGGATGCCCAACTGTCGGCGTGGCCAGCACAAGTTATCCGTTCTTGCATGGCTAGTGCAGCTGAGGCTTACTGGCGACATGGGTACACGCGACGAGTTTAGACAGCCGATTGTCCGACAAATTGCACAACGCGCAGGTTACCGTTGTTCCAGTCCCTCTTGCCTTCGGCCGACGATTGGGCCGGATGGAGGCGGCGATACAGCAAGCATAGGCGTTGCGGCCCACATCACTGCCGCCGCTGAGGGCGGCCCGAGGTACGACCCCAACATGACCTCAGAGGAACGCTCCGCCGCTGAGAATGGTATTTGGCTCTGTCAGACCTGTAGCCGCTTGATCGACGTTGATATGCACAGCCATACGATTGAGCAACTACATGAATGGAAGACGCTAGCCGAGATGCGGGCCTACCTTGGTCTGCGTGGGCTCTCGATTGTGGTTTCGCGCAGCTTTGAACGACTGGAGAGAATGCTGCCGAACTTGGTGGCCGAGATGCGAGAAGACATAGCTAACAGTCCATTCACGCGCGAACTAATCGCTTTGAAAAGAGGCTGGGGTTATGGCGGTCAGGACCGAACATATTTCACATACTACTATGATGACCATGACGAATTGCTGGGGAAGCTGAACGTCATGGAAAATTACGGTGCTTTGGTGGACATCAAATTCAATGACGTATACCGCTACGAAATGACTGAGGATTTTGTCGAGTACCTTCTATTGCCTCGCTAGTCGGCGCAGTCGAAGTCCGCTGACCAGCTGAAGGCCGGCTCTCCCGCAGCGGTATCAGAGAGCTGCCCGTCCCTTTCCCGCCACCCCCGGAAATCGCTTTTGGCCTGCCGTTTATGGCAGTCACCGACCCCAGTTCGGTCGGTCCACGATGAGCGGCGGTTTGCCACAAACCGCAGGAGCACACCATCCGGTTGACCGCTCGGCTACGATTCTCACACCTTTGGGATGAGATTGGCGTACAACTTACCCTAAGCGCGCCCAACCGCCATTTATCATCGTGAAGTATGCAAGGCGGACCCGAGAACCGGTTCTACGCTGATCCACAGGAATTTCAGCAATAGCAAGTGGAAACCCAGCGAACGACTCCTGACGGAATGCGTCGGCAACATGGGCTAACATTGCCTCGGTCACTTCGATTAGCTGATCCAGTATCGAAGCCATGAATTCCACCAGATCGGTAGGGTCCAACGGCGTTGCGCTGTGAACAATGGCAACGGTAGGCCGGTTCAGACGTCCGTCTTTTGTGAGATGAAAGTCTCTCGCATCAATCCGCTGGTCACCGCGGCGGTGTTCAACGCAGTGCCGAGCGTTCCGGAGGAACTTGACGAAAGGGGCCGTCGATCGAGCAAAGTGTGTAAATCTGTGTTCGTCCCCCCACTTTGATTGAAGCGCCTCTGTGAAATTGTCCGGCCAACCCTTGGGCGGAAACTTGATGAAGGAACGCGGCAGATCGTACAACTGTTGAACAGCCGAGTGAGCGGCTTGGACAAACGCGTTGACCCTCTGCTCAATGGAGCCTACCGCCGGCAGAGTCGCTGCCCTGTTCTTTACTTCAACGGGCTGGCTGAGACCGTCGACACGAGCACGCAGGGCATCGGCGATTTCCAGCGCTGATAGAAGATTTTTCGCAACTTCTACAGTGACTAAAACTAGCTCTTGGCGAACGTCTTCGGCGAAATATTTCTTCGAAAATAGCTCGTCGGCCGTTAGCAGAGTTCGGGCCACCAAATCCGAATCCGAGCCAGCAGCCAACGTGAGCTGTACACTGTTCGGGATGTTGATGTTCTCACGATCTGGGTCGATGTGATCGGCCATCAATAACCTATAGATCGCACGCTCCTTCACCATAAAAGCAACGTCCGATAGCGCGACCATGGCGGTCAGCACGCCCTCTGTTTCGGTGCCGACGGTGAGCATGCAGGCCCCATCTCTCACCCGGTCAATCGGGCGGCTGCCCTGTTTTGGCTTCTCGGGACGTTGCTCTCGTTTGCCTTCGCCCAACCTTGCCCCTCCGAACACCGTCTGACACATTTATATAGGTCGGACTAACGAGCAACGCACCCATTTCCAGAATGAGGGTGCTGCCAATCCGCTACCAGGTATAAACCGCAGTTTGCCTGAATGGCTACTTTCCCAACTCTGCTACCCAAAACCCTCCATTCCGCCCCCACCCCTCCATCGCCATCCGCCCCTAGCCCTGACCGCCAGCCCTTCGAGGGGCACTGTCCATCGCGGGGATAAAATCCGCGCCCCCCTTCAACGAAATCAACGACTTCCGCGATTCCGGCCGCGATCCGGCGGCAATTTGTCCCCATCCGCAAAACCCGCCGTAGAATCGCCGCGGTCAACGGGAGGCCCGGACATGGCGGGTGCGGTGCAGGACAGGGGGACGTTTCGCGGCATCGCCCTGACGCTGCTCGCCCTGGCGCTGCTTGCCGAACGCGCCGCCGCCCGGTCCTTGCCCGTCCGCTTCCTCGTCCTTGTCGTCCTCTTCCGTGCCGAAGCGATCGCGTGCCGCTTCATCTCCAGGGAAATCGAGGCCGACGGCTGGTGCCTCGACGGGCCGCTTGGCCGACACTACGGCGCGGCCGATGCCCAGCTCCTGGCGCTGCGCCTGCGTATGCTCGCCGCCGTTCTCGGCGCACTCGCCGACGCCGAGGAAGCGCCCGGCGACCGGCCCGATCGCGGTCCTGCCGGCTGGACGCCGCCCCACGCCGCGCCGCGCCTGCCGCTGATCCTGGTCTTCCGGCTTCCCGCCGCGCGCCGTCCGTCCCGCCCGCCCTGACGCCTGGGGGCTGAAAAAAGAACTTCCAGTCCGCCATCCCGCCATGCCCTCCCGGGCACGATCGTGCGTGTCCGCGACGACTGGCGCGTCCGGCATCCCCGGCCGGGACCGCTCTCCTGCGACAAGAAGAGAGTCCTGCGACAAGAAAAGACCCGCCGGCGGCGGGTCTGGGGTGTCGGGTCTGGGCTGTCGGGGCCGGCCGTGGCGTCCTAGTCGAGGAACAGCCACAGCAGGATGATGATGGGAATCGGGATGCCCAGCATCCAGAGCATGAGTCCTCGCAGCATCGGTCCATCCTTCGCATTCGTTTCGCTGGGGGAGAAACGCAATGCGCGGCCGCCGGTTCCCGGTCAGAGCGCCTTCACCGCTTCGAGAACCTCGGCTGCGTGGTTCCTGACCCGGACGTTGCGCCAGATCCGGGCGATGCGGCCGTCGCGGCCGATCAGCACCGTCGAGCGGATGACGCCCATGTATTTGCGCCCGTAGAGGCTCTTTTCTCCCCAGGCGCCATACGCCTCGATGACCGTGCGCGCCTCGTCGGCGGCGAGGACGACGCTCAGCCCGTGCTTGGCCTTGAAGCGGTCGTGGCGCGCCGGCGCGTCCGGGGATATGCCGACGATCGCCGCGCCGGCCGCCGCGAATTCCGGCGACAGGGCCGAGAAGTCGATGGCTTCGGCGGTGCAGGACTTGGTGTCGTCCTGCGGATAGAAATAGACCACGACCGCCTTGCCGGCGAAATCTCTCAGCGCAACAGTGCCGCCGCCGTCCCGGGGAAGGGAGAAGTCCGGGGCGATGCCGCCCGCCGTCGGTTCAGTCATATCCTTGCCCTTGTTTGCGCTTAGCCGCTGCGGCTGGCAAATAGGATGGCGGCGCGGATTCGTCCACAGTTGCGGACCGTTAAGGGAACCGAGTGAACCCAGAGGTTCAGAAACACGAGAAGATCAAGTTCAGGCGCGGGGAAATCGCCGAGCTTCACACGCTTCCGTCCGCGCAGGGGCAGGGGCAGTGGCGGCGGCGATCCCCGGCGGCGCTCGGCTTGCGTTATGCCGGTGCGGCGTTCGGCGTGCTCGGCTGCGTGGCCGTTCTGCTCGCGGCGGCGCTCTACTTCGTCGGCGTCAACGGCATCAGCACCGACGGCGTCCGCGGCGAGGCCGAGGCGGCGGTCGAGCGGCTTCTCGGCATCGACCTCGACGCGTCGCTCGGGCCGGCGCGACTTTCCTTCGACCGCGAGCGGTTCCTCGCCGTCGAGATCAAGGACGCGCTCTTCAAGACGGCGACGAACGAGGTGGTGAAGGCGCAGAGCGTCCGCGTCGGACTGCGCCCGCTCGCGCTGCTGGCCGGCCGGGTCGAGGTCGGCAGCGTGCGCATCGAGAATGCCCGCGTCTCCGCGCAAGTGCTTCCGCGCGGCGAAGGCGACTGGAGCGCCGGCCTCGCCGACGCCAATGGCATCATCGATCCCGATCTCGTGGCGAAGGCGCTCCTTTCGGCCCTCCACAATGCGATCGACGCCATCGGCGGCGGCAAGCTGCAGGCGATCGCGCTGTCGGGCGTCGAGATCGTCCTGCCGGGCGAAGACGGCCCCGGCCAGACCATCGCCATCGACAGCGCGTCGCTGCATGTCGAGCGCCCCGGCGAACTGTCCGTCGCGATCGAAGCCAGGGTCGCCGGCCATGCCGTGTCGGTGGCCGGCACGGCCAGGCAGGATGGCGCGTCGCGGCGCATTTCGGGCTTCGATCTCACCGTCGAGGCGACGCGCGGCGTGGAGGGCGGCGCGGAGGGCGGCGACGCCGCCGTATCGACCGCGGCGGAACGCGGCACGGGCTTCGGCCGGCTCGAACTGCGCATCAACGGCGAGGAAGGCGCCCCGGCTGAGGCGTCGCGGCTTGCGATCCGGGCATCGGTGGCCGACTCCTTCGTCCGCATCGATGACCAGGACAACATTGCCGGCGATGTTTCGGTCGCCGCCACCCTGGTCACCGGCACCGGCAAGGTCGAGATCGACCAGGCCCTGCTGACGGTCGGTCGGTCGCGGTTCGTGTTCCACGGCGCGGTCGGTCCGAAGCCGCATGTCGACGGCGAACCGGCCGCCTACCGGTACGAACTCGTCAGCGACGGTTCCTACCTCGCGCCGGGCGATTCCACGGAACCGGCGCTGGAGTTCCTCTCCCGGATCGCCGGCAACTACGACCCCGCGTCGCGGCGTCTTTCCATGGAGGAACTGCGCATCCGCACCACGGGCGGCGAGCTGTCCGGCAAGGCCGCCTTCGACTTCGTCGAGGACGGCGCCCCCGGCATCTCGCTGGCGCTCGAGGTTCCCAGGATGCCGGTGGCGCATGTGAAGCTGCTCTGGCCATGGCTGGCGGCGAGCACGGCGCGCAAGTGGACGATGAACAATCTGTTCGGCGGCACCGTCACCGACAGCACCATGACCTACAAGGTGGCGCCGCGACGGCTCGGCAACGGCGTTCCGCTGACGGGCGACGAGGTCTCCGGTCACTTCGAGATCGCCGGTGCGCGTTTCGACGTGGCCGGGCGGATCCCGCCGATGCGCGACGCCGTCGGCCGCCTCGACTTCCGCGGCAACGACGTCGACATCGCGCTGGCCACCGGCGTCGTCTACCTGCCGAGCGGGCGCATGGTCTCGGCCCGCGACGGCACTCTGACCATCCGCAACGCCAACCGCGCGCCGACGATCGGCAAGCTCGACATGGACATCGCCGGCGCGGCGGAGGCGGTGACCGAGCTCGCCTCCTACGAACCGATCGACGCGATGCGCCACATCGGCATGACCGCCGAAGAGTTCTCCGGCCAGGTTTCCGGCAACGTCAAGGCCGACATCCCGCTCCACGACGTCGGCGAAGACGTCCGGCTCGGCTGGCTCGTTGCCCTCGACTTCCAGGATCTCGACGTGGCGCGGCCGTTCGACGGACAGCTGGCCACCGAAGCCACGGGCTCGATCACGGTCGACCCGACGCGCGCCGTGATCAAGGCCAAGGCCAGGCTGAACGGCGCCCCGGCGGAAATCGACATGATCGAGCCGATCGGCGAGAGCGGCGTGGTGCGCGAGCGCCGGATCTCGGTCGTGCTCGACAACAAGGCGCGGGAGGCGATCGCGCCGGGCCTTTCCATGATGCTCGACGGGCCGACCAGGGTCCGCTTCGGCGAAGGCGACGCGGGCGTCCCCCGGCGCATCGAGGCCGACCTGACGGATACGCAGCTCACCATCCCCTGGGCCGGCTGGAGCAAGGGAGCCGGCATCGCCGCCAAGGCGACGTTCGTCCTCGACACCTCCGGCAGCAGGACCACGCTCCGGGACTTCAAGCTGTCGGGGCAGACCTTCGCCATCGAAGGGGAGTTCGTGCTGCAGTCGGGCAATCTCCAGTCGGCGAAACTGGGGACGGTGAAGCTCAACCGCGGCGACGACGTCCGCGTGACCATCCGCCGGGACGGAAAGGGCTATGCGGTCGACGTCGCCGGCGCATCCCTCGACGCCCGATCGCTGATCAAGACCTATCTGTCGGATTCCGAGGATGCGGCCAAGGCGACGGGTTCGATCGCGGTCACGGTGAACGGCGCGGTGAAGCAGGTCTCCGGCTTCCACGACGCCGGGATGACCGACGTGAAGCTCTCCTATTCGGGGACGGGCGCCGTCATGAAGGGCATGAAGTTCGACGCCGTGACGTCGCGCGGCGGCCGCGTCGCCGTCACCAGCGGCGGCGGCGACGGCGGCCGTACGATGGAGATGCAGTCCAACGATGCCGGCGCCATCCTGAAGTTCCTCGACATCTACCCGCACATGGAAGGCGGCACGATCCGGCTCGGTCTTGCCGGGGCGGCGGACGGGCCGATGAAGGGCCAGGTCGACGCAACCGATTTCTTCGTCGTCAACGAGCCGAAGCTGGCTTCGATCGTCGCCACCGCGCCGCCCGGCGACCAGCGCAGCCTGAACCAGGCCGTGCGCGGCGAACTCGACACCTCCCGCGTCAAGTTCGAGCGCGGCTTCTCGCTGATCGAGAAAGGTCCGGGCAGCCTGAAGCTCGAGCGCGGCGTGCTGCGCGGGCCGGCGATCGGCCTGATCTTCCAGGGCACGCTCTACGACCGCAAGGGCAACATGGACATGACCGGCACCTTCATGCCGGCCTACGGCCTCAACCGGATTTTTGGCGAGATCCCGCTGTTCGGCCAGATCCTCGGCAACGGCAGCGACCGCGGCCTGATCGGCGTCACCTTCCGCCTCGCCGGGGACGCCAATTCGCCCAACCTGCAGGTCAACCCGCTGTCGGTGATCGCGCCCGGCATCTTCCGCTCGATCTTCGAGTTCCGCGGCTGACGAGCGGCCCGGGCGCACGCCGGCGAGGAACCCGGGCCACCGGACCCTGACCGGGATCGGGCCGGGGATCAGGCCGGGCGGACGAGAATGTGCTTCTTCTTGCCGACGGAAATCTTGGCGACGCCTTCCGCGGTCAGGTCGCCGGGCGTCACCACGCGCCGGTCGTCCGTCACGGCCTGGTCGTTGATCCGCACGGCGCCGCCCTGGACATGGCGCCGCGCCTCGCCGTTGGACGCCGCGAGGGCGGCGCGCACCATCAGCGCCAGCAGGCCGATGCCGGCCTCGAGTTCCGCCCTGCCGACCTCGACGGTCGGCAGCGTCTCGGCGAGCGCGCCTTCCTCGAAGGTCTTGCGCGCGGTCTCCGCGGCTTCGTCGGCCGCGGCGCGGCCGTGCAGCATCGCGGTCACCTCGGTCGCCAGCACCTTCTTGGCGTCGTTGATCTCGGCGCCGCCCAGCGCTTCCAGCCGGGCGACCTCGTCCATCGGCATCGTCGTATAGAGCTTGAGGAAGCGGCCGACGTCGTTGTCCTCGGTGTTGCGCCAGTACTGCCAGAAATCGTAGGGGCTCATCATTTCGGGGGAGAGCCACACCGCGCCCGAGGCGGTCTTGCCCATCTTGGCGCCCGACGAGGTGGTGAGCAGCGGCGTCGTCAGCGCGAAGAGCTGGGGCGTACCCATCCTGTGGCCGAGATCGATGCCGTTGACGATGTTGCCCCACTGGTCGGAGCCGCCCATCTGCAACCGGCAGCCGGTGCGCCTGCTCAGCTCGACGAAGTCGTAGGCCTGCAGGATCATGTAGTTGAATTCGAGGAAGGACAGGCTCTGCTCGCGGTCGAGCCTGAGCTTGACGCTGTCGAAGGACAGCATGCGGTTGACCGAGAAATGCCGGCCGACGTCGCGCAGGAACTCGACGTAGTTGATCGACATCAGCCAGTCGGCGTTGTTGACCATCAGCGCGTCCCGCGTGCCGTCGCCGAAGGTCAGGTAGTTGGAGAAGTTCCGGCGGATGCCGGCGAGATTGTCTTCGATGCTCTCCGGCGTCAGCAGCTTGCGCGCCTCGTCCTTGAAGGACGGATCGCCGATCATCGAGGTGCCTCCGCCCATCAGGGCGATCGGCCGGTGGCCGGTCTTCTGCATCCAATGCAGCATCATGATCTGGATCAGCGACCCGGCGTGCAGGCTCTTCGCCGTTGCGTCGAAGCCGATATAGGCGGTCACGATCTCCTTGGCGAAGATCTCGTCGAGGCCGGCTTCGTCGGAGATCTGATGGATGAAGCCGCGCTCGGACAGGATGCGCAGGAAATCGGACTTGAAACGGGGCATGGCTCGGAGCTTTCGATAGGCGATGACCGACGCCGCTGCCGTGGCCATTCGCGATGCGCGCCTTTAGCATCGCGCCGACCAGAATCACAAGGACGACGGGGCGCGAATGATGATCAGCTGCGCGATCGGGCTGATGAGCGGCACCTCGATGGACGGCATCGACCTCGCCGTGCTGTTGACGGACGGCGACGCGATCGTGCGCCGCGGGCCGTCGCTGTTCGTGCCCTACGAGGCATCCTTTCGACGGCGCATCGAGGCGGGCCTCGAAGAGGCGAGGGCGATCCGCGAGCGCGCCGAGCGACCGGGCGATCTCGGCGCCCTGGAACGTGACATCACCCTGCGCCACGCCGAGGCGGTGGCGCGCTTCCTTCCGTCGCTGAAGACGTTCCAACCCGAGCTGATCGGCTTTCACGGCCAGACCGTGCTGCACCGGCCGCAGGCCGGCCTCACCGTCCAGCTCGGCGACGGTCCGCTGCTCGCCGAGCGGACCGGGCTTCCCGTGGTCTACGACATGCGCGCCGCCGACATGGCGGCCGGCGGCCAGGGAGCTCCGCTGGTGCCGGCCTATCACGCTGCGCTCGCCCGGTCGCTGCCCGCCGAATTCGCCGGCCGCTGGCCGATCGCCTTCGTCAACATCGGCGGCATCTCCAACGTGACCTTCGTCGACCGCGACGCCGACCCGGTCGCCTTCGACAGCGGCCCCGGCAACACGCTGATCGATCAGTGGGTCGCGCGCGAGGGCGGCGTGCCCTTCGACGCCGACGGCGCCATCGCCAGCGAGGGCGGGGTCATCGGGCGCGTCGTCGACGCCTATCTTGCCAATCCGTTCTTCGAGCGCGCCGGGCCGAAATCGCTCGACCGCGGCGATTTCACGCTCGATCTTGCCGCAGGGCTCGATCTCGCCGATGGCGCACGCACGCTCGCTGCGGTCTCGGCCGAAGCGATTCTCAAGTCGGCGGAAGGGCAGGCGGATTTTCCCGGATTGTGGATCGTCTGCGGCGGCGGGCGCAAGAACCCGCATATCCTCGCCGACCTGCGCGAGGGGGCGGCCACGCGCGGCGCGGCGGTGATCCTCGCGGAAGACGCCGGCTTCGACGGCGACGCGATGGAAGCGGAAGCCTGGGCCTATCTCGCCGTGCGCTCGCTGAAGAGGCTGCCCCTGACGTTCCCGACCACCACGGGGTGCCGGACGCCGGTCAGCGGCGGCGTGCTCGTCCGGCCTGCGGCCACCTTGAAATAGAAAACGCCCCCGGGCCGCCGCAGCGTCCGGGGCGTCATGGACCGTATCGGTACGACTACTTGGCCGCGGCAGGCGCCTTCGCCTTAGGCGCCGCCTTGGCTTTTGCCGCCGGCTTGGCGGCGGCATCGGCGCTTGCGGCGGCGGCAGGCTTGGCGGCTGCCTTTGCTGCAGGCTTTGCCGCGGCTGCCGGCTTCGGCGCGGCCGTCATGTCGACCGTCTCGGCGCCGGGCGCGTTCTTCTTGATGGATTCGATCGCCTTGGTCGCCGAGGCCTTGCTCTTGTAGCCTTCCGACGCGAACATCGGCTCGCCGTTCCTGGCGCGGAAGCGGAAGCGGAACTCGCCTTTCTTGTCCTTGTACACTTCGAACTTGTACATGTGGCATTCCCCCGTTTGCGACGAAAAAACTGCGCGCAAAACGTGCCACGAAGTCTTCACCCTGTCGACCGGACATTAGCCGGTGACAGGTCGAAACCGCTGGAAGGCGGGATTTTCGCCGGTCAGCGCAGGCGCTTGGGGCGCGGATCGGACAACTCGCCGGCCAGGCGCCGGTCGAGATAGTCCGTGCATTCCTCGATGAGCGTCTCGGCATGGCTGGCGAAGAAGTGATTCGCCCCGGGAATCGTCCGCTGCGTGATGGTGATGCCCTTCTGCGTGTGCAGCTTGTCGACCAGTCCCTGGACGTCCTTGGGCGGCGCCACCTTGTCGCTGTCGCCATGGATGATGAGGCCCGACGACGGGCACGGCGCCAAAAAGGAGAAGTCATAGGTGTTCGGCTGCGGGGCAACCGAGATGAAGCCTTCGATCTCGGGCCGGCGCATCAGAAGCTGCATGCCGATCCAGGCGCCGAAGGAATAGCCGGCGACCCAGCAGCTCTTCGAGTCGGGATGCAGCGACTGCACCCAGTCGAGCGCGGCGGCGGCGTCGGAAAGCTCGCCCGTTCCGTGGTCGAACTCGCCCTGGCTGCGGCCGATGCCGCGGAAGTTGAAGCGCAGCGTGGTGAAATCGCGCTTCTGGAACATGTAGAAGAGGTCATAGACGATCTTGTTGTTCATCGTCCCGCCGAACTGCGGATGCGGGTGCAGGATGAGGGCGATCGGCGCATTCTTCTCGCTCGACGGCTGATAGCGGCCTTCCAACCGTCCTGCGGGACCTGTAAAAATGACCTCGGGCATGTCAACTCCACTTGCAGCAACTGCTGCGCAACGCCACCTTGGAGCCTCCGGCCCGTCAGCGCTTGACGCCGCGGACGGGGCTCCATAGAAGCTAGTTTAGAATAATTCAAAACAGGAACGACCATCCGTCCGGTTGCCCGGTAGATAGGATGGCTTGTTTCGAACTTTCAAGGAAATAACGCTTTCCGGCCGGTGGCTGGCAGGCGGAATATGACAGGACCATGGCCGGCAAGCGCGCCTATCTCGACTATAACGCCTGCGCTCCCCTCCGGGAGAGTGCTCGCGCCGCCATGGTCGAGGCGCTCGACATCGTCGGCAATCCATCCTCGGTCCATGCCGAAGGCCGCGCAGCGCGGCGTCTCGTCGAGGAGGCGCGGCGCGAGGTCGCGGCACTCGTCGGCGCCGCCGCGGCGAACGTCTTCTTCACCTCCGGCGCCACCGAGGCGGCCTCGACGCTGCTCACGCCCGACTGGCGCATGGGCCGCGGCGCCGTGCGCGCATCGCGCCTCTACGTTTCGGCGGCCGACCACCCGTGTATCCTGTGCGGCGGGCATTTCCCGCCGGCCGAGATCGAGGTCATTCCGGTCGACGGCGACGGTCTCGTCGACCTCGACGTCCTGAAGGCGCGGCTCGCCGCGCACGACCGCGCTTCGGGCATCGCGATCGTCGCCATGCATGCGGCCAACAACGAGACCGGCGTCGTCCAGCCGGTATCGGCCATAGCAGCGGCGACGAAGGCGGCGGGCGGCATCTCTGTCATCGACGCGGTCCAGGCTGCCGGACGCATTATGCTCGATATGACAGATACTTGCGTCGACTATTTCATTTTGTCGTCACACAAGATCGGCGGCCCGAAGGGCGTCGGCGCGATCGTTGCCGCATCCGACCTGATGATGCCCGCGCCGCTCGTCCGCGGCGGCGGCCAGGAGCGCGGACACCGCGCCGGGACGGAGAACGTGGCGGCAATCGCCGGTTTCGGCGCGGCGGCCCGTGCAGCGCGCGAGGGACTCGCCGGCGTTGCCGCGATCGCCGAGATGCGCGACCGCTTCGAGGCGACGCTGCTCGGGCACGAAGCGAATGCCGAGATCTTCGGCCGCGCCGCGCCGCGCCTTGTCAACACGACATTCTTCGCGCTGCCGGGCGTGAAGGCCGAGACGGCGCAGATCGCCTTCGACCTCGCCGGCGTGGCGCTCTCGGCCGGCTCCGCCTGCTCGTCGGGCAAGGTCGGGCCGAGCCACGTGCTGAAGGCGATGGGGCGCGGTGAGACGGCCGGCGCGCTGCGCGTCTCCATCGGACACGCGACGAGCGAACAGGATCTGGAGTTGTTCGAACAGGCGCTGGCGGGTCTGCTGGCGCGCCGGGAAAGGACGAAAGCCGCCTGAAAAGGCGGGTGGCGGCCGTAACGGACGCCTGAATGACGCATTCCGGCCCGCCGTGTGGGCTTTTCCGGGTGAATTCCCGGTGGGAACGCACTATATGCGACTTACGCCGCTCCGCGGTGCCATAGTTTGAAAACGGCAGGGCCTTGAACCCTGCATGGATGGAGAACGCCGATGCCTGCGGTGCAGGAGACGATCGAGCAGGTCCGCAAGATCGATGTGGACCAGTACAAATACGGTTTCGAATCCCACATCGAGATGGACAAGGCCCCGAAGGGCCTCGACGAAGACATCATTCGTTTCATCTCGGCGAAGAAGGACGAGCCCGAATGGATGCTCGAATGGCGTCTCGGCGCCTTCCGCCGCTGGCTGACGCTCGAGGAGCCGACCTGGGCGCGCGTCGACTATCCGAAGATCGACTTCCAGGACATCTATTATTACGCCGCGCCGAAGAACCAGACCGGGCCGCGGTCGCTCGACGAGGTCGATCCGGAACTGCTCAAGGTCTACGAGAAGCTCGGCATCCCGCTGAAGGAGCAGGAGATTCTCGCCGGCGTGCAGAAGCCGGCTGCCGACGGTGACGACGAAGACGTGGCCAATGACAATGTCTACAAGTCCGGTCGCGTCGCGGTCGACGCCGTGTTCGATTCGATTTCCGTCGTCACCACCTTCAAGGCGGAGCTCGCCAGGGCCGGCGTCATCTTCTGCTCGATCTCGGAGGCGATCCGCGAACATCCCGATCTGGTGAAGAAGTATCTCGGCTCGGTCGTGCCGACCACGGACAACTACTATGCGACGCTGAATTCCGCGGTATTCACCGACGGCTCGTTCGTCTTCGTGCCCAAGGGCGTGCGTTGCCCGATGGAACTGTCGACCTATTTCCGCATCAACGAGAAGAACACCGGCCAGTTCGAGCGCACGCTGATCATCGCCGAGGAGGGGGCCTACGTCTCCTATCTGGAAGGCTGTACTGCCCCGCAGCGCGACGAGAACCAGCTCCACGCCGCCGTGGTCGAACTGATCGCGCTGGACGACGCCGAGATCAAGTACTCGACGGTGCAGAACTGGTATCCGGGCGACGCCCAGGGCAAGGGCGGCATCTACAATTTCGTCACCAAACGCGGCGACTGCCGCGGCGATCGTTCGAAGATCTCGTGGACGCAGGTCGAGACCGGCTCGGCGATCACCTGGAAGTACCCGTCCTGCATCCTGCGCGGCGACGACAGCCAGGGCGAGTTCTATTCGATCGCCGTCTCCAACGGCTACCAGCAGGTCGACAGCGGCACCAAGATGATCCACCTCGGCAAGAACACGAAGAGCCGGATCATCTCGAAGGGCATCGCCGCCGGCTTCAGCCAGAACACCTATCGCGGCCAGGTCTCGGCGCACCGCAAGGCGACCAACGCGCGCAACTTCACCAATTGCGACTCGCTGCTGATCGGCGACCGCTGCGGCGCACACACGGTGCCCTACATCGAGGCGAAGAACGCCACCGCCAAGTTCGAGCACGAGGCGACGACGTCGAAGATCTCCGAGGACCAGCTGTTCTACGTCATGCAGCGCGGCATCCCGCAGGAGGAGGCGATCGCGCTGATCGTCAACGGCTTCGTGCGCGAGGTCATCCAGGAACTGCCGATGGAGTTCGCCGTCGAGGCGCAGAAGCTGATCGGCATCAGCCTGGAGGGGAGCGTCGGGTGATGGGCGGGAACCGGTATGACGGACGCCCCCCGGAATGACAAAAAAAGATGAATTCGTGAAAGACCGGAAAAATGCTTGAGATCAGAAACCTCCACGCCCGCATTGCCGATGACGGCACCGAGATCATCCGCGGCCTGAACCTGACCGTCAGGGACGGCGAGGTCGCCGCCATCATGGGTCCCAACGGGTCAGGCAAGTCGACGCTGTCATACGTGCTCGCCGGCCGCGAGGACTATGAGGTGACCGAGGGCGACATCCTCTACAACGGCCACTCGATCCTCGAGATGGACCCGGCCGAGCGCGCTGCCGCCGGCATCTTCCTCGCTTTCCAGTATCCGATGGAGATACCGGGCGTGGCGACGATGGAATTCCTCAAGACGGCCTTGAACGCGCAGCGCAAGGCGCGCGGCGAGGAGCCGCTCAAGATCCCTGACTTCCTCAAGCGCGTGAAGCAGGCGGCCGGCTCGCTCAGCATGGACATGGCGATGCTGAAGCGCCCGCTCAACGTCGGCTTCTCCGGCGGCGAGAAGAAGCGCGCCGAGATCCTGCAGATGAAGCTGCTCGAGCCAAAACTCTGCGTGCTCGACGAGACCGATTCCGGCCTCGACATCGATGCGCTGAAGATCGTCGCCGACGGCGTCAATTCGCTGCGCGCGCCCGACCGCTCCGTGGTGGTCATCACGCACTACCAGCGACTGCTCGACTTCATCGTCCCGGACACCGTCCACGTCCTCTACAAGGGCCAGGTCATCAAGTCGGGCGACAAGAGCCTGGCGCTCGAACTCGAGAAGCACGGTTATGCCGGCTTCATCGCCGAAGCGGCGTAGGTCTGCCATGAACGTTTCGGTCCAGCCGCAGAGAACCCCGGCCGAGAACGCCCTTGTTGAGGCGTTCGCCGAGCGCGTCGCCTCGCTCCCCGGCGACCCCTCGGTCATGCTCAGGCGCGACGCAGCGATCGAGGCGATCAAGGCGGGCTTGCCGACGCGCCGCATCGAGTCCTGGCACTATACGGACTTCCGCCGCCTGCTGGCGAAGGTTCCACCGCACGATCCGACGGCGGTGGCGGCGGTGATCGCACCGCTGGTCGCCGGGTCGACGGTCCTTTCCATCCTCAACGGGGTTTCTGCCCGGGCGCCGGCGGCGTTCTCCGGGGTCACCGTGCGCCGGCTCGAGGAGATGCTGCTCGACGGCAGCTTCGCCGCGGCCCTCGAGGCGCAGGGCGACGACGACGCCGTCGGCGCCATCAATGCCGCCTTTGCGGCAGACGGCTACTTCCTCGACGTCGCGGCCGGCGCCGCGCCGGAAGCGCCGATCGAGGTGCAGAACGTCCAGGCCGGCGGCCAGACCCATGTGCGCCTGCCGGTGCGGGTCGGCGACGGCGCCAAGGTGACGCTGGTCGAGCGGCAGACCGGATCCGGCGCGGCGCTGGTCTCGTCGATCAGCCATCTCGACATCGGCGAAGGTGCGGAGGTGCGCTGGCTGATCGTCCAGGACCAGCCGGAGGATGCCACTCATCTCGGCCAGTTCAACGCACGACTGGGCAAGGATTCGAAACTCACCCTCTTCTTCCTCAACACCGGCGGAAAGCTGGTGCGCCAGGAAATCCGCGTCGTTGCCGCGGGCGAGGGCTCGTCCTTCACGCTGCGCGGCGTCAACCTGCTCGCCGGCGACAGCCACACCGACGTCACCATGGTGCTCGACCACGCGGTTCCGGCGACGGTTTCCACGGAGGTCGTGCGCAACGTCGTCACCGGCCGCGCGCGCGGCGTCTTCCAGGGGCGCATCAACGTCTTCCAGGTGGCGCAGAAGACCGACGCGAAGATGGCATGCAACACGTTGCTGCTTTCCGACGACGGCGAGTTCTCGGCGAAGCCGGAACTGGAGATCTTCGCCGACGACGTCGCCTGCGGCCACGGCGCAACCGTGACGGAGATCGACCGCAACCATCTCTTCTACCTGATGGCCCGCGGCATCGACGAGAAGACGGCGCGCGGGCTCCTGGTGAAGGCGTTCGTCGCGGAGGTGATCGAGGAACTCGACGACGAGGCGCTCGTCGAGCCGCTCGAGGCGATGCTCGACGCCTGGTTCGCGGAACATGGGTAGGAAGCGGCAATCGGCAGTCGGCGATCGGCAATCGGGTAGTTCGACTGCCGATTGCCGACTGCCGATTGCCGTTCGACATAGATGGATCAGACCCCAATGACTGCCGCTGCCTACGACGTCGAGGCGATCCGCCGCGACTTCCCGATCCTCTCGCGCGAGGTCTACGGGAAACCGCTGGTGTATCTCGACAACGGCGCCTCGGCGCAGAAGCCACGCGCCGTGCTCGACGCCGTCCAGCACGCCTACGCCTCGGAATACGCTAACGTCCATCGCGGCCTGCACTTCCTCTCCAACGCCGCGACCGACGCCTACGAGAAGGCGCGCGAGACGGTTCGCCGCTTCCTCAACGCCGCAAGTACCGACGAGATCGTCTTCACCAGCAACACGACCTCGGCGATCAACACGGTCGCCTACGGCTTCGGCATGCCCAACATCGGCGAAGGCGACGAGATCGTGCTCTCGATCATGGAGCATCACTCCAACATCGTGCCGTGGCACTTCATCCGCGAGCGCCAGGGCGCCAGGCTGGTCTGGGTGCCCGTCGACGATTTCGGCGCCTTCCACCTCGAGGAGTTCGAGAAGCGCCTGACCGGCCGGACGAAGCTCGTCGCCATCACGCAGATGTCGAATGCGCTGGGCACGGTGACGCCGATCAAGGAGATCGTCCGCATCGCCCATGCCCGCGGCATCCCGGTGCTCGTCGACGGCAGCCAGAGCGCGGTGCACATGCCGATCGACGTGCAGGATCTCGGCTGCGACTGGTTCGTCATGACGGGCCACAAGCTCTACGGGCCGTCGGGCATCGGCGTGCTCTACGGCAGGCGCGAGATGCTCGAACGCATGCGTCCCTTCCAGGGCGGCGGCGAAATGATCGTCGAGGTGACGGAGGACACCGTCACCTACAACGATCCGCCGCACCGCTTCGAGGCCGGAACCCCGCCGATCGTCCAGGCGATCGGGCTGGGTGCGGCGCTCGACTACATGGATAGCGTCGGCCGCGCCCGCATCGCCGCGCACGAGGCCGATCTGAAGGACTATGCCCACGAGCGGCTGCGGTCGATCAATTCCCTGCGCATCTTCGGCGACGCGCCGGGCAAGGGCGCGATCGTCTCCTTCGAACTGAAGGGCATCCACGCCCACGACGTGTCGATGGTGATCGACCGCGCCGGCGTCGCCGTGCGGGCCGGCACGCATTGTGCCCAGCCGCTGCTGAAACGCTTCGGCGTCACGTCGACCTGCCGTGCGTCGTTCGCCATGTACAACACGAGGGCCGAGGTCGACGCCCTCGCCGAAGCGCTGGAAAAGGCGCGGAAATTCTTCGGATGAGGGAGATCATGCAGGACCAGGCAAAGCCCGCAGGTGAAGCCGCAACCGGCGCCGCCGACAGCGTCTACGCCGCTTCGTCCATTCCCGCCGACGAGCTGGCGCGGCTGACTGACGACATCGTCATGGCGCTGAAGACCGTCTACGACCCGGAAATCCCGGCCGACATCTACGAACTCGGGTTGATCTACAAGATCGACATCGAGGACGACCGCTCGGTCAAGATCGACATGACGCTGACCGCGCCGGGCTGCCCGGTGGCCGGCGAGATGCCCGGCTGGGTGCAGAATGCCGTCGGCACCGTCGAGGGCGTCTCCGACGTCGAGGTCAACATGGTGTTCGATCCGCCGTGGACGCCCGACCGCATGTCCGAGGAAGCGCAGGTCGCCGTCGGCTGGTATTGAGCGCGGCCCTTCGTGGCGTCCTCTGGGTCGGTCGGCATGACGATCGTCTAGGCCGATCTACGCCTTGGCTCGTGCTGCCGGTCGTCCGGCTGCGCTGAAGCCCTTCCGGACAGGAAGACCAGGCGCGCCTCGTCGAGTACCTCGAAGCGCTGTGGATTGATGATGCGCAGCACGCCGCGCCGGGCCAGGTCCTGGATCGTGCGGCTGATCGTCTCCGCCGTGGTGCCGAGATAGACCGCCATGTCGTGGCGGGAGACAGGCACGTTGACCATGCGCCGGCGGCGCGAAGCGGCGCACTCGGCGGCGAGGTCAGACTGGCGCAGCAGCATCAGCAGGAAGCTGGCGACGCGCTCCTGGACTGCCTGGCAGCCGAGCAGGAGCATCCACTCCTGCGCGGCGTCGAGTTCGTCGAGAACTGCCAGCATGACGTCGTGCTCGACCGCCGGATGGCGGGCGAGGAACGTCTCGAAGGCAGCGCGGGAGAAGCAGCACAGGCGGCAGTCCGACGCCGCTTCGATGGCCACCGGCGATATCTGCGAGAAGACGCGTCCGAACAGGCTCGGTGCAAAGAGCAGCCCGACGATCTGCTGGCGGCCGTCGGACATGGTCTTCTGCACCCGAAGCACGCCGGACAGCACGGTGCCGACGAGGCCGGATTCCTCGCCTTCGCCGACGATGGTCTCGCCGGACGAGAAATTCCTGACATGGGCGATCCTGACCAGTTCCTCGCGAAGCGCCGCGTCGCTGGCGCAGGGGGCGAAGCAGCGGTGAAGCGTGTGCTGGTCGTTTTCGCCGCGCCCGAGCGTCGAAAGAAGAGCTTCCATCGCTGCGACCTCCAAAAAGCCGCCCGCCGTCGTGGAAAATGATTCCACGACCGCCCGGCCCAATACAAGCAGAGCAGAAATATTGTTTATCACATCCGCAATACCGATGGGGTTCTTTGCGCTGGATCAAGGCGCGGCATTTTCGCGAAACCCGTTTCGTGTTCAGTTGACCGGCCAGACCAGCATCAGTGCCGGGACGCCGACCAGTACCACGAGGACCGAGAGCGGGAACCCGAGCCGCGCATAGTCGCCGAACCTGTATCCGCCCGGGCCCATGACGAGCGTGTTGCACTGGTGTCCGATCGGCGTCAGGAAGTCGCAGCCCGCGCCGATGGCGACGGCCATCAGGAAGGCTTCCGGGCGAAAGCCCAGTCCGGTGGCGAAACTCGCCGCGATCGGTGCCATGACGAGTACCGTCGCGGCATTGTTGAGGAACGGCGTCACTGCCATTGCCGTCACCAGCACCAGAGCCAGTGCCGCATAGGCCGGCTGGCCGGTGCCGACGGCGACCAGGCCGCTCGCGATCAGGTCGGTGGCGCCGGTCGTCGTCAGCGCGTCGCTGACGGGGATTATTGCAGCGAGCATGACGAGGATCGGGCCATCCATGGCCGAGTACACGTCGCGCAGCGGGATCGTCCTGAACAGCACCATGAGCACCGCGGCCGAGAAGAAGGCGATCGTGACCGGCAACAGCCCGAGCGCGGTCGCCGCCATCGCCGCGCCGAGGATCGCCAGCGGTACCAGGCCCTGGCGCACGCTGCCCATCAGGATCGGCCGTTCGGCCAGCGGCAGGCAGCCGAACTCGCGCAGGAGTTCGGGAAGGCGGGTTCGCTCCGCCTGCAGGACGACGATGTCGCCGAGGCGGAATGTTATGCTTCCCGGCCGTCCGCGGATGCGTTCGCCGCGCCGGCTCACCGCGAGCACGTTGGCGCGATAGCGGTCGAACAGCAGCAGGCGCTGCGCCGACAGGCCGATCAGCATCGAGTTTTCGCCGACGACCGCCTCGACGGCTTCGACGTCGGTGTCGCCGTCCTTGGCGCCGACTTCCCGGCCGTCGGTCAGCGACAGCCTCGCCTGCGCGACCAACCGGTCGAGGGCCGGCGGATCGCCTTCGAGGAGGAGGATATCACCTTCGCGCAGCACCGAATCGGGCAGCGGCGTGATCGCCAGCCCGTCGGCACGCATGATCGAGGCGATGCGTGCATTGCCGGCGGCCGCCTTCAGGAGGTCGGAGACGGTCTTGCCGGCGACCGTCGACTTGGCGGTGATGCGCGCCTCGGCGAGATAGTCGGGAATGTCGATCGCCTCGTGCAGTCCTTCGGAAGCCGGCGTGCGTTGCGGCAGGAGGCGATAGAATAGGACGAGAAAGACGAAACCGGCGAGCGTCAGCATCGCGCCGACCGGCGTAAAGTCGAACATGGAGAACGAGGTGCCGGTCATTTCCTCGCGCACACGCGACACGATGATGTTCGGCGACGTGCCGACCTGGGTCATCAGCCCCCCGAGAAGTGCCGCGAAAGCCATCGGCATGAGGAAGACCGAGGGAGGGATCTTGGATCTTCGGGCGAACTGGAAGGCGACAGGTATCATGATCGCCAGCGCGCCGATGTTCTTCACGAAGGCAGACAGGACGGCGACGATGATGACCAGGAGCGCGAGCTTGGCGCGTACCGAGCTAGTTGCCGGGAAATGGCGCTGGATGAGGAGTTCCATGATGCCCGACCGCGCCACCGATGCGCTGACGAGAAGGGCGCTGCCGACGATGATGACGATGTCGTCGCTGAAGCCGGTGAAGGCACGATCGAACGGCACGATCCCCACCGCGACCGCGGCAAGCAGCGCCACCGCGGCCACGAGATCGTAGCGGAAACGTCCCCACAGGAAAGCGGCCATCATGCCGGCGATCACCGCAAAGGCGAGGAACTGGGGCGTCGTCATTTTTTCGGAACCTGGCTTAGGCGGGCGACACTAAATGCCGGAGCCATCGAAACGGTTTCACCCGTACCCTTCGATTCTCCGCGCCCGCGCCCGCGTTCCCTCAGATCAGCTGCACGCCTTTCATGCTGACATGTCCGCTCTTGCCGATGATGATGTGATCGTGGACGGCGATGCCGAGCGGCTTCGCCGTCTCGATGATGGTGCGCGTCATATCGATGTCGGCGCGCGACGGAGTGGGATCCCCGGACGGGTGGTTGTGGACCAGGATCAGCGCCGTGGACGAAAGCTCGAGGGCGCGCCGCACCACCTCGCGCGGGTAGACGGGCGTATGGTCGACGGTGCCGGTCTGCTGCACCTCGTCGGCGATCAGCGCGTTCTTCTTGTCGAGGAACAGGATGCGGAACTGCTCGCGCTGCTCGAAGGCCATCGCCGCGCGGCAGTAGTCGATCACCTGGCTCCAGGACGACAGCACCTCCCGCCGCTTGATCTCGCCGCGCGCCATGCGCTGGGCGGCGGCGGCGATCACCTTCAGATCGAGCGCTGCCGTAGGCCCGATGCCCTTCACCTCCTGCAGGCGGCTTGCCGGCGCGCCGAGGACCTCGGCGAGCGTGCCGAAGCGCGCCAGCAGCGCCTTGGCGACCGGCTTGGTGTCGGTGCGCGGAATCAGGCGGAACAGGAGCATCTCGAGCAGCTCGTAGTCGGCGAAGGCTTCCGCGCCCGTGGCGGAAAAGCGCTCGCGCAACCGGTCGCGGTGTCCGACGTAGTGGGGCTGCTCTTGCTGCGGCTTGCGCGCGGCGAGCGCCTTCAGAGTCGGTTCGCCGAGAAAGCCGCGCTCGTCGTCGTTGCCCTCGTCCTGCATGCGATCCCCGCCCTGGCGTAACGGCCGCGCCGTGCCCGAGGCGGATGATAGAACAACTGATGCGCGAGGCGAAAGGCGCTACTCGCCCTCGCTTCAGGCGAGACCGGGGCGATCGCGACCCGCGGGCGACAAGGTGAAGACCTCGCATCCCGCCGCGGTGACGCCGACCGTGTGCTCGTATTGCGCCGACAGCGAGCGGTCGCGGGTCACCGCGGTCCAGCCGTCCGACAGGACCTTCACATGCGGACGGCCGAGATTGATCATCGGCTCGATGGTGAAGATCATGCCCGGCCGCATCTCGACGCCCTCATGGGCGCTGCCGTAGTGGAGGATGTTGGGGGCGTCGTGGAACAGCCTGCCGACGCCGTGGCCGCAGAAATCGCGCACCACCGAGCAGCGCTCGGCTTCTGCGTAGGTCTGAATCGCGGCGCCGATCGCGCCGGTGCGCGCGCCGGGACGCACGGCGCCGACTCCGCGCATCAGGCATTCATAGGTGACTTCCAGCAGCCGTTCGGCGGCGCGCTTGATCTGGCCGACCGGATACATCCGGCTCGAATCGCCGTGCCATCCATCAAGGATGTAGGTGACGTCGATGTTGACGATGTCGCCGTCGCGCAGCGGCTTGTCGTCGGGAATGCCGTGGCACACCACATGGTTGATCGACGTGCAGGACGACTTCGTATAGCCGCGGTAGTTGAGCGTCGCCGGCAGGGCGCCGTGGTCCATGCCGAACTCGAAGACGAAGCGGTCGATCGTATCGGTGGTCACGCCGGGAGCGACGATGTCGACAAGCGCGTCGAGGCAACGTGCCGTCAGCTGGCAGGCCGCACGCATGCCCGCGAAGGCTTCCTCGCCGTACAGGCGGATCTGTCCGGTATTCTTGAGTGGCGCCGCATCGGCGTCGAGATAGCTGACCATCTTGCGTCCACAGTGTCGACCGCCTTCCGGCCGCGTTGTCCTGATGTGACACTCAACGCCGCCCGGTTCAAGAGGCGAGGGTGTCTTCAAAAGGAAACCGCGGAGCTGGAGGGCCCCGCGGTCTTCAGGTTTTCGGTCTTCGAAGGGTCGGACGACCCGATCGATCAGTTGAACTTGTACTTCACGCCGACGCGGGCGGTGTGGAAGGACGGCGTGTCGGTGATGGAGCCGGCGGGTGCGCCGAGTTCCGTGGAGAAGTCCTTCTTCGCGAACTGCGAGTAGCGATACTCGATGCCGACCGTCATGTGTTCGCTGAGCGCCGCCTCGAGGCCGGCGCCGACCGAGAAGCCGTGCGAACCCCAGTCGTAGAGCGAGCCGCTCGGCCCAGGCGTCGTGTAGTTCACGTCGAAGTGCTGGTAGCTGTAGCCGCCGATGGCGTAGGCCAGCGTCGCTTCGTCTACCTTGAAGCCCGCGCGGGCGAGCACGTCGAAGCCGTAGTCGGCGTCGATGTTGGCCGTGATCGGGATCAGCGTACCGAGGTCGAGGCTCGTGGTGATGCCCGAGTAGCGGCCATCGATCATCACGCCGCCGACGAAGTTGCCGAAGTCGTGATCATAGCCGACCGACAGTTCGCCGAACACGCCTTCGGAGCCGATGCCGTTGAAGGTGATGCCGCCGGGAATGAGGTTCGAGCCGAGTTCGTGCGAGGCCGCGCCGGCACCGAAGGCGCCGCCGACGTAGAAGCCCGTCCAGTTGTAGGCCGGCGCAGCGAAGGAAGCGCCGCCACCGTCACGAGCACCCGGCCGGTAGTTGACGCCTATCAGGAAGGTGTGGGTCGACGGCGTGACGTCGAGAATGCCGGCCGGACCGCCGAGACCCGCGATGATGTCGTGCTTCGCATACTGCGAGTAGCGATACTCGCCGCTCAGCGTCCAGTTGCCGGTGACCGCGGTCTCCATGCCGGCCCCGACCACGAAGCCGCTGCTGCTCCAGTCGTAGGTGAAGGGGAACGGATTGGCGTCGAGCTTGAACTTCTGCCAGGAGTAGCCGCCCAGCACGTAGGCGAGCGTCTTCGGCGTGACGAGATATCCGGCGCGCAGGCCGACGTCG
Source organism: uncultured Mesorhizobium sp. (assembly GCA_937958475.1). Taxonomy (GTDB): domain Bacteria; phylum Pseudomonadota; class Alphaproteobacteria; order Rhizobiales; family Rhizobiaceae; genus DUSC01. Next base: position 71,645 of record CALFXR010000156.1, on the reverse strand, counting down.
AAGCCGTAGGTCGCGTTGATCGAGGCATCTAGGCCGCCGAGCAGAGGAACCCGGAGGGAGGTGCCGATATTGCCGAGGCGCCCGTCGGCGAAGGCGCCGAGCAGGAAGCGCTGGCTGAGCATGTGGTCGTAGCCCACGGTGACCTGGCCGAACATGCCTTCACCGCCGATGCCGTTGAACGACAGGTCGTCCACGAGCGGCGTGCTCAGCTCGTGCACGACGCCGCCGGCGCCGATGCCAACACCCGCGTAGAAGCCCGACCAGTTGTAGCCTTCGGCGACCGGCTCCTGAGCGTCAGCGGCGATGGCCGCTCCCGGCATGATGATGGCGCAAGCTGCGGCCAAAAGCGATTTGCGTGACATGTTATATTCCCCACCTGAAAGAACGACGGCCGTGATGATCTCGACTATCTGATCGACCATTACATCCGTAGCGACGCCACTTCTACGCATGTCGAGCTTATTGAAGACGTTTTTCCGCCACACTTTTTCGTGGTGTGACCTCTTTGCATCGCTATCAGCGGATACAGGCGTGCGCCGCGACCGAATCCGCGGTCGACACCCCCGAGCGCCGGTCCGACCGCGCCGAATCGTTCACATTCCCGCCGCGAAGATGGGATAGGGAGCGTCGAGCTTCGTCTGCGGTGCGGGTCGCCGCGATGAAAGAACTTCGCTTCCGCGGCCGGGTGATCCAGGACGCACAAGGGGTCTCGGGACGGAGCCGGCGGAGTGGGGGCATGCCTATGTTTTCGTTCGTCGATTTGTTGCGTCGGCCGACCTTGTTATGGGCGGCGGCGGTTCTCTCCCTGACGGCGCCGGCACATGCCGAAGTGGACCCGCTGATCGGTTTACGTGTCGCCGATGCTCTCGCCAGCGGCGACGGTGCCGCCGCCGCTGCCCTCATCGAGGCCGCCCTCCCGTCCGCCGAAGACGCCCGCATCCGCATGGACCTGCTCGCCCAGCTGGCGGCGATCGAGAGCGCCGCCGGCCTGCACGCCGAGGCGGCGCGGCGGCGAATGGAACTGGCCGGCCTGATTGCCGGAACCGACGGCGACCTGTCTCCAGACCTGATCGCGGTCTACACTGCCGCGGCGGACGATTTCGTCGCCGCCGACAACGGCGTCGCGGCCGTGGAGGCGCTGGCTTCGGCGCTGGCTGTCGCCCGGGCGGCTGGACTCGGTGCGGCAGTCGAGCCGATCCTGGCGAAGCTGGGCAAGATCGAGGGAACCGCTTCCGGCGCCGCGCGGCAGGCCGTCGCCGTGCACCGCGAGGCGATGCAGGCGAGCGAGGAACAGGAACGGCGCGCCTTCGACGTCGATCCCGCCGAGGGCTTCTCTTCGGTCAGGATCTACTACGCGACCGATCGCGCCCGCAGCGGCAGCGAGTTGCCGAATGATTTCTACTCTGGCCAGCGCGGCGAGCTGGAATACGGTACCGCCACTGTCAGCATTCCCGAACAGCATCGGCCGGGAAAGATCGAGAAGCCGTCCATATGGACCTTCGATTTCCGCGAGGATCCGCAGCGCCACATCGTGCTCTCCTCGGTGGTTCCGGCCGCCGCCGAATCGGTCTTCGCCGAGATGCAGGACCATGTCCGCAAGACCGGCAAGGCCGAGGCCTTCGTCTTCGTCCACGGCTTCAACGTACCTTTCCACGAAGCGGCGAAGCGCACCGCGCAGATGGCCTTCGACATGAACTTCGAGGGCCTTCCGATCCTCTATTCCTGGCCGTCGCGCGCGTCTATCCTCAGCTACATCGCCGATACGGCGGTCGTGAACCTGAGCGGACGCAGGCTCAGCCGCTTCCTCGAGGACGTCGTGGCGCGTTCCGGCGCGACCCGCATCCACCTCATCGCGCATTCGATGGGCAACCGGGCGATGACGGACGCGCTCGAACTCTTCGCGCTGCGCTACAAGGGCCCGCTTCCGGCCTTCGACCAGGTGCTGTTCACCGCGCCCGACCTCGACGCCGGGCTGTTCTCGGAAATGGTCCAGACGATTCGCCCGGCGGCGCGGCGCATCACGCTCTACGCCTCGAACAAGGACTGGGCGCTCGCCTTCTCGCGCAAGCTGCACGGCGATTCGCCGCGCGCCGGGCAGGGCGGTTCCAACATCCTTCACGCCGCCGAGATCGACAGCATCGACATGACCGAGATCGGCGAGGACATGCTGAAGCACAGCTACTATGCCAACAATCCCTCGGCGCTGACCGACATATTGTCGCTGTTCTGGCGCGACGTGCCGCCGCAGGATCGCTGCGGCATGGTCGCCGCGGAGGGCGAGCACGGCACATACTGGCACTACGACCCGAAGACCTGCGACACCTCGGCGCTGCTTTCGACGCTGGCATATCTGCGCCAGGCGAGCATCGGCACGTTCAACGAGGCCTCGCTGTTCCTCACCCGCTTCGTCGCGCCGAACACCGCGGACCCCAAGGAACGATCTCGGCTGGAGAACGCGCTGAAGATCCTGTTCGGAGGGTGAAGTCGCCGTCGCCGGGCTGAATGATCGACCGGAATTCCCCTAATCTATATGCGTTCGAGTCTATATGCGTTCGAGCGGCCTGTCCGGCGCATCCGGGCCGGCCGCAGCGCGGAGCAGGCGGAGCAGCTCGCCGCTCCGGTCTGAGCGGGGGGTTCTCCAGTGGGACGCGTTGGCGACGTGCAGCCAGCCGTCGAGAAGCTGGAAGAAATCGTCGAACATGTTGTCGCCATCGCCGACGCGATGCCAGCCTAGCTCGACGAAACGCACGTCGTCGTCGGCAATGTCCCGGTAGATCAGCGGCCAGTTTCCCCCGCCGGTATCCATCGAATAGCGTTCCGTCGGCATGAAATCGAGGTCCTGCCGGGCAAACCTGCTGGCGAAGAAGCAGTAGCCGGCCCACAGGAACCACCCGCCCGCGATCGGCGTGTCGCCCCGCCGCAGGCCGTAGATCGCACAGCGCCCGAGTCTTTCCGCGAGGCTCACCGATTCGATCGGGAAGATGTCATGGTCGAGGAAGCCGAAGAAGGCCGGGCTGTCGCGCCGGACGTGGTTGGCGAAGATCCAGTTGAGCGCGGCGCCGTGCGATCGGCTGTTGCGGAAGCCGTTGGCGGGGAGGGCGACGTAGGGGACGCCCGCAGCGGCGCAGATCGCGCGGATCTCGGCGCGCTTTGCCGGGTCGGAGCTGTTGTCGTAGACGACGAAAGCGCTGCTCTCGGCGAGGTGCTTCTTGACCAGGTGGACCTGCCAGCGCGTGATGTCGGGCCGGTTGAAGGCGACGGTCGCGACGAGCCCGTCGTGCCACCGCAACGCGTGGCCGTTGGCGTCAACCACCGGGGCCGGCGCGGCGAGGAAGCGGCGTTCACGGAACCAGTATCCGGTCGCGCGGACCAGACGCGACAGCGGCCTGAGGCGGAGCATGTCCCTGAGTCGGTTCCGCCGCCAGTCCAGGGTCTCGGCGCGAGGCCTGTCGCGATGCAAACTGGTCACCTCGCAGCAGTTGGCCTGCGGTGAATCGACCGCCGGCGGCTACCTTGCGAAATGCCGGGGCGGCAGCCGAGATCCGGAAATGCTGGCACGCCCAAGGGGAATCGAACCCCTCTCTCCACCGTGAAAGGGTGGCGTCCTGACCGATAGACGATGGGCGCGCGGGCGAGGCGGGTTATAGTCGGCTTGCCGGTGAGCGGCAACCCGCTGTCGGCGGGATTTTTCGACTTTTTTCAGCCCTTGCGGCGGCGGCAGCGCCAGTTCCAGTCGCGCTCCGGACCGACGTCGACATGCACCGATTCGGTGTGGCAGTAGGTGCCCACTCCGCCGCGGCCGGGCATCGAGCGGAGATAGCTCGCCAGTTCCCATTTGGTCACGCCCTCGACCTGGATGTCGGCGGCCGCGCAGTACATGTGCAGCGAATTCTTGGCGCCGCGGGCGCGACGGTTGTGCGAGGGGCTGCGGTAGCCGGAGGTGACCACGACCTTGCGGCGATAGTGGCCTTCGATCGTCTTGAGGGTCCTTACCAGCGCGGGCTTCAGGCAGGCGACGTCGACCTTGTCGGTCTGCGTCAGCAGGCCGTTGGGCGCCAGCCGCGCCAGGCCGGCGGCGGAGGCGACGCGGACCGGCGGCCCTTCCTCGTCCTCGTGCAGGTCGACGTCGCTGTCGTCGTCGAGGCCCGACTTGCGCTTGATCTCGAACAGCGCCGACTGGCGCACGCCGGGAAGCGCGTTTTCTTCCGCCGCAGGCCCGGACACCGACGCCGTGACGATCTGCTTGGCCGGCCCGGTCGAGGCCAGCGTCACGATGGGGGCGGGTTTCCTCGCCGGTGCCGCCTGGTTCGGCTCGGAACCGAACAGCGACGACAGGAAGGAGCGCGTCTGCTTCGGCGCAGGCGCCGCCTGCGGATCGGTCGCGGTGACGTAGACGGGGTTGTTCAGTTTCGGCGCCGGCTGAGCCGACTGCGCCGAACCGACAGGCGCTGCGGTTGGCAGGCGAGCCGTGTCGACCAGCGGCTGGGGCTGCCCCGCGGGCACGGGCAGCGCGGCCGGTAGCAGCGGATTCGCCGTCGGCAGATAGGCGACCTGCTCGGGCAGCGGTTTGTCGCCTTCACCGAGGACCGTGGCGATCGTCGGCGCGGCTGCGGTAGGTGCGGCGGTCAATGCGGCGGAATTGTCGGCGCCCGACTGCAGCGCAGCGACCTCCGACTGCACGACGGGACCGCCCGGAACGCCCGAACCCGGACCGGCGAAACCCGGCGTCGCGGCTTCGTTCGCGGCATCGGCCATCACGCCGGCGACGCCCGGCGCGAAGGAAGGAGATGTCATTTCGAAGGACGTGTCGCCGGCCGTGGTGCAGGAAGCCATGAACGCGGATACGAAAGCGATCGGTACGATGCGCCAAATCCCGGTCGCATGTCGCGATCGATCCGCTCTCAATACGCTTCCCCTTCTCCGCTTTCCGTTCGCCGCGCAGGGTGCGACATCCGGTGCGAACCGACCAAAACCCGCCTGGGCAGCCGGACTGTGCGATATCGCCGCCATTTCGATCGCGAGACCGGCGTGGACGGCGCCGTGAAGTGGGCAGAGCTTTCGCCCGCTTTGTCGGCACGGTCAATTCAACCGACATTACAGAATGTTACAGAGCTTGTGACGGCCTGGGAAAGCCCTACACGCGGACCTTGACGTAGCTGCCCGGCGCATCGCCGAAGACACGGGTCTTCTCGCCCGGCTTGCGAGCGGGCACGCGCGCGACCTCCTTGGCCTCGATCCATGCCTGCCAGTGCGGCCACCACGAGCCCGGCGTCTCCGCCGCGCGCGCCACCCATGCGCCGAAGTCGCCCTCCGGCTTGCCGTCGGTCCAGAACTGATACTTCTTCGCCGCCGGATGGTTGACCACGCCGGCGATGTGCCCGGAGCCGGCGAGCACGTATTCGACGTCGCCGCCGAAATAGCGGCAGCCGAGGAACACCGACTTCGCCGGCGCGATGTGATCCTCCTTGGCGGAGAGGTTGTAGATCGGGATCTTGACGTCGGCCAGCGACAGCGTGCGCCCGGCGAGCACCATGCGCCCCTGGGTGAGGTTGTTCTCCATGTAGCAGTTGCGCAGGTAGAAGGAGTGGTTGGCCGCGCCCATCCGGGTCGAATCGGCATTCCAGTAGAGCAGGTCGAACGGCATCGGATCCTTGCCGCGCATGTAGTTGTTGACGACGTAGGGCCAGATCAGGTCGCCCGAGCGCAGCATGTTGAAGGCGGTGGCCATCTTGGTGCCGTCGAGATAGCCCTTCTCGTTCATCGAGCGCTCGATCGCGGCCACCTGGTCCTCATCGACGAACACTTTCAGGTCGCCGGCATAGGTGAAGTCGACCTGGGTCGTGAACAGCGTCGCCGAGCGGATGCGGTCGTCGCCCTCCTGGGCCATCAGCGCCAGCGCCGCCGCCAGCAACGTGCCGCCGACGCAGTAGCCGATGGCGTTGACCTCGCGCTCGCCGGTCGCGGCCTCGACCGTGTCGAGGCCGTATTCGATGCCCTCGCGGATGTAAGCCTCCCAGCCCTTCGTGCCGTGGCGCTCGTCCGGGTTGACCCACGAGATGACGAAGACGGTGTGCCCCTGCTCGACAGCCCAGCGGATGAACGATTTCTCCGGGTTGAGGTCGAGGATGTAGAACTTGTTGATCCAGGGCGGACAGATGAGCAGCGGCCGCTTCAGCACGGTCTCGGTCGCCGGCGCGTACTGGATGATTTCGGCGACGTCGCTCCGGCCCACCACCTTGCCCGGCGTCATGGCGATGTTCCTGCCGATCTCGAAGCGCGAATAGTCCGCCTGGCGGAGCTTCAGATCGCCCTTGCCGGCGGCGATGTCCTCGGCGAGCATCTTCATGCCGCGCACCAGGTTGTCGCCGCTGGTGGCGACGGTCTCGCGGAACAGTTCCGGGTTCGTCAGGATGAAGTTCGACGGCGAGATCGCATGGCTGATCTGCTTGACGTAGAAGCCGGCCTTGTGGCGCGTGTGCTCGTCGAGACCTTCCGCGTGCTCGACCAGGTCGCCCGCCCAGCGCGATGTCACCAGATAGGCCTGCTTGAGGAAGTCGAAGAAGGCATTACGCCCCCATTCGGGATCCTGGAACCGCTTGTCGCCCTTGTCGGGCCTGACCGCCTCGGCCTCGGCGACCTCCGGCTCGGCGCCGAACCGCTTGATGGAGTTCGACCACACCTGCATGTAGCCGGCGAAGAGTCGCGTCTGCGCGTCGAGCGCCCGCTTCGGGTCCGACAGCCAGTATTCCGTCAGCTTTGAGAACGTCTTGACCATGTCGGCGACCGGCTCGGCGACCGTATCGCGCACCTCGCCCTTCTCGCGCGGCTCGGCCCAGGCGGCGGCGGCCTTGCCGGCCTGCTCGACCATGCGCGCCAGGTTCAGCGCGAAACGCTCCGGGTCCTTGACGATATACTGTTCGACCGACGCGGCAGTCCCATCGGCCGCCTTGTCCGAATCGGCTGGCTTCGTCATGACTGGCGCTTGTCCTCCCCGGGGCGTTATGTTGACACAATATAATGAGAGCGATGGTCCGGTCCAATGAAGTTCCGCCCCTCGCGACTCTTTGGCATGCCCGTGCGGGAAAAGAATGACGACAGGACTGAACGCACATGAAACGCGGGGATGGCGCGGCGTCGCGCTGATCGCATTCGCTGCCGCCGGGCTTTGCGGCTGCACGACCGCAAGCCTCGAGGACGCGGCGCCGATGACCGCGACCGTCGAGGCAACGCTTCCCGAACAGACGTCCGCGATACCGACGCCGACCCCCTCTGGCGCCTCGCCGGCGGCGCTGCCCGATACCGGTGTGGCCGCGGCCGGCGAATCCGTGGACGGAACGGCGGCCGAAGCGCCACGGTCGGCGCGCACGACGGACCAGTATCCCAACCTGAACATCGTACCGACGGCCGCTGCGCCGCAACTGACCGCGGCCGACAGGCGCGCGAAGCTCGCCGAACTGGCCGCCGCGCAGAAGCAGGCGGAGAGGGCTGCTTCGGGCAAGCCGATATCGAACGATGCGAAGCTGAAGAAGCTGGCCAAGACCCACGCGCAGAACGCCCTCAAGGAGATCGAGGGGCAGTAGCCTTTCCGTTTCGCCGCCGCTCCGGCGCTTTTGCGCGCGGCAAGAATCGGAAGGAACCGTCCTTCGCGCGAAATCGGCGCCCGCCGACGTCGAATCCGGTCTATGAATGGTCGTTCGGAACATCGGCCGGGTAGGAGAATGGGCCACCTCTCGATCCTCTGCCTTCGCGCCGCTGTCGCGGCGTTGCTTTCGCTGGGGGCGCCTGCCGCACAGGCATGGGCGCAAACGCAGGGCTGCGCCGTCGCGGCGGCCGGCGGCCCTCGGATCGAGGTGACGAAACCGGCTCCCGCGGCCGTCGTCGGCGAACCGGTCACCTTCGAGTGGAAGCGGACCGGGACCGGCGCCGCGACGTCGAAGGCGGCCGCCTATCTCGTCATCGCCTTTCCGGAATCGACGCGCTTCGAAGGGCGCGGCTTCTTCGCGCTGGCGCCCGGCGCGCGCGGACCGCACGGCATGGAATTCGGCAAGGGCCGGTCGCGGGCGGTCGTCCCGCTGTCGACGCCGTTCGCCCGATCCGCGGGCGCCATCGCCGTGCTGCCCTACAGGGCCGGACCGATGGAGGCAGAGTGGGCGGTCGTCGTCGTCTCGGCTTGTGGCGAAGCGGTTGCCGCAAGCGGCAGCGCTCGCCTCGATGTCGCTCCCGGTGCGCCGAAGCTCGTTGCCCGCGACCCGTTCTCCGCGCGACGTCCCACCGCCGAGGTCGTGCCGGTCGCCGGCCCGTTCCGGGCGCGTATCTTCGAAGGCGCCGTCGAAGTCGCCGACAGCCGCAGCGGCGAGGTGATCCTGCAGGCGACCGGCAGCGATCCGGTTTTCTCGCCGACCGGTCGTTTCATCGTCTTGCGCACCGACGAGGAACAGGTCGCCGACATCTACGACCTGGTGGCAGAGCGCCGGGTCGGACGATTCCAGAGCATCGCCATGTACTGGAGTCACGCCGACAGTTTTCTCTATCTCGACCAGGAATGGGCCGGCGCGCTGCAGGTCGTGCGCACGCTGCATGGACGTCGCGAAGCCTTCGAGGAGACGCCGCGGCTCTCCTTGCTCAACGAGTTCCGGATGGAGGACCAGGCCGTTCTCGCCGAAGGCGCGGTACACGGCGGCCTCGACCCCGACGGCGAGGATCTCGATCCGGGCGAGGGCGGCGCCTCCTTCACGGCGGGCAGCGAAGCGTGGTCGCTGGAGCTTTCGCTGGAAAGCGGCGTCGTCGCCTTTCTCGCCACCAACCCGTTCTTCTATCCCGATCCCACCGACGACATTCCGGGCAGGATCATAGACCTCGGGCTGCTCAGCCCGATGATCGTCACCGAGCGGCGCAGCCACTTGGACGAGGTGCTGTCCCGGGATTTTGCGATGACGGCCGCCGATGCGGCCAAATGGAACGTTCACGACACGCTGCGGCGGACATTCATCTATTATGACGACCAATCCGACGACGCCGTCGATGAGGAAGCCGATGCCGCGGAGACCGCACCCGAGGGTGTCGACGCCGCGGCGGAACCGATCGAAGACGATGAAACGGTCGCGGAGCCGATCCAGGAAGCCATCGACTTCAGCGAGGAGCCGACGCAGACGGTGATCGAGAACGGCGATGTTGTCGCCGCCGACCCCGGCACGGGGGATGGCGACGGATCCGGCGCGATCCTGCGCGGCGCCATGGCGATCGCACCTTCGCTGCGGTCCTTTGCCGACACGGCGGGCGCCATGCTCGATCTGCTCCCCAGCCGGGCGATTCCCGCGCAGCGGTCCGGTGAGAACGACAGCACTATCGAGCGCATCGCCGCCGAGCTCGATGCGCTCTACGACGACTCGATCGCTCGCGTCGGTACCGGTCCGGAGGACGCTGGCAGCGGCTATCTCACCTTCCCGTTCCCCGATCCGTCGCCCGCCACGCCGCCGGACGAGGTCGTTCAGATCAACCTCCTCGCCGAGGGCCGCGACACCTGGCGTTGGATCCTCGGTAGCGACCGCTTCTGGCTGACCGAAACGGTCGAGTCCGGCCGCCTGTCCCATGCCTTCGGCTTCACGCTGCTGGGCGAACGCGGTGGGACGCTGCTCCATGCCGACCTGCTGGCGCCCGAACAGCTGAAGGCCGAGGCCGCCAGCGGCGCGGATGGCGCGCCGCTCGCCTTGATCAACCGCGGCGACGCGCGCGGCGAGCTCGGCAGCACCTTTGGCGAGCCGAGCTATGTCGGCATCGCCGGTGGCCGCTATCTCCTGGTTGCGACGCGGCCGATCGCGCGGCTGATCGCCTTCGACCTCGTCGCCTGGAGCCCGGCCTGTTCCGTCGCGTCGCCGCTCAATGCCGCCGACATCGATCATCTTTCCATCACCACGGATGGCCGGCAACTCGCGCAGGTCAACAAGGACGGCCGCGTCGAGGTTTACGCCTGCGCCGACGGACGCCACCTGCTCAGTGGCCTCGTCGCCGACGACGAACTCGTGCTGATGGACGGCAACGGCTATTTCGACGGCTCCGAGGATGCCGCGGGCTATGTCGAGCTCAAGATCGCCGGGCTGCCGGGCCGTCATCTCCTGTCGCAGTTCGCCGGGCGGCTGCGCTATCCGGGCCTGGCCCGGGCCGCTTTCAGCGGCGCGACGGAGCGTGCGCCGATCGCGCTCGACCCGCCATCGCTCTCCGTGTCCACCAGGGACGGCGCGTTCGGCATCGAATTGCGCGCGGCGCGCGGCCTGCGGTCGCTCGACGTCTACATCGACGGCCGTCTGGCGCGGCGGATCCCTGTCACGGGCGTCGCCGCTTCACTGGCGCTCGATCCAAAGGGCCTGCCGCCTGCCGCCTTCGCCACGCTGCTTGCCATCGACAGCGAGGGCTTCACCAGCCCGCCCACCGAGATCGTGCTGGGAACGCGCCCGTCGGAGGGACGCGGCCGGCTGCTCGGCTTCGCCGTCGGCGTCGACCTCTATCCGAAGATGCCCGGTTCGGACCTGCGCTATGCCACAGCCGATGCGCGGCGGATCGCAGGGGCCGTCGCCGCATCGCCGCTCTACGGCTCCGCCGAAATCGATACCCTGATCGACGCGGACGCCACCGCCGAGGCGATCCTCGCCCGTCTCGACGCCGTGATCGCAGAGGCGGGCGAGGGCGACACGCTGCTTCTTTCCTTCGCCGGACACGGCCTGATCGGCGGCGACGGGCGCCTGCGCCTCGCGCTGTCGTCGACCGACCGTGCCGACATCGATCGTACCAGCCTCGCCTTCGATGCGGTGGCGCAGCGCATCAAGGTGGCGAAGGCGCGCGTGGTCGTCCTCCTCGACGCCTGCCATTCCGGCGTCACCGGCCAGGCAGACCCGGCGACCAACGAGGACGCGGTGGCCCAACTGGTTACCGAGGGCGGCGCCGGCATCGTCATCCTGTCGGCGTCGAAGGGGCGCCAGTTCAGCGAGGAACTGGCTACGCTCGGCGGCGGCCGCTTCTCCGTGGCGATCGAAGACGCCGTCACGGCCGGCCGTGCCAGGACCGATTCCGACGGCAACGGCGCCGTCAGCCTGCTCGAGCTCTACAGGGCCGTGAAGGGCTCAGTCGCCGGCGGCTCCTCCGGGCGGCAGATTCCGTGGATCGCGCGCAACCAGATCTACGGCGACTTCGACGTCTTCTGAAATTTGCCGGCTCCGCCTTGAAAGCGCCGAACGCGTGCATTTCGCAGTTGCGTCCAATTCTATCGACCCCCGCCGCGAATGCGTGTATATCGCGGCCCGCGCAACCCCGACGCCCCTGGAACCGCCATGGAAGAGTTTCACAAAGTCCGCCGCCTACCGCCCTACGTCTTCGAGCAGGTCAACCGGCTCAAGGCCAGCGCGCGGGCCAACGGCGCCGACATCATCGACCTCGGCATGGGCAATCCCGACCTGCCGACGCCGAAGGCGATCGTCGACAAGCTGGTCGAGGTGGTGCGCGACCCGCGCACCCACCGCTACTCGTCCTCGCGCGGCATCCCCGGCCTGCGCCGTGCCCAGGCCAATTACTATGGCCGCCGCTTCGGCGTGAAGCTCGATCCCGAGACGCAGGTCGTGGCGACGCTCGGCTCCAAGGAAGGCTTCGCCAACATGGCGCAGGCGATCACCGCGCCCGGCGACGTCATCCTGTGCCCGAACCCGACCTATCCGATCCACGCCTTCGGCTTCATCATGTCGGGCGGCGTGATCCGCTCGCTGCAGGTCGAGCCGGACGACAAGTTCATCCCGGCGCTGGAGCGCGGCTTCCGCCACTCGATCCCGAAGCCGCTGGCGCTGATCCTCAACTACCCGTCGAACCCGACGGCGCTGGTCGCTTCGCTCGACTTCTACAAGGACGTCGTCGCGTTTGCCCGCAAGAACGACCTGATCATCCTGTCCGACCTCGCCTATTCGGAGATCTACTTCGACGGCAATCCGCCGCCCTCCGTGCTCGAGGTTCCGGGCGCCATGGACGTCACCGTCGAGTTCACCTCGATGTCGAAGACCTTCTCCATGCCAGGTTGGCGCATGGGCTTCGCCGTCGGCAACGAGCGGCTGATCTCGGCGCTGACCCGGGTGAAATCCTATCTCGACTATGGCGCCTTCACGCCGATCCAGGTGGCGGCGTCGGCTGCGCTGAACGGCGATGGCACCGACATCGCCGAGGTGCGCGCGATCTATCACCGCCGCCGCGACGTGATGGTCGAGTCCTTCGGCAAGGCCGGCTGGCAGATACCTGCGCCCGCCGCCTCGATGTTCGCCTGGGCGCCGATCCCGGAACCGTTCCGCCATCTCGGTTCGCTGGAATTCTCCAAGCTGCTGATCGAGCACGCCGACGTCGCCGTGGCGCCGGGCATCGGCTTCGGCGAGCACGGCGACGACCATGTGCGCCTCGCCTTCGTCGAGAACGAGCACCGCATCCGCCAGGCTGCGCGTTCGATCAAGCGCTTCCTCTCCACGGCGGCCGGCACCGGTACCGCCGACAACGTGGTGCCGCTGGTGGCACGGCGCTAAGCGCCGACGAGAGGTCACGAGACACATACAACGGGGGACCTAGCGGTCATGGCCGAAGCATTGCGTGTTGGGATTGCCGGATTGGGCACGGTCGGAGCCTCCGTGGCGCGGCTGTTGGCAACGAAGGCGACCGAGCTGACCCGCCAGTGCGGCCGCGACATCGTCGTCACCGCGGTATCGGCGCGTAGCAGGGGCCGCGACCGCGGCGTCGATCTCTCCGGCGCCCAGTGGTTCGACGATCCCGTCGAGATGGCGAAAACGGGGCCGATCGACGTATTCGTCGAACTGATCGGCGGCGACGAGGGACCGGCACGGGCCTCGGTCAAGGCCGCGCTCGAGGCCGGTCGTCATGTCGTCACCGCCAACAAGGCGCTTCTCGCCAGGCACGGCGTGGCGCTCGCGGAGATCGCCGAGAAGAAGGGCGTACTGCTTAATTACGAAGCCGCCGTCGCCGGCGGCATCCCGGTCATCAAGACCTTGCGCGAGGCGCTCGCCGGAAATTCGGTGACGCGGGTCTTCGGCATCCTCAACGGTACCTGCAACTACATTCTGACCCGGATGGAGGCCGAGGGCCTGTCCTTCGACGCCTGCCTGGAGGACGCGCAACGCCTCGGCTACGCCGAGGCCGACCCGACCTTCGACATCGAGGGCCACGACACGGCGCACAAGCTGTCGATCCTGTCGAGCCTCGCCTTCGGCCACCGCATCGCGGCCGACGACATCTACCTTGAAGGCATTTCCAACATCACCCAGGCCGACATCCGCGCCGCGGGCGAACTCGGCTACCGTATCAAGCTGCTCGGCGTCGCCCAGCGCACCGAGAGCGGCATCGAGCAACGCGTCCACCCGACCATGGTGCCGACCGCCTCGGTCATCGCCCAGGTCCACGGCGTCACCAATGCGGTGGCGATCGAGACGGACATTCTTGGGGAACTTCTGCTGTCCGGCCCGGGTGCGGGCGGCAATGCCACAGCGTCGGCCGTCATCGGCGACATCGCCGACATCGCCAAAAGCCGCCCCGGCTTCCAGCACGGGCCGGTGTTCGGCCGCCCGGCGAAGGAACTGGCGCCTTACAAGAAGGCACGCATGCGCTCGCACGAGGGCGGCTATTTCATCCGTTTCACCGTGCACGACCGCATCGGCGTGTTCGCGGCGATTGCCAAGCGCATGGCCGACAACGAGATCTCGCTGGAATCGATCGTCCAGCACGCCGGCGGCACGGCCGACGCGTCCCAGAAAACCGTCATCCTGGTTACCCACGAAACGACCGAAGCGGCCGTGCGCAAGGCAGTCGACGGCGTTACCAAGGACGGCCACCTTGTCGACAAGCCGCAGGTCATCCGTATCGAGCGGGCGGGTTGAACCGGGGCGAAGGCCTTCAATCGATTGAGTCCTGGGCGATCCGGCGGAAAGGCCGCCGGAGGCCTTGCCGTCCTCATGGCGGTTTGACAAAAGAGGCCCGCCGTCGCGCCGTTCCCGGCGCGGCTTCGAAATCGACCTAGCAGGATGGACCTCATGGCCAAAGGCGTGACCGCCGGTCTCGACCGGATTCTGACCCTCGAACTCGTGCGCGTCACCGAGCGCGCCGCGGTGGCGGCGGCGCGGCTGCGTGGCCGCGGCGACGAGATGGCGGCCGACCAGGCCGCGGTCGACGCCATGCGCTCCGAACTCAACCGCCTGCCGATCAAGGGCACCGTGGTGATCGGCGAGGGCGAGCGGGACGAGGCGCCGATGCTCTACATCGGCGAGGAGGTCGGCACGGGCGAGGGGCCGGAAGTCGACATCGCGCTCGACCCTCTGGAAGGCACCACGATCTGCGCCAAGAACCTGCCCAACTCGCTGGCCGTTATCGCCATCGCCGAAAAGGGCAGCCTGCTCTTCGCGCCGGACGTCTACATGGACAAGATCGCCATCGGCCCCGGCTATCCGGCCGGCATCGTCGATCTCGACGCTTCCGCGGTCGAAAACATCGAGAACCTCGCCAAGGCCAAGGGCGTGCCGGTCTCTGAAATCACCGCCTGCATCCTCGACCGTCCGCGCCATGCGCGCCTGATCGACGAGGTGCGCCAGACCGGCGCGTCGATCCGCCTGATCGGCGACGGCGACGTCGCCGGCGTCATCCACACCACCGATCCGGACGAGACCGGTATCGACATCTATCTCGGCATCGGCGGCGCCCCCGAGGGCGTGCTCGCCGCCGCGGCGCTGCGCTGCATCGGCGGCCAGATGCAGGGCCGTCTCCAGCTCAATACCGAGGAGAAGATCGCGCGTGCCGCCAAGATGGGAATCGCCGATCCCAACAAGGTCTACCGCATGGACGAAATGGCGCGCGGCGACGTGCTCTTCGCCGCCACCGGCGTTACCGACGGCAACATGCTGTCGGGCGTCAAGTTCGGCCGCGTCGACATCCAGACCCACACCATCGTCATGCGCTCGTCGTCGAAGACGGTGCGCGAGATCAAGGCCCGCCACCAGGACATGGACAAGTTCTGACCCGGCACGCTTTGCGCCGAGGGTGCCGCCTAAGCTATCGTCACCTCTTTGAGCGGGACGATTCCGGCAGATGACGGCGGAAAAGCGTTACTTCCTCGACGTCCGCCGCTCGGCGACCGGGCTGGCCTGGGAACACCGGCTTTCCGATCGCCAGGAGATGGTGGCGCTCACGATCGCGCAGAGCCAAGGCACTGGCGATCTGATCGCCCGCGTGCTGGCCGGCCGCGGTGTCCTGGCAGACGACGCGCCGCGTTTCCTCGACCCGACGATCCGTGACCTGCTGCCAGATCCCTCCAGCCTGACCGACATGGGACGCGCGGCGGCGCGTATCGCGGAAGCGGTGCGGCGGCGCGAGCGGGTCGCCATCTTCGGCGACTACGACGTCGACGGCGCCGCGTCTTCGGCACTGCTCAAGCGTTTTCTCGCCCACTACGGCATCGAAGCCGAGATCTACATCCCCGACCGCATCTTCGAAGGCTACGGCCCCAATCCCGACGCGATGCGCGACCTCGCCGCGCGCGGCGCGAAGCTCATCGTCACCGTCGACTGTGGCACCAACAGCGCGCCGTCGGTCGCCGCGGCCAACGAGGCCGGAGCCGATGTCGTCGTGCTCGACCACCACCAGGTCGGCGGCCCGCTGCCCCCGGCCGTCGCCATCGTCAATCCCAATCGCGAGGATGATCTGTCGGGGCAGGGCCATCTGTGCGCCGCCGGCGTCGTCTTCCTGACCCTCGTCGAAACCGTGCGCGCGCTCCGCGCGGCCGCGCCGGACAAGGCGCCGCCCGACCTGCTCGGCTGGCTCGACCTCGTCGCATTGGCGACGGTGTGCGACGTCGTTTCACTCACCGGAGTCAACCGCGCTTTCGTCGTCAAGGGCCTGCTCGCCATCCGCCGCCTGCAGAATCCGGGACTGGGAGCGCTGATCCGCGTCTCGCGCATCGGAGAGCCGGTCAACGCCTTTCATCTCGCCTTCCTGATCGGCCCGCGCATCAATGCCGGCGGCCGTATCGGCGACGCCGCGCTCGGCAGCCGCCTGCTCGCCACCGACGATTCCGTCGAGGCGGACCGCATCGCCGAGACCCTCGACCGGTTGAACCAGGAACGCCAGGCCATGGAGCAGGCGATGCTTGAGGCAGCGCGCGCCGAGGTCGACGCCGAGATCGCCGGCGGCGGCGGCCCCGCGATCCTCGTCACCGGCAACGAGCGCTGGCATCCGGGCATCGTCGGCCTGCTCGCCTCGCGGCTGAAGGATCATGCGCGCCGGCCGGTCTTCGCCATCGCCTTCAACGCCAGCGGCGTCGGCACGGGATCGGGGCGCTCCGTCGCCGGCTTCGACCTCGGCCGCCTCGTCCGCGACGCCCTGGCGGAAGGGCTGATCGTCAAGGGTGGCGGCCACGCCATGGCGGCCGGCATCACCGTCGAGCGGGCGCGGCTCGGCGACCTGCGCGCCTTCTTCGAGTCCCGGGCGTCGGCCGAGGTCTCGCGCCTGCGCGACGGCGAGACGCTGCCGATCGACGCGGCACTGTCGGCGGAAGGCGCGACCCAGGACCTGCTCGATCTCCTGGAGAAGGCCGGTCCCTACGGTTCGGGCCATCCGCAGCCGGTCTTCGTCCTGCCGCGCCACCGCATCGGCGACGTGCGCGAGGTCGGCACCGGGCATCTTCGCGTCGAGCTGAGGTCGGAGGGCGGGGCGACTTTGCGCGCCATGGCGTTCCGCTCGGTCGGCACGCCGCTCGGCGATTTCCTCATGGCCAACCGCGGACGCACGGTCCACGTCGCCGGGTCGATCTCGGCCAACTACTGGAATGGCGCGCGCTCGGTGCAGTTCCGTATCGTCGACGCAGCACTCGCGTGAGAGCGGCGGCGTTGCGCTGTCAGGCGAGAACCGTCTGCAACCGCTTCAATTCCGGCAGGTGCGCCCTGGCTGCCTCGTAGCCGAGTTCGATCGCCTCCTCGGCGCGGTGGAACTCGGACAGGCCGATATGGCCGAGCTTGGGCTGCAGCGACATGTCCGGCGGGTCGCCGGCGAGCCGCGCCCGCGAGATGCGGTCCTGGATGATGTTGAAGGCCTCGACCATGACGCCGGTGATGCCGAGGCGCGCTTCCCGCGTGTCGGCGCTCGACGTCTTGCGCGGGTCGGCGTCCTTCTCGACGATCAGTTCGCCGGCGTTGTGCTTGATGACGGCGGCGCGACCGTAGAGGTCGTAGTGCAGGTTGACGGCCACGACCAACGGCTGTTCGTGGGCCCGGCAGACCGAGACCGGGACCGGGTTGACCAGGGCGCCGTCGACGAGCATGCGCTTGTTGCAGGTCACCGGCTCGAAGACGCCGGGGAGGGCATAGGACGCGCGCATGGCGGTGATCAGGGAGCCGCTGGACAGCCAGATCTCGTGGCCGGTGCGGATTTCGGACGCGACGCAGACGAACGGGCGGTCGAGGTCGGCGAATGTCATGCCGTCCATGTGCTGGCGCATGCGGGCGTCCAGCTTCATGCCGCCGAGCAGGCCGGCGCCACCCAGATGGAAGTCGAGCAGGCCGAACATCTTGCGCTTGGTCAGACCGCGGGCGAAGTGCTCGAGTTCGTCGAGGCGCCCGGCCAGGTAGCATCCGCCGACCAGCGCGCCGATCGAGGTTCCGGCGATCATGTTGATCTGGATCTCGGCTTCGTCGAGGGCACGTAGGACGCCGATATGGGCCCATCCCCGTGCCGCGCCGCCGCCGAGCGCGAGCGCAATTCCCTGTTTGCGAAGCGGTTTATTCTCCGTCGTGCCCGTGATCGACGAGAAGCCGTTGGCCTCCCGCACGTCGGGCCTGCTTCGCATCGACGCCCATTCGAGCATCACACTCTCCCATCCATCCCCCGCATATCCTTATACAGGGGCCCAGTATCGAAAGGATGAACCTGTGTGGTTTCGAAATGACTTAAGGTTCACCGCCGGATGGGTAGACGGATGCAGGGTCGAACGCGGGCGCGCTTCCATCGTGGGCGAGGAAGACGCTCCCGTCCTTCATCTCCACCGTCCGGTAGAAGCAGGAACGCCGACCGGTGTGACAGGTTGCATCGTGGCCGGCGACGTCGACCTTCAGCCAGACCGCGTCCTGATCACAGTCGACGCGGATCTCGCGGACGTGCTGGAGGTTTCCCGACGTCTCGCCCTTCTTCCAGATCGCGGAGCGCGAGCGCGACCAGTAATGGGCGATGCCGGTCTTGAGCGTCAGCGACAGGGCCTCGGCGTTCATGTGCGCGAGCATCAGGAGTTCGCCGTCGTCAATGTCGGTGACGACCGCGGTCACGAGGCCGTTGGCGTCGAAGCGAGGCATGAAGGCGGCGCCTTCCTCCACTGCCGCCGTGTCGCGCGAGGGCGGATCGAATGCGATGGGCATGGGGAATACCTGAAGCGAGGGGCGGGCCGGCCGTCAGCGCAACGCGCCGCCGCGGACCATGGTGACGAAGCGGACCTGCTCTTCCGGACTGTCGCGGAACGCGCCGGTGAAGGTCGACGTCAGCGTCGTCGACCCCTGCTTGCGAATGCCGCGCATGGCCATGCACATGTGCTCGGCCTCGATCATCACGGCGACGCCGCGCGGATTGAGCACGTCCTGGATGACACCTGCGATCTGCGCCGTCATCGCCTCCTGCGTCTGCAGGCGGTGGGCGAAGATGTCGACGACGCGGGCGATCTTCGACAGGCCGACGACCTTGCCGTCGGGCAAGTAGGCGACATGCGCCTTGCCGATGATCGGCACCATGTGGTGTTCGCAGTGCGAATGGAAGCCGATGTCCTTGACCAGCACGAGGTCGTCGTAGCCGGCGACCTCCTCGAAGGTGCGGCCGAGTTCTTCGGCCGGGCACATGTCGTAGCCGCCGAACATTTCGCGATAGGCCTTGGCGACGCGCTTGGGCGTATCCTTCAGGCCTTCGCGCTCGGGATTGTCGCCGGTCCAGCGCAGCAACGTATAGACGGCCGCCTCGACCTCCTCCTGCGAGGGCCGGTCGGTCTCCGGCTTGTCCATATACTCGGCCTTGGGCATCAACTTCCTGAATACGGCATCCATAAAGGCGTCTCCCGTAGTCCCGTATCTCGCGGGACGAGTTGAACGGTCTCTCGCCCGTTACGGGTTCCGGAGGCAAAAAGTTTCCAGTCCCGACGGCGGCATTTGCCCCACATTGACCGGACTTGTCGATGGGGGATCACGGACATTATATATGGCCCCGGGCGCGCAATGAAAGAGAGCCCGCGACAAGCTCCGGCCAAAGACCGGCAGCGAAGTGGAATGCCATGATCAACGACGTCTACAACGCGAAAATCCTCGGCTTCGCCGGCAACATCGCGCGTCTCGGCCGCCTCGACCATGCCGACGCCACGGCCACCGCGCATTCGAAGCTGTGCGGCTCGACCGTCACCGTCGATCTTGCGATGAACGGCGACACCGTCACCGACTTCGCGCACGACGTGAAGGCCTGCGCGCTCGGCCAGGCGTCGTCCTCGATCATGGCCCGGCACGTCGTCGGCGCGACCGCGGCTGAACTGCGCGCCGTGCGCGAGGCCATGCTGAAGATGCTCAAGGAGAACGGTTCTCCTCCGGAAGGGCGCTTCGCCGACCTGAAGTATCTGGAACCGGTGCGCGACTACAAGGCGCGCCATGCCTCGACCATGCTGACATTCGACGCCGTCGTCGACGCCATCGGCCAGATCGAGAAGAAGCGGGCGGACGCCGCCGCCTGACCGGGCGTCGTCCCGCCGCCGCATCCCGCGCCCTCAGCCCAGCATGTCTCGGACCATCGGGATCACCTTCGTCCCGTAGAGCTCGACGCTCTTCATCATGTGCTCGTGCGGCGTCGGCCCGCCCGAGTACTTCATGTCGAAGCGGTTGACGCCGAGCGTCTTCATCGTCTCGGCGATCTTCTTCGCCACGGTTTCCGGCGAGCCGACGTAGAGCGAACCCATGTCGGCCTCGGCGTCGAAGCGGCTGCGCGTCGTCGGCCCCCAGCCGCGTTCGCCGCCGATGCGGTCGTGCATCTTCTTGTAGCCCGGCCACAGCTGCTCGCGCGCCTGATCGTCCGTCTCTGCGACGTGGCCCGGCGAATGCACGCCGATCGGCAGCGTCTTGTCGCCGCCCAGCTGGTCGAGCGCGCGGTGGTACAGGTCGACGAAGGGGCGGAAGCGCTTCGGCTCGCCGCCGATGATGGCGAGCATCAGCGGCATGCCGTAGCGGGCGGCGCGGATCACCGATTCGGGACTGCCGCCGACGCCGATCCAGGTCTTCAGCCGGCCCCGCTCGAGCGGCGGATAGATCGGCTGGTCCTTCAGCGCCGGCCTGACGCTGCCCTGCCAGGTGACCGGCCCGCCGGCGATGATCGCCGCGAACAGGTCGAGCTTCTCGGTGAACAGCGTCTCGTAGTCGTTGAGCCGGAAGCCGAACAGCGGGAAGGATTCGGTGAAGGAGCCGCGGCCGAGGATGACCTCGGCGCGGCCGCCTGAGATCGCATCGACGGTGGAAAACCGCTGGAAGACGCGGATCGGGTCGTCGGAGGAGAGCACGGTCACCGCCGAGCCCAGTCGGATGCGGCTGGTCCGCGCCGCGATCGCGGCGAGCACGACCTCGGGAGCCGACACGGCGAAATCGTCGCGATGGTGCTCGCCCACCCCGATGAAGTCGACGCCGACCTGGTCGGCGAGAACGGCTTCCTCGACGACGTTGCGGATCACCTGCGCCTGCGGCAGCAGCGCGCCGTCGGTGCCGATGGTGACGTCGCCGAATGTATCGAGCCCGAGTTCGAGCTGGTTCGTCATCTGTTGCTCCGCAAAAAGTCTGGACGACAGGGTCCGGTCCGGTTGTGCGTCCACACATAGGCCGGTGGTCCTGTTCGATCAAATGGGGCCCTGACGGACGCACTGTTCACCGCACTGCGCGATTGCCGTCGTCGCGCTGGGATCGCGCTCGGCAGGCCGCCGCCCTCGCTCCCGGTGCGCCGCCGTTGAAATCTCCTCGTGGAAAGCGCACCTAAGCGCGGGAAAGGGCGATCTGGGACGATGGCGGATCACGAGCATTCCACGACGCCGGCGGTGCGGCGCGCCGGCCGCAACTGGGCAGGCCCATGGCGCAAGACGCCCGGGCGGCTCTTCGGGACCGGATTCGTCCGTCTCTACCAGCTCACCCTGTCCGGCTTCATCGGCAATTCCTGCCGGCATATGCCGACCTGTTCGGAATACACATATGAAGCGATCGCCCGCCACGGGCTTTGGAACGGCGGCTGGATGGGGCTGTTCCGCGTCTCGCGCTGCGGTCCGGGCGGCACGCATGGCATCGACAACGTGCCGGAAACGCTCGACGCAAGCTACCGCTGGTACCTGCCGTGGCGGTTCTGGCGGGTGGGTCGTCACGCGGGCGCCTGCGGCCACGAGCATTGACGGGTTTCGGCGTCCGTCGGCCACGAGGCTTTACGGCGCCGGAAAGTCCCAATAGAAGACCGCTCGCCCGCCGGACTCAGCCGGCAAAGTCACCACCCGCGTTCGTATGCGGGACTGGATAGGAGATACCCCGATGGCAAATCCCGTTTCCCTCAAATTCCCCGATGGTTCCGTACGCAGCTACGACGCGGCGACGACCGGCGCCGAACTCGCCGAATCGATCTCGAAGTCGCTCGCCAAGAAAGCCGTCGCCTATGCCCACCAGGGCGTGCTGCGCGACCTTTCCGACCCCGTCGGCCGCGACGGCGGCATCGAGATCATCACCCGTGACGACCCGCGCGCGCTCGAGCTGATCCGCCACGATACGGCCCATGTGCTCGCCGAAGCGGTGCAGGAATTGTGGCCGGGCACGCAGGTGACCATCGGACCGGTCATCGAGAACGGCTTCTACTACGACTTCGCCCGCAACGAGCCGTTCACGCCGGAAGACTTCCCCGTCATCGAGAAGAAGATGCGCGAGATCATCGCGCGCAACCGGCCCTTCACGAGGGATGTCTGGGATCGCGATCGCGCGCGAAAAGTGTTCCGCGACAAGGGCGAGGCCTACAAGGTCGAGCTGATCGACGCGATTCCCGACGACCAGGACCTGAAGATCTACTATCAGGGCGACTGGTTCGATCTTTGCCGCGGCCCGCACATGGCCTCGACCGGTCAGATCGGCCAGGCCTTCAAGCTGATGAAGGTGGCCGGCGCCTATTGGCGCGGCGATTCGTCGAAGCCGATGCTGACGCGCATCTACGGCACGGCCTGGGCAGACCAGGCGCAGCTCGACGCCTATCTGCACATGCTGGAAGAGGCCGAGAAGCGCGACCACCGCCGGCTTGGTCGCGAGATGGACCTTTTCCATTTCCAGGAAGAGGGGCCGGGCGTCGTCTTCTGGCACGCCAAGGGCTGGAAGATGTTCCAGAACCTCGTTTCCTACATGCGCCGCCGCCTGGACGACCTCGGCTACCAGGAGGTCAACGCCCCGCAGGTGCTCGACAAGTCGCTGTGGGAGACGTCAGGCCACTGGGGCTGGTACCGCGACGCCATGTTCAAGGTGACCGTTGCCGGCGACGATACGGACGACGACCGCGTCTTCGCGCTGAAGCCGATGAACTGTCCCGGCCATGTGCAAATCTTCAAGCATGGGTTGAAGTCCTACCGCGATCTTCCCGTAAAGCTTGCCGAATTCGGCAACGTTCATCGGTATGAGCCGTCGGGTGCCCTGCACGGGCTGATGCGCGTGCGCGGCTTCACCCAGGACGACGCGCACATCTTCTGCACGGAGGAACAGCTCGCCGCCGAATGCCTGAAGATCAACGACCTGATTCTCACCACCTATGCCGATTTCGGCTTCGACGAAATCCAGGTGAAGCTGTCCACGCGTCCCGAGAAGCGCGTCGGGTCGGATGCGGCGTGGGACCATGCCGAAGAGATCATGAGCAACGTGCTCGCCACCATCGAGCGCCAGTCGGGCGGCAAGATCCGCACCTCGATCAATCCGGGCGAGGGCGCCTTCTACGGGCCGAAGTTCGAGTACGTGCTCAAGGACGCCATCGGCCGCGACTGGCAGTGCGGCACGACCCAGGTCGACTTCAACCTGCCCGAGCGCTTCGGCGCCTTCTACATCGGCTCCGATTCGGAGAAGAAGCAGCCGGTGATGATCCACCGCGCCATTTGCGGTTCGATGGAGCGCTTTCTCGGCATCCTCATCGAGAACTACTCGGGTCATTTCCCGCTGTGGTTCGCGCCGCTGCAGGCGGTGGTGGCCACCATCACCTCCGACGCCGACGCCTACGCGACCTCGGTCGTCGACCGGCTGCGCGCGGCGGGCCTTTCCGCGCAAGCCGACCTGCGCAACGAGAAGATCAACTACAAGGTCCGCGAGCACAGCCTCGCCAAGGTCCCGGTCATCCTGGTCTGCGGCAGGCGCGAGGCGGAGGAAGGCACGGTCAACGTGCGCCGGCTGGGTTCGCGCGACCAGGAATCGATGACGCTCGAGGCGGCGATCGCCGCCTTCGCCGACGAGGCGCAGACGCCCGACAGGCGGCGTCGCGCCGCCCGGTCCGCGTGAATCCGTTGCGCTGATCGATCGCCCGAGGCGACGGCCCGCCGTTCTCTCGGGCTTCACATGTCCGTCACATGACTGATGCATGACGCTGAAATCGCCATCCGGTTTCCGCGGTCATGCTCTTTCCCGAACTCTCCTACGCGAACGCCCGCCAGCCGCGCGTCAAGCGCTGGTTCATCCGCTCCGTCGAGGGGCTCTCCGGCCGCGACCGCTACGCCCGGCTCTACGATTTCTGGCGCCGCGAGATCGTGCCGACCGGCGAGTGCGTCTTCGGCCGCATGCTGCCGCTGATCGACGTGTCGCTGCGTGTCGACGGCGCCTGGCCGCCGCGCGATCTTCCCGACGGGCCGCTGGTCATCGTCGCCAACCATCCCTTCGGCATCGGCGACGGCGTTGCCATCCTGTCGCTCGCCGAGCAGCTCGGACGGCCGTTCCGCGTCATGATCAACGCCGATCTGCTGAAGATCCGCGAGATGGAGGCCTACTCGCTTCCGGTCGATTTCAGCGAAACGCGCGAGGCGCTGAAGAACAATCTCGCCGTACGCCACGAAGCGCTGCGCCTGCTCAAGGAAGGCACCACCATCGTCGTTTTCCCGGCGGGCGGCGTCGCCACAGCACCGAACGCATTCGGCCGCGCCGTCGACCTGCCGTGGAAGATGTTCCCGGCCCGGCTTGTCCAGGAAGCGCGCGCCACCGTCATTCCGATGCACTTCGCCGGGCAGAACGGCCGCCTGTTCCATATCGTCAGCCGGCCGATGGGCCTGCTCGAAAGCGAAGGGAAACTGAAGCGTTTCGTCGGCGGCGTCTCGCTGACGTTGCGCACGGCGCTCCTGATCCGCGAGTTCGCACGCCTGTCGGGGCGGGCCATCGACGTGCGCGTCGGCCCGCCGATCTCCTGGAGCGCGATGGCGCGGCTCGATGACCGCAAGGCGCTGCTGCGCTTCCTCTACGATTCCGTCTTCTCGCTGGCGGAGCGTCGCCGGCACCGCGAACATCCGTCGGAGCAATCGCGCGCCGCCTGATACGCGACGGGCGGGTGCCGTGACGGCTGGCGTGTCTCTCGGTCGGAGATTTCAGTCCGCGGCGTCTTCCGCGTCCGTCGCTGCCGCTTCCGTGGCGAGGACTTCGACTTCCTGGTTCTGCCCGGCGACGACGTTGAAGTCGCGCTGGTAGATGCGGTCGCGGTTCTTGGCGACGATCGTGTATTCGCCTTCGGAGAGGACCATGGAAGCGTAGGCGCCGACGGTTTCGCGCACCGGATCGCCCGAATCGGCGACGATCGACCATGACGTGTCGGCGATGGCCTCGCCGCCGGGCTCGCGTACAAGCTTCAGCGTCAGCTCGGCTGCATGGTGCTCGACGGTCGCTTCGGTCAGCTTGCCCGCCTCCACCCGGATGTCGGAGCGCACCACGGCGTTGACCTGGCCGTATTTCGAGACGACGTGGTAGGTCCCGGCGTTCAGCCGGACCACCCTGTTCGGCGGCACGCCCTCGATGATTGCCGCACGGTCGCCGTTCGCGTCCATCTCCGAATCGTAGATCGAAAACTCCAGCTTGCGCGCCGGGATACGCCGGTTGCCCGTGAGCACGGCGTCGAGTTTGAGGCCGCCGGCGTCGAGCACGAGGTTTTCGCGCTGCGCCTCGCGGCCGACGGTGATCTTCTTGGTCGCCCCGGCCCGGCCGAAGGCGGCATGCACCAGGTAGCTGCCGGGCTGGAGCGGAAACGTGCTGGTTCCGCCCTGTCCCTGGGCGATCAGCGGCAGCTTGCCGTCGGGGCTGGCCTCCGTGGCGAATACGCGCCAGACGAGGCCGCGGGTGAGATCGGGGCCGGCTTCGGTCAGCTGTGCCGCCAGCGTCAGTTGGCCCTCGCCGGCGGCGAGCGGCTCGCTGCCGGTGGCCGGCGCGTAACTCGTCACCCCGGCCGTACCCTCGGCTGGCGCCTTGTCCTGCGCCGACACGATCGACGGCACAGCCATCAGGGCGGCTGCGACCAGGATGGAGACGAGCGATTTGGGAATGCCGACGATCATCCCTTGCTTTGAAGACCAAGGGGATGGCAATTTCAAGACCGATGATCCATCCAGGTGCGTCCCCGGCAGGCCGGCCTCCCCGAACGATCATCCTTCCTGGGGAAAACCATCCTTCCGGCGGACCTCCGCCGCCACGATCAATGGAGAAGGCATTTTGACGAACCCGATCATCGCGTTCCTGCTCAACCGCGCGTCGGCGCCGATCCAGGACCTTCGCGAGCCGGGACCCGGCGACGAGGACATCGCGACGATGCTCAAGGTGGCGGCTCGCGTGCCCGACCACGGCCGGCTCGCGCCGTGGCGTTTCATCCTCTATCGCGGCGACGCACGGGGGAAGATCGGCGAGGAGCTTGCCGCGCTCGCCGAGCGGCGAGAAGGCCCGCTGACCGAAGGCCGACGCCAGCAGGAGCTGGCGCGCTTCTCGCGCGCGCCGCTGGTTGTCGGCGTCGTCTCCAGCCCGAAGGAGAATCCCAAGATCCCGCAGTGGGAGATGTTCCTGTCCGGCGGCGCCGCGGCGATGAACCTGCTGATGGCCGCCAATGCGCTGGGCTACGGCGCCAACTGGATCACCAACTGGTATTCGGAAAGCGAGGAGGGCAGGGCGATCCTCGGCCTCGCCCCGCACGAGCGCGTCGTCGGCTTCGTCCATATCGGGACCTATGAAGGAACGCCGCCCGAGCGTCCGCGCCCCGATCCGGCGACGCTGGTGTCGGATTATTCGGGTCCCTGGAAAGGCTAGGCGCGTGTTCTACGAACCGGCGAAGGGGCACGGCCTGCCCCACGATCCGTTCAAGGCGATCGTTGCGCCGCGGCCGATCGGCTGGATCTCGACGCAGGGGCAGAACGGCGACCTCAACCTGGCGCCGTACTCCTTCTACAACGCGCTGACGACCGAACCGCATCTGGTCTGGTTCTCCTCGGAAGGCGAGAAGGACAGCGTCGTCTTCGCCCGCGAGACCGGCGAGTTCGTCGTCAACCTGGTCGGCCGCGGTCTCGCCGAGCGGATGAATGCCAGTTCCGTCGACGCGCCGCTCGGCGTGAGCGAATTCGACTATGCCGGCTTAGCCACAGCGCCTTCGCGCCTCGTCAAGCCGCCGCGCGTCGCCGAAGCGCACGCGGCGCTCGAATGCCGGTTTACCGAGGTCTTTCGCCCGAAGACGATTACGGGCGAGTTCTCCGTCGCCCATGTCGTCGTCGGCCAGGTGGTCGGCGTCTTCATCGACGACGCCATGCTGACCGACGGCCTGTTCGACGTGGTCAAGGCGGGCAGCGTCGCGCGTCTCGGCTACATGGACTACACGTCGGTCACCGAGACCTTCGCCATGCGCCGTCCGCGCTGGAAGGCCGACTGACTGGGCAGGGCGAGCGGCGCCTACGCCTGCGCGCCGGCGCGGGCGAGCAGCCGTTCGGCGAGCCGCAGATGCGGGCGGTCGTACATCTTGCCGTCGATGGCGACCACGCCCGGATCGCCCGCCGCCCTGAACGCCTCGACCACCGCCTTAGACTTCGCCACCGCCTCGGGCGACGGCGTGAAGACGGCGTTGATGATGGCGACCTGGTCGGGGTGGATCGCCATTTTGGCGGTGAAGCCGTCGCGTTCGGCTTCCTCGCATTCGCGACGGAAACCGTCGGTGTCGCGGAAACTCGGATAGACGGTATCGATGGCGACCGTCTCCGACGCCGAAGCCGCGAGGATCGTCAGCGTTCGCGCCAGGCGGAAGACGTCGGTGTAGCGGCCGTCCGCATCGCGCGCCGTGCGCGCGCCCACCGATGCGGAGAGATCCTCCGCTCCCCAGGTCAGGCCGGCGAGGCGCTTCTCGGGCGCATAGGTCGCGGCGGCGAGCACGGAGGCGGCAGTCTCCGTGATCAGCGGCACGATGCGGGTGGCGCCGTCCTCAAGTCCGTTCTCCGCCTCGAGCACCCGCAGTTTCGCCGAAAGGCGGGTCACGTCCGCGCCGCCGGTACATTTCGGCAGCATGATGCCGTCGGGGTGGGCGGGCATTAGCGCGGCGAGGTCGTCGTTGGTCATCCCCGTGGTGAAGTCGTTGACGCGCACGTAGATCGCCGCCGCGGTCTGGGAACGGCGCGCGCGGATGAACGCCGTCGCGATCCCGCGCGCGGACGCCTTGTCGGCCAGGGCGACGGAGTCCTCCAGGTCGATGATCAGCGCGTCGGCGCCCGAGCTCAGGCCCTTCTCCAGCTTGCGCTCCGAATTGCCCGGGACGAACAGCATCGAGCGCATCAGGCGGCCTTCTTCATCATCATCGCCTGGCGCGTGCACTTTGCCACCAGGACGCCGTTCTGGTTGTAGGCGCGGTGCTCGAACTCGGCGATGCCGCGATCCGGCCGGGAGCGCGAATCGCGCACCGAGATCACGGTCGTCTCGACCCGGACCGTGTCGCCGTGGAAGAGAGGGTGCGGAAACACCGTGTCGGTCATGCCGAGATTGCCGATCGTGGTGCCGAGCGTGAGGTCGTGCACGGAGATGCCGATCATCAGGCCGAGCGTGAACAGCGAGTTGACCAGCGGCTTGCCCCATTCCGACTTGGCGGCGAAGTCGAAATCGATGTGGAGCGGCTGCGGGTTCAGCGTCATCACCGAGAACAGCATGTTGTCGCTCTCGGTGATCGTCTTGCGCAGCGCGTGGTGGTAGATCCGGCCCGGTTCGAGTTCGTCGAGATATAGCCCCGCCATCGCGTCTCTCCCATGGTTCGGCAGGGTAGATACGCGTGAGGCCGAGCCCCGGCAAGCGGGTTAACGAACATGGTGAACCGTTCGTAAACCATTTCGCGCCTAGCGTCGGGACCGGCGAGACTCGGGGAACGTTCCGACAATGGTGGTCAACTACTTCCTGAAATGGATCGACACCGCGCGCGTCGCCGAGCGGGCCGCGGCGGCGCACGCCCTTGCCGTCGCCTATGTCAACGGCGACCTCGCCTTCGAGGACCGCTGCGCGGCCGAGGCGGCCCTGACCTTCCTGCTCGACGACCCCTCGCAGAAGGTGCGCATGGCGCTCGCCGAGGCGTTGTCGATGAGCCGCAAGGCGCCGTCGCAGATCATTTCGGCGCTTGCTTCCGACCAGCCGGAGATCGCCGCGATCGTGCTCGGCCGCTCGCCGCTGTTCTCGGATGCCGACCTGATCGATCGCGTTGCCGCCGGTCCCGCCGCGGCGCAGCGCATCATCGCGGGGCGCCCGGGCATCGGCATCGCCGTCGCCGCTGCCATCGCCGAGGTCGGCGAGGTCGAGGCCTGCCTCGAGCTTCTTTCGTCGCCCGATGCCGCGATCGCCTCGCTCTCCTTCCGCCGCATCGCCGAGCGCCACGGCGACGTCGCCGCCGTCCGCGAGGCGCTGATCGCCGACCGCAGGCTGCCGCCCGACTGCCGCCACATGCTGCTGGTCAAGGTTGGCGAGGCGCTCCGGCGTTCGCCGCTGATCAAGGCGCTGATCGGTGCGGCGCGCGCCGACCGGGTCACCCGCGAAGCCTGCATCCGCGCCTCGCTCGCCATGATCGACGGGACGCGCATCGAGGAGCACGCCGCCCTCGTCGAGCACCTGCGCCTCTCCGGCGAACTCACCCCCGGCTTCGTCGTGCGTACGGTGGCTCACGGCAAGATCGACTTCTTCGGCTCCATCCTTGTGGCGCTGACCGGCTATGACGAGGCGCGCATCGTTTCGTTGCTGGCGCAGGGCAGGGACGTCGCGCTCGCCGCGCTGTTCCGCACCGCTGGGCTGCCGGAGCCGGTCTCCACCGTCGCGCTGTGCGCGCTCAAGGTCTGGCGCGATGTCGCCAACGGCCGCCGCGTCGCCGGCGTGCAGGAGGTCAGCTGGCTGATGCTGAAGCAACTGGGCGAGCAGCCGGCCGATACCGATCTAGCCAGCCTGCTCAAGTCCATCCATCTCGATTCGCTCCGCGACAACGCGCGCAGCCATGCGCTGGCCATCGCCGCGGCGTAGAGCCTCCAGCCCGTCGAAAGCGCACTTTCCCCTCGGCCATTTCGGCCGCCGATCCGCAGGCGCCGTGCGCGCATACCCGGAAGTGGGTATTGCGAGCGGGGCAGGTCGCGGCTAACGCATTCGCAGGAACGGGAGAATGACCGGGGACCGTGTATCCCGGCATCGCCTGCGGGACGTCAACTCTGGGGAATGAAAATGAGAATGAAACTCTTCGCTACGGCGGCGAGAAGTACGCTCGTCGTGTCCGCGCTCGCGCTCGCTTCGATTTCGGCCGCGGCGGCGGGCAAGCCGCAGCCATTCGGCAATAACTTCGAAAAGTGGCTGTTTTCGCAGACGGACGAAGGCAAAGGCGTCATCAACTGCCGCGCCACCCACAGGCCGAGCGGCCGCGACGATATCCTCGCCATGCGCAACGACGGACATTCCTACATGAGCGTCAAGGCCAACGGCCGGGACGGGGAGTTCCCGGAGACGATCATCGAATCCGGCGGCATCCAGTGGACCGTTGACGCCGCGGCGGACGGAAAGCGCCTGTGGTTCACGATGGAACCCAACGCCATCGACACGATCGCCATGGAAGGCGGTTACAAATTGTACCTCGGCGGCAGCGAGGAGTTCGAAGCGGTCAAGCTCGGCAATCGCGCGGCCGAGGCCTGGGGCCGCGTCATCGAGTGCGTCGACGCCAACGGCGGCTGAGCGAAACGAGGCGCCGCGGGCGGTTCCGCAAGGCCGCCCGCGACGAACCGCTCGACCAGCGCCGGTGGCAGCGCGCGCAACGTCCCGCCGGAGGATCCCCCGCCGGTCGGCGGCGTTGCCCGTCAGATGTCGAGCACTTCCTCGCTGGCGAACTCGGCCCGCTCCTGGATGAAGCGGAAGCGGGCTTCCGGCTTGGTGCCCATCAGCGCGTCGACCGAGGCCTTGGTGCCCTCCGCGTCGCCTTCGTCGATCGCGACCCGGAGCAGCGTGCGCTTCCTCGGGTCCATCGTCGTTTCCTTGAGCTGCGCGGCCATCATCTCGCCGAGGCCCTTGAAGCGGCCGATCTCGATCTTGCCGCGGCCGGCGAACTCGGTCTTCAGCAACTGATCCTTGTGCGCGTCGTTGCGCGCGTACGACACCTTGCCGCCTTGGGCGATGCGGTAGAGCGGCGGCACTGCCAGATAGAGGTGGCCGCCGCGGATCAGCTGCGGCATCTCCTGGTAGAAGAAGGTGATCAGCAGCGAGGCGATGTGGGCGCCGTCGACGTCGGCGTCGGTCATGATGATGACGCGGTCGTAGCGAAGGTCCTCGTCGCGATACCGCGATCGCGTGCCGCAGCCGAGTGCCTGGATCAGGTCGGAGATCGTCTGGTTGGCGGCGAGCTTGTCGTTGCCGGCCGAGGCGACGTTGAGGATCTTGCCGCGCAGCGGCAGCACGGCCTGCGACTGCCGGTCGCGCGCCTGCTTGGCGGAACCGCCGGCCGAGTCGCCCTCGACGATGAACAGCTCGGCGCCGGCCGCCGCGTTCTGCGTGCAGTCGGCCAGCTTGCCGGGCAGCCTCAGCTTGCGTACCGCCGTCTTGCGGCTGACTTCCTTCTCCTGGCGCCGGCGAACCCGTTCGTCGGCGCGCGCGATCACCCATTCGAGCAGTTTTGTCGCTTCCTGCGGGTTGTCGGCCAGCCAGTGGTCGAAGGGGTCGCGCAGCGCCGTCTCGACGATGCGTTGCGCCTCGATCGTCGCCAGCCGGTCCTTGGTCTGGCCGACGAATTCCGGCTCGCGGATGAACACCGAGAGCATGCCCGCGGCCGAGATCATCACGTCTTCGGAGGTGACGATCGCCGCGCGCTTGTTGCCGACAAGCTCGGCATAGGCGCGCAGGCCGCGCGTCAGCACATTGCGGAAGCCGGTCTCGTGGGTGCCGCCCTCGTGGGTGGGAATCGTGTTGCAGTAGGAATTGACGAAGCCGTCGCCGCCGAACCAGGTCACCGCCCATTCCAGCGCGCCGTGGCCGCCCTGCCGGTCGCTCTTGCCGGCAAAGACCTCGCGCGTCACCTGGAACTCGTCGCCGAGCGACGCGGAAAGATAGTCCTTGAGGCCGCCCGGAAAGTGGAACGCCGCCTTGGCCGGCGTCTCGTCCTTATCCTTGATCAGCAAGGGATCGCAGGTCCAGCGGATCTCGACCCCGCCGAAAAGATAGGCCTTCGAGCGCGCCATGCGGTAGAGCCGCGCCGGTTCGAAGGCGGCGCCCTTGCCGAAGATGTCCGGGTCGGGATGGAAGCGGGTCCTGGTGCCGCGCCGATTGTGCACCTCGCCGAGGCTCTCCAGAGGCCCTTGCGGGACGCCGCGGGCGAAGCGCTGCCGGTAGAGCTGGCGGCCACGCGCCACCTCGACCTCGCACACGTCCGACAACGCGTTGACCACGGAGACGCCGACGCCGTGCAGGCCGCCCGACGTCTCGTAGACCTTGGAATCGAATTTTCCGCCCGAATGCAGCGTCGTCATGATGACTTCAAGCGCCGACTTCTTCGGGAATTTCGGATGCGGGTCGACCGGTATGCCACGGCCGTTGTCGGTCACCGTCAGGAAGCCGTCGGCGGAAAACTCGACGTCGATGAAGGTGGCGTGTCCGGCCACCGCCTCGTCCATCGAGTTGTCGATCACCTCGGCGAACAGATGGTGCAGCGCCTTTTCGTCGGTGCCGCCGATATACATGCCCGGCCGCCGGCGCACCGGCTCCAGACCCTCCAGCACCTCGATGTCGGCGGCGCTGTAGCCTTCGCTGCCGTCGCGCGCGGCAGGCGCACGCTTTGCCGCCTGGACGATCGGATCGGCCGGGCGCGGCGATGGACGCGCCGGAGCCGGTTCACGGTCGAGCTTGGCGAAGAGGTCGTTGGTGTCGTCCATCGAGGCTCCGGACTGCGGTGGGGCGAATCGCCCGGCGATATTGCCACGCTTCGCGCGGCGAAGCGACTGAGGTTCCCGTTCCGTTCAGGCGTCGGGACGGCACGAACACGCCCACCGCGACGCCCGATAAATCGTGAAACAGCGATAGTTTCAAGTTGAACCAAACGTCTTCCGTTTTTTTCAGCTTTGCCGCCCATTCTTGCCGCAACGAGAAGAATTGGGGCGAACGGGGTTTTGAACCGCAAGATCATCACCATGATCGGCATCGCCGCCGTGTTCGGCGCCGTGTCGATCTTCGCGGCGGACATGTGGATCAAGAGCGCGGCGAGCGCGCGTGTCCAGGAAGTGTCGGTGCCCGTCGCCGCGCCCGAGACGCCGCCAGTCGCGTTCAACACCATCGTCGTGGCTGTCCAGCCGCTGCGCTACGGGATGACGCTCGACCGGGCCCAGTTGACCGAGATTCCGTGGCCGCAGGAGGCGCTGCCGCAAGGTGCCTTTGCCACGGTCGACGCCGCGCTCGCGGACCCGGGCCGCGTCGTCCTCTCGCCGGTCGAGATCAACGAACCGGTTCTCCTGGCCAAGCTGTCGGGGCCGAACGGCCGCGCCACGCTGTCAAACCTGCTTTCGCCGGGCATGCGCGCCGTCACCATCAAGACCGATGAAGTCGCAGGCGTCGGGGGCTTCGTCACGCCGGGCGATCGCGTCGACGTGGTCATGACTCGCGACGCCGGCGCAATCCAGGAAGTCGAGCGCAACGCGCAAGGTGCCGCCGGCTCGACGATCGCCAGCGAGATCGTCGTCGAGAACGTCAAGGTGCTGAGCGTCGGTCAGGGTGCCGACGAACGTGCGACGAGCCCGCACGTCGCTACCTCCGTGACGCTCGAAGTCACCACCGAGGGTGCGCAGAAGGTCGCTCTCGCGCGGAACGTCGGCCAGCTGTCGCTGTCGCTGCGCGCCGCGGGCGAAGGCGGAGAGGCGGCCGAGGGCGTCACCACCATTTCCGCCTTCGGCGGTTCGGTCGCCTCGAAGGCGGCCGGGGCCGCGGCGTCGCTGTTCGAGGCCGTGGCCGAGGAGCCGGCGAAGCCGAAATACCGGACGGTCATCGTGACGCGGGGGATCGAGGCGCAGACCTACCAGGTCGTTGCGCCGGCTCAGGACTGAACGGAACCGGCAGGGACGCCGGCGGGGGACGCAGATGTTCGCTTGGATAAAGACCTCTTCGACGGGTTCATGGCGCCGCGGCGCCATCGCCGCCGCGCTGCTCGCGGCGTTCTGCATCGGCGGCGCCGCGCCGTCCGCCGCCAACGGCGACGTGCTGAACATCTCGTCGAGCCGGAACACGGTGCTGAAGATCGCCAAGGGCAAGCCGAAAACGATCCGCACCTCGGCAGCCTTCTACGAGATCGTCATCGGCGACCCCGAGATCGCCAACGTCAATCCGCTGACCGACCGTTCCTTCTACGTGCTCGGCAACAATCTCGGCACGACCGGCATCGCTCTGTTCGACGAGAACAAGCAACTCGTCGGCTCCATCGACATCGAGGTGACGCTCGACACCGACCGCCTGGCCTCGACGATCCGCGAGAGCGTGCCGGGAGCCAACATCACCGTCAATTCCGCCAATGGCCGCCTGATCCTGTCGGGCGAAGCGCAGGACGCCGTCGCCGCGGAGAAGGCAAGCAGCATCGCCACCCGCTTCTCCGGCAACGAGAGCGTCATCAACTCGGTGAAGATCTCGTCCTCGCAGCAGGTCCAGCTCAACGTCCGCTTCGTCGAGATCAACCGCCAGGCCGGCCGCGAGCTCAGCACGAAGATATCGGCGAGCTACATGACGGCGGCGGGCGGCATCTCGTTCAATTCCAGCCCCAGCGCGACGACCTCGTCGCCTGCCGCCCAACTCGTCGGTGCGCTTACCCAGGGCAATTTCTCCATCGACGTTGCCATCAAGGCGCTGGAGGACCGCGGCGTCGCGCGCCGGCTGGCCGAACCCAACCTGATCGCACGTTCCGGCGAGAAGGCGAGCTTTCTCGCCGGCGGCGAGTTCCCGATCCCCGTCGCCCAGGACGACAAGAAGATCACGGTCGAATACAAGCGCTTCGGCGTCGGTCTCGAATTCAAGCCGACCGTGCTCGCCGACGGGCTGATCAGCCTCGACATCGAGCCGGAAGTGTCGTCGGTCGACACCTCGGCCTCCTACAGCGTCGGCGATATCTCGCTTCCGGGATTCTCCGTGCGCCGGGCGCGCACCTCGGTCGACCTGAAGAGCGGCCAGAGCTTCATGATCGCCGGCCTGCTGCAGACCCAGAACGACATGACCACCGAGCGCGTGCCGGGCCTCGGCAAGCTGCCGGTTCTCGGTGCGCTGTTCTCGTCCAAGGCCTATCAGCGCCGCGAGACCGACCTCGTCATCATCGTCACGCCCTATCTGGTGAAGCCGATCGATCCGTCGAAGAAGGTGGCGACGCCGATGGACGGCACGGTTTCGGCCAGCAACATCGACTATTTCCTCGGCGGCGTCGAGGAAGCGAAGTCCGGCGGGGCCGGCCGCACCCAGTTCGCCTCTGCCGCGGGCGCCGTGATGGCGGCTTCCGGCTCCGGCCATTTCCTCGACCTGCCGAAGGAGTAGTCGATGCGCAGCGCATTCCTCATGGCGTCGGTCCTGTCGCTCGTCGCGGCCGCCGGCTGTTCCACGGACGACACCATTCGCATCGAGGGCCTGACCCCCGGCGCCGGCAACGCCCAGGCGGCGAACACCGTGATGCAGATGGTCGATCCCTGGCAGCCCGGCGTGCAGGACGCCAACCTCAGGGTTCCCGCCGACCGCAGCGCAACCGCGCCCGCTTCCGCGGATGACGGGTCCGATCCCAAGGCTTCGGCCACGAACGACAACTGAGGCGGCGGCGATGGCGAACACGGGCAAGGCGAAGCGCATCGTCCTGGTCTCCCAGGACAAGGCCTTCGTGCAGGAAACCAAGTCGGCGCTGGCGTCTTCGGACGCGTTCGATCTCGTCGCCATCGAGCGCGGCGTGCTCGACCTGCGCGGCGAGCTCCAGGAAGCAGACTGCGGCGCCGCGATCATCGACATGGACGCCGCGCGGCTCGACCAGGTCGAGGCGCTGCAGCGCATCATCCGCCGCCTCGAGGGCAAGACGCCGGTCATCGTCGTCACCCAGGAGTTCAACGCCGCGGCGGTGCGCATCCTCGTCCAGCTCCAGGTCGCAGACTTCCTCGTCAAGCCCGTGTCGACGGCCGATCTCGTCCGCTCCTGCCTGCGCGCGCTGCACGGGCCGGGCAGGGAGGAGAACGCGGAGTCGCAGATCTACGCCTTCATGCCGGCGGCCGGCGGCGTCGGCAACACCACGCTCGCCCTGCAGACCGCCTTCCAGCTGCATCATTCGGTGACGCGCGGCGCCGCGACCTGCGTCGTCGACCTGAACTTCCAGCAGGGAGCCTGCGCCGAATACCTCGACCTCGAGCCGCGCTTCGACATCGCCGAGATCGAGAACCAGCCCGAGCGCCTCGACCGCCAACTGCTCGACGTCATGCTGTCCAAGCATTCGAGCGGGCTCTGCGTGCTTGCCGCGCCGACCAGGCCATCGGAAATGCGCTCCTTCAACACCGAGATCGTCGTGCGCATGCTCGACCTCGTCTCCGCCTATTTCGACAACGTCGTCATCGACCTGCCGCGCACCTGGTTCCCGTGGACCGAGACCGTGCTGCTCGGCTCCAACAAGCTCTACGTCGTCACCGAGATGACCGTGCCCTGCCTCAGGCACACGCAGCGGCTGATCCAGGCGATCTACGACACGGTCGGCCGCGAGGTGAAGCCCAACGTCATCGTCAACCGCTTCGAGCAGAAGATGTTCGACAACGGCATCCGCCAGGCCGACGTCCGCGAGATCCTCGGCGATCACTTCGCCGGCGGCATCGCCAACAACTACAAGCTCGTGCGCGAGGCCGTCGACCGCGGCGTACCGCTCCACGAGATCGACGCCAACGCCAACGTCATCGCCGATCTGCGCCGCATCATCCTGCCGGAGGAGGTCGTGGCCGCGGCGCCGAAGAAGGCGCGCTCGCTGTTCGGCCTCGGCACGGGCTTCATGCGGAAGCGCGCATGACCAGCCGCTTCTCCGCCCTGCACAGGCGCTTCGACATCGGCGAACTGGCGTCGCCGCCGCCGTCGCCCAAGGAGCAGAGCGTCGTCATCCCCAATTCGCGCAAGCCGGCGCCGAAGGCCGAGGCCGGGCCGCAGAAGGCCAACCGCGTCCTCGACGCGCGCGACCGCATCCATCGCATGCTCATCGAGGAGATCAACCTCGTCGCGCTGGAGCGCCTGCCGAAGGACGAGATGCGCCGGCAGATCCACGACTTCGTCTCCGAGAAGACGCGCGAGGAGCGGCTCGCCGTCAATGTCGCCGAACTCGACGCGCTGGTCGATGACATCGTCGACGAGATGGTCGGCCTCGGTCCGCTGGAGCCGCTGCTGAAGGACCCGGAGATCAACGACATCCTGATCAACGGCCACCAGAACTGCTTCGTCGAGAAGCGCGGCAAGCTCCAGCAGATCCACGTCCCCTTCAAGG
This sequence comes from uncultured Mesorhizobium sp., assembly GCA_937958475.1. Lineage (GTDB taxonomy): Bacteria > Pseudomonadota > Alphaproteobacteria > Rhizobiales > Rhizobiaceae > DUSC01. The sequence goes on along the minus strand of CALFXR010000156.1, from coordinate 34,634 downwards.
ACGAGGCGCATCTGCTGCGCATCATCAACAAGATCGTCGCCGCGGTGGGCCGCCGCGTCGACGAATCCTCCCCCATGGTCGACGCGCGCATGCTCGACGGCTCGCGCTTCAACGCCGCGATCCGGCCTGTCGGCGTCGACGGGCCGCTGGTGTCGATCCGCAAGTTCTCCAAGAACAAGCTCGGCCTGCACAAGCTGGTCGAATTCGGCGCACTGACGCAGAACATGGCCGAGGTGCTGGCGGCGGCCGTCTACGCGCGCAAGACCACGATCATCTCGGGCGGCACGGGCACCGGCAAGACCACCATGCTCAACGCGCTGTCGGCCTTCATCCCCGAGGACGAGCGCCTGATCACCATTGAGGACGCCGCCGAGCTCCAGCTCCAGCAGCCGCATGTGGCGCGCATGGAGACGCGCCCCGCCAACATCGAAGGTCATGGCGAGATCCGCCAGCGCGACCTCGTCAAGAACGCGCTCAGAATGCGCCCCGACCGCGTCATCCTCGGCGAATGTCGCGGCGAGGAGGCGTTCGACATGCTCCAGGCCATGAATACCGGCCACGAAGGCTCGATGGCCACCATCCACGCCAACACGCCGCGCGACGCCATCGGCCGCCTCGAGCAGATGCTCGGCATGACCGGCATGCCGATGACGGTTTCCTCGATTCGCAGCCAGATTTCTTCGGCGCTCGACATCATCGTCCAGCTGACCCGTCTTTCCGACGGCAAGCGCAAGGTGACCAGCGTCGCCGAGGTGACCGGCATGGAGGGCGACGTCATCCAGATGCAGGAGATCTTCCGTTTCGTGCGCACCGGGATGGAGGCCGACGGCAAGATCCTCGGACATTTCGAGGCGACCGGCCTGCGTCCGCGCTTCCTCGAAGACCTGAAGGCGATGGGCATCGAGTTTCCGGGCAAGTACTTCGAGCCCGGCCGGCCGCAGGAATAGCCATGCAGGACGGCGGCGCCACGCTCTATGCCATCTATGCGGCTGCCGGCCTTGCCGGCATCATGCTCGCCGAGGCCTTCTATCTGCTGGTTGCCGGCAACCGCGACCGGCGCACGGCCATCAACCGGCGCATGCGTCTCCAGGAGAAGCGGCTCTCGCAGGAGCAGGTGCTGATCCAGCTGCGCAAGGAGCGCGGCGTCGACGGCAGCCGCTCTGTCTTCTCCATCGACCGCTTTCGCGCGCTCAGGGCCCAGTCCGGACTGGCGATGGCGCTGCCCCGCTTCTTCATGACCACGTCGGGCGTCGCCTGCGGTCTCGTCCTCGTTGCGGTCTGGTACGGCGCGCCTGTTGCCGTGGCGCTCGCCGCTCTGCCGCCGCTCTGCCTCGCCATTCCGATCCTTGTCCTGCGCCACCTGCGCAAGCGCCGCCACAAGCTGTTCGGTCTCCAGTTGCCCGAGGCGCTCGAACTGATCACACGCAGCCTGAAGGCCGGGCACCCCGTGCCGGTCGCCATCTCCATGGTGGCGCGCGAGATGGCCGATCCGATCGGCTCCGAGTTCGGCATGGTCGCAGACGAGGTGACCTACGGCTCGGACCTGGTCGGCGCCCTGCAGAACATGCAGGAGCGCGTCGGCCACGACGACCTGCCGCTGTTCGTCACCGCCGTTTCGATCCAGAGCACTTCGGGCGGAAACCTGCGCGAGATCCTCGACGGGCTGTCCACCGTCATCCGCGAGCGCGGCAAGCTAAAGCGCAAGGTGCGCGCCATCTCCACCGAGGGCCGCATGTCGGCCTACATCCTCACCGCCGTGCCGGCGCTGCTGATGACCGGCATCATGGTGCTCATGCCGCAGTTCTACGAGGAGGTCTGGGGCGAGCCGATGACGTGGTACCTGCTCGGTGGCTCGATCGCATGGCTGATGCTCGGCAACGCCATGATGTTCAAGATGTCCAACTTCCGCTTCTGACATGGACACGCTTTCGACCCTCGCCGACATGATCGCCGCCGAGCCGCTGATGCCGGTCGCACTGCTGCTGCTCCTGCTCGGCGGCGCCGCCGTCGCCTGGCCGGCGCTCGCCGGTAGCGGCCGTTCCGAGTTGAAGCGCCGCCTGAAGGTCGAGGTCGCCGCCGCGCCCGCCGCCGATGCGGCACCTCAGCCGAAGAAGGGCGCCAGCAGGGTGCGCGAGAAGGCCGCCCGCACCGCCCAGGACTTCTATGCCCGTTCCGACCCGGAGAACGTCGCCCGCCTGCGCATGAAGCTGATCCAGGCGGGCTACATGGACCCGCGCGCCGTCGGCATGTTCTTCCTGATACGTTTCGCCGCCTTCGTCGCCGGCGCCGGCCTGGCGCTGCTCGCCGACAGCTGGGCCGCGGCCGACGCCGCCACGATGAGCCGCTGGACCTTCGTCGTGCTCGCCGGTGCTGCCGGCTACTTCCTGCCAGGCCTCGTCCTGTCGCAGCAGGTGCGCGCCATGATGCGCGAATACCGCAACGGCTTTCCCGACTTCATGGACCTGATGATTGTCTGCTCCGACGCCGGCATGAGCATGGAGGCAGGCATCGAACGCGTCTCGCGCGAGCTGTCGCTGAGCTATCCGGCGCTCAGCCAGAACCTGCAGCTGGTCTCGCTGGAACTGCGCGCGGGACGCAATCTCGACGACGCGCTGAAATCGCTCGGAGAGCGGCTCAGCCTGGACGAGGTGCGCTCCTTCGCAACGCTTCTCCAGCAGTCGAAGGAACTCGGCACGTCGCTGTCAGGAGCCTTGCGCGTGTTCTCGGACGAGATGCGCCACAAGCGCATGTCGCTCGCCGAGGAGAAGGCGCATGCGCTGCCGGCCAAGATGTCGGTGCCGGTGACCGTGTGCATCCTTCCGGTCGTCATGATGATCGCCATCATCCCGATCATCGTGAAGATGACCGCCGACTGAGTGCGACGCCAGCCGGGACAATCCGGTGCGCTTCCCCGGCGTCTTGCCCCCGGCACGGCCTCCTTGCCCGCATCGGACGCGGCGCATGGACGCGAGGGCAGGGCTGCGGCAACCAGCCTCGCTTACGCCGCGCGAATTGCCTTCCGCGCGCGGGATCGCTAGAAGCACCGACCATGACTGTGCGCACCGCCCTTTACGCCGGATCGTTCGACCCGCTGACCAACGGCCATCTCGACGTCTTGAAGGCGTCGCTGGCGATCGCCGACACGATCTATGCCGCGATCGGCATCCAGGCGGCGAAGAAGCCGCTGTTTTCCTTCGAGGAGCGGGTCGCCCTGATCGAGGCCGTCACCGAGGCCGAGTTCGGCGAGGCGGGCAAGCGCATCAAGGTCGTCGCCTTCGACGGGCTGGTCATCGACGCGGCGCGCAAGCACGGCGCCTCGATCATGATCCGCGGCCTGCGCGACGGCACCGACCTCGACTACGAGATGCAGATGGCCGGCATGAACGAGACCATGGCGCCCGACCTGCAGACGGTGTTCCTGCCGGCGAGCCCCTCGGTGCGTACGATTACCGCCACACTTGTGCGCCAGATCGCGTCGATGGGCGGCGACGTGCGGCCCTTCGTGCCGGCGCCGGTCGCGACCGCGCTGTCGGCGAAATTCTGATCCTGGACCGGAGAAACCAATGAGACTTACGGCATTGGCCGCGGCGATCGCTATCGGCGGCCTGTTCGTACAGCCGTTCGCGGCGATGGCCGCCGAGCCCGCGAACACGATGGTCATCGAACTGAAGGACGGCGACGTGACCGTCGCGCTGCGCCCGGACATCGCGCCGAAACACGTCGAGCAGATCAAGAAGCTGGTGCGCGAGGGCGCCTACGACAACGTCGCCTTCCACCGGGTCATCGGCGGCTTCATGGCGCAGACCGGCGACGTGCAGTTCGGCGACATGGCCAACGGCTTCGACGCCAACCGCGCCGGCACCGGCGGCTCCGACAAGCCGGACCTTCCGGCCGAGTTCTCCAGCGTGCCCTACGTGCGCGGCGTCGTCGGCATGGCGCGCGCCCAGGACCCCGATTCGGCGAACTCGCAGTTCTTCATCATGTTCGGCGCCGCCCCTTCGCTCAACGGCCAGTATACGGTGGTCGGCGTGGTCGAGAGCGGCATGGAACATGTCGACGCGATCAAGAAGGGCGACCCCAGCCAGAACGGCATGGTTTCCAGTCCTGACCGCATGGTGAAGGTGCGCATCGCCGCCGACAATTAGCGGCAGTCGGCAGCAGGTACGGCAGTCGGCAGTCGGGAGTAGGCAGTCGGGTAGAATGCATCTACGCTTCGACCCGGCCTTGCGACGTTCGACTCCGCTTCCCCGATTGCCGACTGCCGACTGCCGATTACCGACTGCCCATTCGAGACTGACCGCCGCAGAACGAAACGAAAGGAAATGAAGAATGGCCGAGATAAAAGACCGCGAGAACGCGTTGATCATGGAGACCACCAAGGGCAGGGTGGTCATCGAACTGTTTCCCGACCTGGCTCCGGGCCACGTCGGCCGCATCAAGGAACTCGCCCGCGAGGGCGCCTATGACGGCGTCGTCTTCCACCGCGTCATCGACGGTTTCATGGCGCAGACGGGCGACGTCAAGTTCGGCAAGTCGGGCGGCAAGGACTTCAACCCGGCGCGCGCCGGCATGGGCGGCTCCGACAGGCCGGACCTGAAGGCCGAGTTCTCCAACATGAACCACGCCCGCGGCACCTGCTCCATGGCGCGCGCGCAGAACCCGAACTCGGCCAACTCGCAGTTCTTCATCTGCTTCGAGGACGCCGGTTTCCTCAACCGCCAGTACACGGTGTGGGGCCAGGTGATCGAGGGCATGGACAACGTCGACAAGATCAAGCGCGGCGAGCCGGTCAAGGATCCCGACCAGATCGTGTCGCTGAAGGTCGCTGCCGACGTGGCCGCCTGACGCCGCCATGGCGGGGATCGTCTGGTCGCTGCTTGGCGTCCTCGCCGGCGCGTTCCTGGCGCTGCAGGCGCCGGTCAACGCGGAACTCTCCCGCGGTCTCGGCCTTCCGGTCGCCGCCGCGGCGATCTCCTTCCTCGCCGGCGCGATCGTGCTCGCCGGTATCTCGACGGCCATTGTCCGTGCCGAGGGGATGTCGCTCGACTGGCGGGCGCCGGCACCATGGCTGTTCGTCGCCGGCGGCTGCCTGGGCGGCGCCTACGTGACCATCGCCACCATGCTGGTGCCGCGCGTCGGCGCCATGGCGACCATGGCCTTCATCGTCACCGGGCAACTGCTCGGCGGCATGATCGTCGACCGGATGGGCCTGCTCGGCGTCGCCGTGCGCGAGATAACGCTCGGCCGCGCCGCCGGCGCCATGCTGCTCGTCGCCGGCGCACTGATGATCAGGATGTTCTGATCGACGTCGCGGCGGGCCGCTGCTTCTCTCCCTGACGGAATGGTTGTATGTTCCCGGCTGCCGCGAAGGGGCGGCGAGGGGGCTGGAATGTCGGATCGGCGGGAGCAGGACGGCCAGGACAGGTTCGGACGGCAGGGCAACGGCGACGGCGGCGGTTTCGCCCGCCGCGGCGGCTGGATCGGCGGCGCCGTCCTGATCTTCATCGGTACCGTCTTCCTGCTGAAAAACTTCGGCTTCCCGTTTCCGGAGAACTGGTGGGCGGTGTTCATCCTGATCCCGGCCGTCGCCGCCTTCGCCGGGGCGCGCAAGATCTATGCGGGCAATGGCGGTGTCATCAACGCCGGCGTGATCGGCGGCATCGCCGCCGGCTGCGTGCTGGTGCTGCTGTCGGTGCTGTTCCTGTTCGGTGTCGACGTCGGCAAGTTCTGGCCGCTGATCCTGATCGTGGTCGGGGTCGGCATCCTGAGCGGCGCGATGGCGCCGGGGCGCAAATCGCGCTCCTGAGCTTTTCCTCGACGCGCGAAGCCGCTAAACCGCGCCGCATGCGTGTCGACCTCTTCGACTTCGATCTGCCCGAGGAAAGGATCGCGCTCCGCCCCGCGGAGCCGCGCTACGCCGCGCGCCTGCTGGTCGTCAGGCCGGGCGAGGGCCTCGAGGACCGCGTCGTGCGCGACCTGCCGGACCTCCTCGCGCCCGGCGACGTGATGGTCTTCAACGACACGAAGGTGATCCCCGCGCAGCTCTCGGGCCTGCGCCGGCGCGGCGACGCGGTCGCGCAGGTCGACGCCACGCTGCACATGCGCGTCGCACCCGACCGCTGGCTCGCCTTCGCCAGGCCGGGCAAGCGCGTCGCGGCCGGCGACCGCATCCGCTTCGGCCATTCGAACACCTCCTGCCTGCTCGGTGCGCTCGACGCGACCGTGGTCGAGAAGCGCGACGGCGGCGAGGTGCTGCTCGCCTTCGACCTCGCCGGCGCGGCTCTCGACGAGGCGCTGCACGCGGTCGGGCATGTGCCGCTGCCGCCCTACATCGCCTCGAAGCGCGACGACGACGCCCGCGACCGCAGCGACTACCAGACGATCTATGCCCGCGAGGAAGGCGCGGTCGCGGCTCCGACCGCCGGCCTGCACTTCACGCCCGACCTGATGCGCCGGCTCGACGAAAGGGGCGTCGAGCGCCGCTTCGTCACGCTGCACGTCGGCGCCGGCACGTTCCTGCCGGTGAAGGCCGACGACACCAGGGACCACAGGATGCATGCCGAGAAGGGCGAAGTGTCGGCCGAAACGGCTGCCGCGCTCAATGCCGCGCGGGCCCGGGGAGGCCGCATCGTCGCCGTCGGCACCACGTCGCTGCGCATCCTCGAAAGCGCCGCCGACGCCGACGGGGCCGTGAAGCCGTGGTCGGGCGAGACCTCGATCTTCATCACGCCGGGCTATGCGTTCCGCGCCGTCGACGTGCTGATGACCAATTTCCACCTGCCGCGCTCGACGCTGTTCATGCTGGTCTCGGCGTTTTCGGGACTGGAGACGATGCGTCAGGCCTATGCACATGCGATCGCCAGCGGCTACCGGTTCTACTCCTATGGCGATGCCGGGCTGCTGTTCCGGGCGCGCTCATGAAGGTTGCCTCGGATCGCGAACAGAACGGCGCCATGACACCGAACTTCCAGTTCACCCTGCTCGCCACCGACGGCGCCGCGCGCCGCGGCGCGATCTCGATGCCGCGCGGCACCGTACGCACGCCGGCCTTCATGCCGGTCGGCACCGGCGGCACGGTGAAGGCCATGTACATGGACCAGGTGCGCGACGCCGGCGCCGACATCATTTTGGGCAACACCTACCACCTGATGCTGCGTCCGGGTGCGGAGCGCGTCGCCCGACTGGGCGGCCTGCACGACTTCGCCCGCTGGCCGGGCCCCATCCTCACCGATTCCGGCGGCTTCCAGGTGATGTCGCTGTCGAAGCTGCGGAAGATCTCCGAGCAGGGCGTGAAGTTCCGTTCGCACATCGACGGCGCGGCCTACGAACTGTCGCCCGAGCGCTCGATCGAGATCCAGGGACTGCTCGATTCCGACATCCAGATGCAGCTCGACGAATGCGTCGCGCTGCCCGCCGCGGAGCGCGAGATCGCCCGCGCCATGGAGATGTCGCTGCGCTGGGCCGAGCGCTGCAAGACGGCCTTCGGCGACCAGCCGGGCAAGGCGATGTTCGGCATCGTCCAGGGCGGCGACGATGCCGCGCTGCGCCAGCGGTCGGCCGAGGCGCTCGCCGCCATGGATCTGAAGGGCTACGCGGTCGGCGGGCTGGCCGTCGGCGAGCCGCAGGCGGTGATGCTCGACATGCTCGACGTCGTCTGCCCGCTGCTGCCGGCGCACAAGCCGCGCTACCTGATGGGCGTGGGCACGCCGGACGACATCGTGAAGTCGGTGGCGCGCGGCATCGACATGTTCGACTGCGTCATGCCGACCCGCGCCGGCCGCCACGGGCTGGCCTACACGCGCCGCGGCAAGGTCAACCTGCGGAACGCCCGACACGCCGACGACCCGCGGCCGCTCGACGCCGACAGCGACTGCCCGGCCGCGCGCGACTATTCGCGCGCCTATCTGCACCATCTGGTGAAGTCGGGCGAGGCGCTCGGCGCCATGCTGCTCACCTGGAACAACATTTCCTACTACGAGAGCCTGATGGCCGACATCCGCGACGCCATCTCCGCCGGCCGCTTCGCCGACCGCGCGGCGGAGATCGCGGAAGGCTGGGCGAGGGGGGATATCCCGGCGCTCTGAAGACGGCCGAAGCGAAACTCGCCCGCCTCCGGACACGTTGCTGCGCGCAAATCCCATCCGTGCCGGAGCCAGACCATGGACATCGTCGCCGCCTACGTCATCGCCCTCGTGATCTTCCTTGCTCTCGATGCCGTCTGGCTCGGGCTCGCGGTGCCCGCCTTCTACCGTCCGCGGATCGGGACGCTGCTCCGCCCCGCGCCCAACTGGGCTGCGGCGGGCCTGTTCTATGCGTTGTACGCGGCCGGCATCGTCTATTTCGGCGTGCGCAGCGGGATGGCGCCGGGCCAGCCGCAGGACGCCCTCGTCGACGGCGCGCTCTACGGCTTCTTCACCTACCTGACCTACAACGCTACCAACCTCGCGGTGCTCCGTGACTACGATGCGGCCGTGGCTGTCGTCGACACGATCTGGGGCACGCTGCTCGGCGCCGCCGTTTCCTTCGCGACCGTCCTGGCGCTGGGAGCGCTTCTCCCACCCGTGGCAGGCTGAAGCCTCACGTGCTCAGCGCGTTGGAGGCGCGAAGGCTGACGCCGGTGATGCGCCAGACGCCGTCCGGCTGAAGTTCCAGCGTGTAGACGGCTTCATAGTCCTTGCCGTCGGGGCCGACGATAAGCACCTGCTGCACGATCCGGCCGCCCATCTCCTCGACCTTGCCGAAGGCGTAGTTCTGCGGCCGGCGCACCGGCTGGTAGCCGCCGGTCACCATGCCCATGAACGATTCCACCGTCGGGAAGATCTGCCTGATGCCCGGCGCGGCATAGGAGTAGGCGAGCGCCCCGTCGTCGGCGAGGAAAGCCTTCATCTGGCTGTCGATCGTCGACTGCGCGGCGCCGATCTCGGCCTCGCCCGCATTTCCGGCCGTGGCGTGAAGCCAGGCCGCGAGGAGAATTGCGATCGTTCTGCGCATGCTTGCCTCCCTGTGATGGGGACGCCGGACAATCCGTCGCACCAATCTAACATACGTTGGGTGGCCGCGCCGGGTTTCAGAGTTCGCCGAAACGACAGATTCGCTTCCTGCGAGGCGGACCGGCCGGCCGGCGGCCTGCCGAACTCCTCGGCAGCAGGCTGCACGGGCTGCGCGACCCCTGCATATTTCTTGTGCAGTGGTGCGGCGAAGACGCCCCGCGGACGCAACGAAGCTGAATGCACTTGCTTTTTGCCTTTCGCGGGCCTTGAAATGGCTTCGCAGGGGAGTTCGCGCGTGGTTGCGTTCGATGAAATGAAGCCGGCCGACGCCGGATTGCGGAAACCGTACTCGGCCTATGATCGCTGGTTGCAGGACCAGGACCCGGCCCGGCTCACGGAGAAGATGGGGGACGCCGAACGCGTCTTCCGCAAGACCGGCATCACGTTTGCCGTCTACGGAGAGGCGGAGGCCGCGGAGCGGCTGATCCCCTTCGACATCGTGCCGCGCATCATTTCCGGTTCCGAATGGCGCCGGCTGACCCAGGGCATCGAGCAGCGCGTCCAGGCGCTGAATGCCTTCCTCGACGACATCTACCACCGCCAGGAAATCCTCAAGGCGGGGCGCGTCCCGAAGGAGCTGATCGCCTCGAACGAGGCCTTCCTGCCGGAAATGATCGGCGTGAAGCCGCCGGCCGGCGTCTACACCCACATCATCGGCGTCGACATCGTGCGCACCGCCGAGGACGAGTTCTACGTGCTGGAGGACAATGCGCGCACGCCGTCGGGCGTCTCCTACATGCTGGAGAACCGCGAGACGATGATGCAGCTCTTCCCCGAGCTGTTCCAGCAGGTGAAGGTCAGGCCCGTCGAGAACTACCCGCAGTTGCTGCGCCAGTCGCTCGCCGCCACGAGGCCGCAGGGGGTGGGTCCCAATCCTACGATCGCGGTGCTGACGCCGGGCAGCTACAACTCGGCCTATTTCGAGCACGCCTTCCTGGCCGACCAGATGGGCGTCGAACTGGTCGAGGGCACGGACCTGAGGGTCATCGACGGCCACGTCGCCATGCGTACGACCGAGGGCTACAAGCGTATCGACGTGCTCTACCGCCGCGTCGACGACTCCTTCCTCGATCCGCTGACCTTCCGCCCCGATTCCGCGCTCGGCGTCGCCGGCATCATGGACGTCTACCGCGCCGGCAACATCACCATCGCCAATGCGCCGGGAACGGGCATCGCCGACGACAAGGCGATCTACTCCTACATGCCGGAGATCATCGAGTTCTATACCGGCCGCAAGGCGATCCTGGAGAACATCCGCACCTGGCGTTGCTCGGAGCCCGACAGCCTCGCCTACGTGCTCGAGCATCTCGGCGACCTGGTGGTCAAGGAAGTGCACGGCTCCGGCGGCTACGGCATGCTGGTCGGCCCGGCGGCGTCGAAGAAGGAGCGCGAGGCTTTCGCCGAGAAGCTCAAGGCGAGGCCCTCGAACTACATCGCCCAGCCGACGCTGTCGCTGTCGACCTGCCCGATCCTCACCGAGAAGGGCCTGGCGCCGCGCCACGTCGACCTGAGGCCGTTCGTGCTGGTCTCCGACCGCATCCAGATCGTGCCGGGCGGCCTGACCCGCGTGGCGCTGAAGGAAGGCTCGCTGGTCGTCAACTCCTCGCAGGGCGGCGGGACGAAGGATACGTGGGTGTTGGATGATTGAAGCGGGAAGGCAGTCGGCAGTCGGCAGTCGGCGGTCGGGTGAAGCCGGCCTCGATGGACAGATTCGCTCGTATCGCGATCTGCGCGTCTGGCAGCTGTCCATCGAGTTGACCGTGGAGTGCTACGCGGCGACCAATTCCTTCCCCCCGGCGGAAATCTACGGCCTCACCTCGCAGATAAGGCGATCGGCCACCTCGATCGCCGCGAATATCGCCGAGGGCTACGGACGCGAGAACAGGGGCTCCTACCTGCAGTTCCTCAGGATCGCCCAAGGGTCGCTCAAGGAACTGGAAACACACCTTATCGTCTCGCAGCGGCTCGGCTTCCTCGATGCCGTGCTCGAGGGGTCGCTTCTTTCGCGGAGCGAGGACGTGGGTAAGATGCTGCGATCTCTGATCCGCAGCCTGGAGAAGGCAGCATGACGACGGTGACCGGTTTGAACTCTTCCGACTGCCGATTGCCGATTGCCGACTGCCTCACCGGCGGAGCCGCCTGATGCTGCTCGGCCGCACCGCCAATGGCCTCTACTGGATGAACCGCTACATCGAGCGGACCGAGAACATGGCGCGCCTCGTCGATGCCGGCCTGCGCATGGCGCTGACGCGCTCGCAGAACGCCGCCGAGGAGTGGACTTCCGTCGTCGTCAGCGCAGGGGTCGATATCGCCTTCGCCGCCAAGCACGACGAGCATACGGCCGCGACCGTCGCGGACTTCCTCATCCGTGACACGTCCAATCCGTCGAGCGCGATGTCGTCGATGGAAACGGCGCGGATGAATGCCCGCATGGTGCGCACAGCGCTGACGCGCGAGACCTGGGAGAGCATCAACGAAGCCTGGATGTCGCTGAAACGAACGCTGGAGAAGCCGATCGACGAGCGCGAACTGCCTGCCGTGCTCGACACGATCAAGCGCGAGACGGCTCTGATCCGCGGTGCCTTCTACGGCACGATGTTGAGGAACGAGATCTTCGATTTCGCCCAGATCGGCACCTATGTCGAGCGCGCCGACAACACGGCGCGCATCCTCGACGTGAAGTACTACGTGCTGCTGCCGTCGATCTCGTGGGTGGGGTCCTCGCTCGACAACTACCAGTGGGAATCGATCCTGCGCTCGGTGGCCGCGCACCGCTCCTACCGCTGGGTGTACGACGCCGAGTACAAGCCGTCGAACATAGCCGATTATTTGATCCTCAACGGACGCATGCCGCGGTCGCTGACCTTCTGCTACCGCTTCATCGTCGAGCATCTCGGCTTCCGCGCCGCGGATTACGGCCAGCGGCTGCCGTGCCACGACACGGCCGAGGACATGCTGGCGCAGTTGCGCGCCGGTTCCGTCAAGGAAATCTTCGACACCGGGCTGCACGAGTTCCTCGACGCGTTCATCGCCAGCAACAACCGGTTCGGCGAACAGATCGCTCAAGACTACCGATTCTACTGAGCCGGGGATCGCATGCGCCTCAGGATCAAGCACAGAACCGAATACAGCTACGACGTCCCGATCCGCTACGCGTTGCAGCGCGTGCGATTGGTGCCGTTGACGGGAGCGACGCAGAAGGTCGTCAGCTGGGCTCTCTCGATCGAGGGCGCGCGCGAGGAACTGCGTTTCGTCGACCATTTCGGCAACGACACGCGCCTGCTCAGCGTCGAAGGGGATCCCCATACGATCACCATCGAGGCGGCCGGTGAGGTCCAGACGATCGACAAGGCCGGGATGACGGGTGCCCATCGCGGATTCGCCCCGCTCTGGCTGTTCTGCAGGGAAACGCCGCTGACCACGGCGGGCGAGGGGATCGTCTCGCTTTCGGCCGAAATCGGCACGGCGGGCGGCGATCTCGACAGGCTGCACCGGTTGATGGGGGTGATCGCGGAGCGCGTATCCTACACGCCCGGAGCGACCCATTCCGGCACCGCCGCCGAAGCGGCGCTCGCCCAGGGGGCGGGCGTCTGCCAGGATCACGCCCACATCTTCGTCTCGGCGGCGCGACGCATCGGTTTCCCCGCGCGCTATGTCAGCGGCTACCTGATGATGGAAGGGATCGGCGAGCAGGCGGCCAGCCACGCCTGGGCCGAAGCTCATGTCGACAACCTCGGCTGGGTGTCGTTCGATCCGGCGAACTGCATCTCGCCGGACGCCCGCTATGTCCGCCTCGCCACGGGGCTCGACTACCGAGATGCCATGCCGGTTTCGGGCATTTTGTTGGGTCAGGCGGAAGAACAGCTTGCGGTCCGCATCACCGTGGAGCAGTAAACCCGCGCAACCCCTTGGGAATCAGCAGAGCGGCAAGCGAGCGCCATGACCTATTGTGTCGGCCTGAAGATCGATCGCGGCCTCGTGTTCATGTCGGACACACGCACCAATGCGGGTATCGATTCCATCTCGACATTCCGCAAGATGCATATCTGGGAGGAACCGGGCGAACGCGTCATCGTGCTCCTCTCGGCCGGCAATCTGGCGACGACCCAGGCCGTGATCAGCCTGCTCGACGAGCGATCCAAGGCCGTTTCGGAGCGTTCGCCGACCCTGCTCGAAACCCCGTCCATGTACCAGACGGCGCGCCTCGTCGGAAACACGGTCCGCGAGGTCATCGCCGGGTCGGCGCTGGAAGGGCAGAAGGCCGAGACCTACTTCAACGCCTCCTTCATCCTCGGCGGCCAGATCCGCGGCACCGAGCCGCGCCTGTTCATGATCTATCCGGAAGGCAACTTCATCGAGGCCGGCGACGACACGCCGTTCTTCCAGATCGGCGAGACGAAGTACGGCAAGCCGATCCTCATCCGTGCCTACGACCGGCGGATGACCTTCGCCGAGACGGTGAAGCTGCTTCTGGTGTCTTTCGATTCGACGCTGAAATCGAACCTGTCGGTCGGGCTGCCGCTCGACCTGATGTTCTACGAGAAGGACACCTACAAGGTCGGCGTCAAGCGGCGCTTCACCCAGGACGATCCTTATTACCGGACGATATCCGACGGCTGGTCGAATGCCCTCAAGTCGGCGTTTTCCAGCCTTCCGGAGTACCCGGAGGGTTGATTGGAAGCCGACGACGCCTGATACGCGCGGTTCCTGCTAAGTCTCTGCGCGGGCAGGCTTTTTCCGGGAGCAGGAGATTTTCATGGCCGACGACTTCCGCAGGTGGTCGCTGAAGGCGGCGGAATGGGGTGCCGACTACCGCGCCACGCTGCGCGATCGGCCCGTCAGGGCGCGGTCGCATCCCGGTGAAATCGCAGGCAAAATCGCGCCGTCGCCGCCCGAGCAGGCGGAGCCGATGGAGGCGATCTTCGCCGATTTCGAGGCGACGATCGTGCCGGGCATGACCCACTGGCAGCACCCGCGCTTCTTCGCCTACTTCCCGGCGAACGCGGCGCCCGTCTCGGTCGTCGCCGAGTATCTCGTCAGCGCCATGGCGGCGCAGTGCATGCTCTGGCAGACCTCTCCGGCGGCGACGGAACTGGAGACCGTCGTTCTTGGCTGGCTGCGCCAGGCGCTCGGGCTAAATGACGGATTTTCAGGCGTTATCCAGGACTCGGCCTCATCCGCGACGCTCGCCGCCGTGCTGGTCATGCGTGAACGCGCGCTCGACTGGCAGGGAAACGGCAAAGGCCTCGCCGCCTTCCCCGCGATCCGCGTCTATGCCTCCGACCAGGTCCACACCTCGGTCGACCGCGCCATCTGGGTCGCCGGCATCGGTTCCGAAAACCTCGTGCGCGTGCCCACGCAAGGCCCGCTGCGCGCCATGGATCCGGCTGCGCTCGAAAGCGCCATCGAGGCAGACAAGGCCGCCGGTCTCGTCCCGGCGGGCATTGTCGCCTGCGTCGGTGGCACCAGCGTCGGCGCCACCGACGACATCGAGGCGGTGTCGGCGGTCGCCCGCCGCCACGGGCTCTATCTCCACGTCGACGCCGCCTGGGCCGGCTCGGCGATGATCTGCCCGGAGTTCCGTCACTTCTGGACCGGCGTCGATCGTGCCGATTCGATCGTGTTCAACCCGCACAAGTGGCTCGGCGCCCAGTTCGACTGCTCCGTCCAGTTCGTCCGCGAACCGGAGAAACTGGTGAAAACGCTGGCGATTCAGCCGGAATATCTGAAGACCCACGGCAGGGACGGTATCATCAACTATTCGGAATGGTCGGTGCCGCTCGGCCGCCGCTTCCGCGCGCTGAAGCTGTGGTTCCTGCTGCGCGCCCACGGGCTGGAAGGCCTGCGCGCCATGATCCGCGATCATGTCCGCTGGAGCGAAGACCTCGCCGCGCGGCTCGCCGCCGTGCCCGGCTTCGAGATCGTCACGGCGCCGATGCTGTCGCTGTTCTCCTTCCGCCACCGCCCCGCGGACGCATTCGCCGATGTCGACGCGCACAATCTGGCGCTGGTCAATGCCATCAACGACGACGGCCGCATCTACCTCACCCAGACCCGCGTCGACGGCCGCGTCGCCATCCGCTTCCAGGTGGGCCAGTTCGATGCGTCGGAAGCCGACGTCGACACCGCATTCGCCGCGATCACCGAAATCGCCGCGTCGCTGGCGTAGGCTGGCACCGGCGCCGCACCGCCCGCGCCGCTACACAATCGATTGACACGCCCCGGCTTTCGTTTTCGTATGGCGGAAAAACGAAAACCGGAGGATACGCCGATTTACCTCTCGCCGCGCCATGCCGAGATCGTCGAAATCGCCAAGACAAAGGGGCGCGTTCTCGTCGACGACCTCGCCACGCATTTCAACGTCACGCCGCAGACCATCCGCAAGGATCTCAACGACCTCTGCGACCAGCGCCTGCTGACCCGGATCCACGGCGGGGCGCTGTTTCCGTCGGGCATCGAGAACGTCGAATACGAGGCCCGCCGCAAGATCGCGGCGGAGGAGAAGGAGGCCATCGGACGCGCCGCCGCGGCGCTGATCCCCGACAACGCCTCGCTGTTCATCAACATCGGCACGACGACCGAGGCGGTGTCCAAGGCACTGCTCGATCACAGCGGCCTGATGGTGATCACCAACAACATCAACGTCGCCAACCGCATGCGCGTCTACCCGTCGATCGAGGTCGTCATCGCCGGCGGTGTCGTGCGCGGTTCGGACGGCGGTGTCGTCGGCGAAGCGGCGGTCGATTTCATCAAGCAGTTCAAGGTCGACTACGCGGTGATCGGTGCCTCCGCGATCGATCACGACGGCGCGGTCCTCGACTACGATTTTCGCGAGGTCAAGGTCGCGCAGGCGATCATCGCCAACGCGCGGCACGTCATCCTCGTTTCCGACTCGACCAAGTTCGAGCGTACGGCTCCCGTCCGCATCGCCCACCTTTCGCAGGTCGACACGTTCATCACCGATCGTTGCAGCATTCCGTCGATCCGCAAGATGTGCGCGGAAGCGGAGGTCAATCTGATCGAGGCCGCGACGTAGCGCCGGCGCCGGCATCGTCGCGAACACAGATACCGATCGCGGCCTCCCGCGGTCTGGATTGCCGGCGTTTCGTTTGATACTCATTCGTCGCGCGAAATAGTTCGGATTGCGCGCGGGCGGGGCAGGGGCGCCGCATGCCGCAGCAGATCCGGAAGCAGGCGCAATGCCGGGAGGGGGAACCAGGTGAGCGGACATATCCTTGCCATCGACCAGGGCACGACGTCGAGCCGTGCGATCGTCTTCGACGCCGGCATGCGGGTGGTCGGCGTCGGACAGAAGGAGTTCGCCCAGCACTATCCGCAATCGGGATGGGTCGAGCACGATCCCGAGGACATCTGGAAGACCGTCGTCGCCACGGTGGAGACCGCGCTTGCCAAGGCCGCCATCCCGGCATCCGGCCTCGCCGGGATCGGCATTACCAACCAGCGCGAGACGGTGGTGGTCTGGGACAAGGCCACCGGCGCGCCGGTCCACAACGCCATCGTCTGGCAGGACCGCCGCACCGCACCGCTCTGCCAGCGCCTGAGGAAGCAGGGGCACGAGAAGACCTTCACG
This sequence comes from uncultured Mesorhizobium sp., assembly GCA_937958475.1. Classification (GTDB taxonomy): domain Bacteria; phylum Pseudomonadota; class Alphaproteobacteria; order Rhizobiales; family Rhizobiaceae; genus DUSC01. The sequence continues at coordinate 17,993 of CALFXR010000156.1, read as the reverse complement.
AAGAAGACCGGGCTGCTCCTCGATCCGTACTTCTCCGGAACCAAGATCGCCTGGCTGCTCGACAACGTCCCGGGCGCCCGGCGGCGGGCGGAAGCGGGAGAGCTGCTCGCCGGCACCATCGACTGCTTCCTGTTGTGGCGGCTGACCGGGGGCAGGGTGCACGCTACCGACGCGACCAATGCCTCGCGCACGCTGCTGTACAACATCGCGAAGCAGGCATGGGACGACGAATTGCTGAAAATCCTGCGCGTTCCGCGGCGGATGTTGCCGGACGTGCGCGACTGCGCCGCGGATTTCGGCGCGACCGATCCGGCGATCCTGGGCGCGGCCGTTCCCGTGCTCGGCATCGCCGGCGACCAGCAGGCTGCGACCATCGGCCAGGCGTGCTTCCGGCCGGGCATGGTCAAGTCGACCTATGGAACCGGCTGCTTCGCGGTGCTGAACACCGGCGAGGACATGGTCCGCTCGAAGAACCGCCTGTTGACGACGATCGCCTATCGCCTGGACGGCAAGGTAACCTATGCGCTTGAGGGTTCGATCTTCATCGCCGGCGCGGCCGTGCAGTGGCTGCGCGACGGCATCAAGGTGATCGCCAAGGCCCAGGAGAGCGGTGAACTCGCGGCGAGGGCGGACGAGACCCAGTCCGTCTACCTCGTGCCGGCCTTCGTCGGGCTGGGCGCCCCCTATTGGGACGCCGAGGCGCGCGGTGCGATCTTCGGCCTGACACGCAATTCCGGACCGGCCGAGTTCGCCCGCGCCGCGCTCGAATCGGTCGCCTTCCAGACCCGCGACCTTCTCGAGGCGATGAAGAAGGACTGGAAGAACGCGGCGGGGAACACGGTGCTGCGCGTCGACGGCGGCATGGTCGCCTCCGACTGGACCATGCAACGCCTCGCCGACATCATCGATGCGCCGGTCGACCGGCCGACGATCCTCGAAACGACGGCCCTGGGGGCCGCGTGGCTGGCGGGTTCGCGGGCGGGGATATGGCCGGGCATGGACGCGTTCTCGCGCTCGTGGTCGCTCGACCGCAGGTTCGAGCCGTCAATGGCTGAAGCCGAGCGCCGGCGCCGGATCCGAGGGTGGAAGGAGGCGGTCAGGCGGACGCTGACCGCCTGACCGTTCGCCGGAGCCGGCGTCGCGGCCCCCGGCGCTTCTCCGTCACGCCTCGTCCGTCAGTCGTATGGCGAGTAACACTGGCGCCGCGGCCCGTTGTAGGGCTGGAATGTGTTGTCCGAAGCCCGGTAAGACCGGTATCGATCGTAGCACCACCTCACATGAGCGCTGCCGCCGCGAACGACCGGCGCCTGGTTCGTCGTTCCGGAAATGATCGCGCCGGCGATGAAGGCGGCCGCCGGGAACCACCAGCCGTTGAACTCGCGGTAGCCGGGCCGGTGATGACGATAGCCGCGATGGCCGTTGAAGTAGTAGTTGTTGCCGCGTCGGTGGAAATCGCGGCCGCCGCGATGATCGCGCCGGTCGCGACGCCAATCGCGCTGGGCCATCCTGGCCCCGGAGTCGGGCCGCACGGTTTCCGGCCGGACCATGGGGTTCGGGTCCACCTGGACGCGAATGACGCCGTTGCTGCGCTCGATGTTTCCGACCGAAAGCGGCGCGGCGGCGAGCGGAGCGGCGGTGGTGAAAGCGAGGCCGGCCGAGAGGGCTACGGCGCAAATCCCGGACAGTTGTCTTTTCATCGGAGATGTCCTCTTTCTGTGAATGTCCCTGGCTTGGGAACGGTCGCCATTGCCGATGGTTCCGAGCGAACGGAGCGCACGAGCGATATCGCGGCGCGGCAATGGTCCCGGTCGGGGAGGGCGCGCGGCGACGGCACACCTGGAGGACGCCCGGCCGACAAGCGTGGCTCCGCGGTCTCGCCGATGCCCTTTTTCGGTTGACCGCCGATGGCACTCTCCCTATGGTCCGCGGCATTTTCCGGGGCTGCGTGCCGCGGGGAGCGCATAGCTCAGCCGGTAGAGCAACTGACTTTTAATCAGTAGGTCGTGGGTTCGAGTCCCACTGCGCTCACCAAAAATTCCAATAATAACAACAATTTATCGAGGATCGGCTACTTATGTTTCGGCCGGAAATGCGTTTGGGTTCCGTATGGGTTCCTGGGTGCGAAAAAGCCGCCCCGTTTCCGGAGCGGCTTTGATAGGGCGGGGAATCAGTCCGGCGGTAGGCCCTAGAGGAGGGGGTGTGTCGCCGCGCTGGCGGCGATAACCTCTCGCCGGGCCGCACGATAGCGGTTCATCGTGTCCGGGCTTTCGAGCTTGTTCAGGAAGGCGAGGATCGGCGCAAGGTCGTCCTCGACGTCGAGCAAGACCGATCGGATGTCCGACACAACGTCGGCCGTCATGCCGGCGGTGACGGATTGCTCCAGCACGTGGCCGACGACACGGAGCCGCGCTAGTACCTGCGCGACGGCGTCGTTCGGCTGCTCGCCTTCATACGGCAGCGGAAAGTTGGCGGGCGCGTTCATCGTGCGTCTCCCCTCAGGCCGGCGAGCATGAAGGAGCACGTCAGGTCGCCATCCTCGGCGACGGCGGTTGACCATCGCGTGATGGTTGGGTCGACCGCCATGGCGGCGGCCTTCATCTCGGCGATGGCAGCGGCGAGGCGGGCGTGTGGATCCGGCGCGGCTGGCGCGGCTCCTACGGTCACGGCAGCGGCGGGAACGGCTATTGCACCGGCAAGGGCGGCGCGGCGGGTCAGAGGCGCGTTCATGCTCGAATCTCCGCGCGGTCAATCGAGGCGAAGATCTGAATCATCGCTGCGCGCGTCTCGGGCGACAGGGCGAGGTAGGCGCGACCGAGCGGGTCGGCGGCGAGCGTTTCCATCCAGCGTGCTTGCCGTGCTTCAGCCTGTGCCATGTGGCGCGACATGGCGACGGCCTCGCTGTGACGGCCTCGGAAAACGGTATGGTAGATCACGGCGCCGTCGGCCGCGCGCTCGGCGACGGTCCACTGGCGGCGGCGGTGCCCTTCGAACAGTACGAACTCAGGAGCGAAGGTTCGGCCCCGCCGAGATGGTGGGAACTGTACGACGTTCGATTGCATGGTCTTCTCCAAAGGTTGGGGAAGCCAATGGCAGCGCTGGCGACGGCCGAGACGGGAATGTTATAGGGGATTCGGTCACTGCGAGGCCCTGCAATGGCTTCTGGTGGCAAGTGCCCGGTGGCGGTTGGCGCCGTCACCGGGTGCGCTGAGAATGCCCCCGAATCGCCAGCCTGGCAATAGGCGTCCGCCGCTAAGCCGAAGGCGGGTCGTCCCGCAAATGTCCGGGGTTTGTCCGCGTGTTGTCCGCCTTCGGGCTCGGCGGCGGGGACGTTGGCGACGCGGATGGCGGTCACTGCCTGCCGTTTCGACACGCCGACCGGGACGCCAGTGTTCTACTACGGTGACACCGACTGATCAGTCGCCGTAGGCGATGCGACCCTGCGCGAAATAGGTCGCGGCGTCATTCAGTCGACGGTAAAACGACAAGACGACTTTCGCGGCAACCAGCGCGTTCTTTTCGGTGAGTTCCCAAACGGCATCGAAGTCCGGAGCGAGCATCTCCTCGGCCAACTCCTTGGACCGTGCCTTCATGTATTTCTCTGTGGGATCGTTCTTTGGGTACTGATGCCCGTCGATCTTGAAATAGTGATTTTCTGACAGGTACTTATGGAACACACGATAGGCTTCAGAGAGCTTTTCGCGCTTGTGGAGGAAGTTCGGAATGATGTTGTGGAGGTGGTCGAACACCTCCTCTTTTCCATAGATCTCCACATGCCCAGGAGATGCGTATTTGATCTTGCTGAGGTTGAGCTGATCGGCTCTTGGCACGTTGTCGTTCAAATCGCGAAAGAGGTGTACGTAGCTGAACCCGCCTCGGAAGGGACGATCCAGGAATGCGTCTTTCACCCGCCGCTTTGCCGCTTGGGTGGCTCCAGCCGACTTCCAGGTGTCGGTTGCAATGATGAAAGCGTAGATGTCAGCATATTTCTGCTGAAACTGGCCGAAGTCCTGAAGCTCCCATTCGCCGTCGATCAGGAGCTGCTCGGTGTCCGTAGCTCGATCGTCGACTTTATACTCTTCGGTGTGATTTGTTGAGAAGAACCGCGGGAGAGGCAAATATTTCTCATCGATCTCCCCCTCCCAAGGCGTCATCATCACTTTCTTGTCCTTCATTGTGTGAAGGTCGAAAAAGTATTGCACCCGGACAGTAGGAAAAGTGAAAAGATACCGAAGATCAACGGTACCCGAGAGGTACTTGTTCCAATCCTTATCCGTCGCCGTTGTTGCGAGGAACATGGACGCTTCCGGATTGCCGTAGGGAATTGCGACCGCAACGATCCTCGTTTTCTGAGAAATCAGCGTAATGATCTGTGGCTCGTCGAGGTAGACAAGCGTGGCATCGAAAATCGCTGACCTGCGATGGACAGCCATCACACAGCCTCAACCGCTACCGTCGCTGCGACGGGATCGAATGTGTCGAACATCCAGAAATCGATATGCTTACCCTTCGCCACAGATTTGCCCGCGCCCGCGGGGATCGCCAGTGTAGCAACAAAGCACGGCCCGCGAGCTCGTACCTTGGGCAGACCTGCAAAATTGCGCATCTTGTCGATGCAAGTGCAGAGTGAGCAGGACGCCCAGGAACAGTCATCGACGCCCGGGGGAGCCTTCTTCCCCTGCTTCGCGTAAGACTCGAAATGTCCTTTTTGAGGCGGGTCGGAATGTACTACCCGGTACACAACCTCAATTTTGGTATCTACCGCATGTGCTGGCGGGCACTCCTGCGGCAGCGCCTCCCAATATCCCATGAGTTCCCACGCCGTCCATTTTAGTCCGGCGTAGCCCACGAAGATCAGAAAAGCAATTGCTGGCCTGTGTCCGACCATTGGCACAGTAAACTATTCCCCGACTGTGACGCGACCCGGCAACGGTATGATCACCGCCTGCTGAGCGGCGTGCAGAGATAACCGGCCGAAGCTGCGCAACGTTTATCCGGTCTCGTCGCACCGGAACGCACTCGCCACCGGCTCCAGGTGGTCGGGCGCCAGGGGTGGCGTGTCGGTGGTCATCGCGGCGATGGCGCCGGGCTGACATCGCTTGGAGCAGAAGCGGCGCCGATCGAATGGGCCTCGGGGGCGGAACCGGGTCTTGCACGTCTCGCAAGTCAGATCCTGAAGCTTGTCGTGGTTGTAGGCCGCGGCGCAGACGAGGTTGCAGAAGCGGGTAGCCGGATCATGAGCGCGGAACGCCTTCCCGCAGTTCAGGCAGGCGCGAGCCGCCGAGGTGGCGGCTTTTCTGACCTTGTATTCCCGGTTGACGCAGGCGCGAGAGCAATACCTCCCCCCGGGCCGACTGGCGACGAAGGGCTTCCCACAGCACTCGCACTTGCGCTCGACGACAGTCGAGTTGTTCCTATTGGCGCAAGCGCGAGAGCAGAACCGCGACTTGCTGTCCCCGTTCTCGTAGGTGTTCCCGCATCCCTCGCAGACGCGAACGCGCGCATCCGCGGCCACTGCCTTCCTTTGGGATTTCAGGGCGGCGCGAACAGCCTCACGCTCCGCGCCGTCGAAGAGACTGATCATGCGCCTGTGACGGTCGGTGCTGGCAGCAGCGCGGCATAGGTCTGAACAGAAGCGAGTAGCGGTCCCCGCGTTTTCCCCGCGCGTGTCCGGGATCTTCGTCCCGCACCGCTCGCAGAACACGCGCTCGATCGGCGAGTGCGCCGGTTGCGTCCATTCCGGTTGGCCCTCGTACCAGGTCGGCCGCACCGCGCCGATCTGGGCCAGTGCCGCGGCCACGACATCCGCTGCAACAGCGTCGGCGTCCGACCAGCCCCAGCCCTCAAGGCAGAGACCGCCGCGCAATCCATGCCGGCAGGACGCTTCGAATTCGAACTTCGAAGCGACGCCGCGCCTAAGGATGTCGGCCGCCGTCCGTATCAGGTGAGCACGACGTTCCTTATTGAGCGTCCGTCGCTTCGACATGGCTTCTTCAAGCCGTTGACGCCGCAGGCGCCGTAGTCGCTCGTCAGTCGCCGCCTGGACGGAGCGCAGGATGCGGACGGTTTCCGTGATCGCCAGCATCAGAACCACCCGTCGTCGTCGGACCACTCGTCGGATTCGTAGGCCGATCGGGCGTCCCCGGCGGCGCAGCGCGCCACGGCCATGGCGCTCGCCACGGCCCCGTCGATGCGGTCTTTCGACCTGCCTTTGTGGAACATGCGGTTGCCGGCCTTGTCCGTCTCGATCGCGACGTTGTCGAAGTTCCAACGCAGTACCGGATTGCCGCCGTGGCGGAAGCGGCGGCCGACGATGGCGCGTTCCAACTCCTTCACGGCCGGCGCCATCGTGATCCAGCCCTGCCGCATGGTCGCGGTCGGCAGGCCGTCGGCCGTCAATGGCGTGATGACGGACTGCGCATAAGCCGGGTCGGCGACAATCTCCTGCACGTTGAAGCGGTCGACGAGCCCGCGGATGTGCTGCTCGACGGCGGAATAGTCGGTGACGTTGCCCGGCGTCGGGATGATGAAGCCGAGATCGGCCCAATGTGGGTACGGCACGCCGTCGCGATCGGCGCGGCCCTGAAGGTTGTCGGCCGGGCAGAAGAACCACGCCGCGACCTGGAAACCGTCCTCGCCGTCGCGCCAGCACGCCACCACGGCCGTGAGGTCCGTGGTGAGCCCCATGTCGACGGCGATCCAACACGGCTCGCCTTCAAGCTCGTCGAGGTCCACGGGCCCGGCGCCTTCGTCATAGACACCCATGTCGACGAAGGGCGAAGCGCTATGGTCGAGCCAGACGTTCAGATTGAATTGCCGGAAGTCGTCGCGATCGGCGGGGCGCTCCGCTGCCTCACGGGCGAGCTGGCGCAGGCCGTCGAGGTCGGGGAAGCCTTCGGCGAGGCCGGGGTTGACCAGGTGCCACAGGCGCTCGTCTCGCCAATCGGCATCGGCCGCCATTTCGAACAGAACGGGGAGGAACCCGGGATCGTCGATCTCGCCCGCATCGACCTTGCGGGCGTATTCCAGCATCTTGAACGCGAGGTTCTCCTGCCCGCGGCCGGCTTGCGTGATGACGATGAGTAGCGAGCCGGCGACCTTGACCAGGCCGGTGCGCAGCGCCTTCCACAGCTCGCGGTTCTTCCACGCGATCAACTCGTCGGCGAGGACGAAGTTGGGCGTCTTGCCGAGCTGGGCCGCGCCGTCCGACGAGATCGCCCGGAACACGGAACCGGTCTTCGGATGCTCGAGGAGGAGGGTCGATTCCGTCGGCTTCGCCACCTTGGCGAGCCATGGCGTCGCCTTGGTGATCGCCAGTGCCTCGTCGAAGGCAATGGTTGCCTGATCCTCGGCCGAGGCCGCAGCGAGCGCCTGGCCGCCGGTTGCGCGCTCGTAGCCGAACGTGTGCAGCAGAGACAGGCCGGCGCCGAGCGTCGTCTTGCGCGCACCGCGTGGCAGGAGGACGAACACAGTCTTGACCAGCCGCCGGCCCTTGCCGTCGCACGGCCCATAGATGCGTCGGACGATCCGCTCCCAGAAGAACGGCAGATCGAACGCCTGGTCGGGCAGGCGCGATTTCGGGTGGCGGAGGCGGCGGAGGAAGTCGACTGCCCGCTCGCCGTAGCCGAACGGGTCGTCGATCACCGTGCCGTCATAAATCCAGGTCGGGCGGCGCACCGTCATCGGCTGGAGCTCCTGTCGGGGAGAAATTGGCTTTCGACCTTGCGGCCGGCGAGATGCCGAGTTCCGCGCCCAACCGGGCGACCGCCTCCAGCGATTTCGAGAGGAGCCCGTTGGCCGGGTTCGGTTTCAGCGCCTGGTGCGCGCCCTTGACCAGCACGCCATGCTTCGCAATCGCCGCCTGCGCTTGTCGGGCGCTCCACAACGCGATGATGTAGGTCGACAGCAGCCCCAGCATTGCCGACGTGAGGAGCTTCCGCCGCGCGAGGTCGGCGGCGATCGTTTTCCACTCGCCGGCCATGTCTGCCGGGATGTGATCGGGCGTGCGAGGCGCACCTTTCAGGCCGCCGTCGATCGCCTTCAGGTTCGGCTTCCGGCCTGCCGTCATCGTGCCTTCCCTCCCGAATCGGGCTCGGAGGCGAAAAAGCTGGTCGGATTCGAAATTTTCTCGCGCTGCTGCCCCGAACGGTCCCGCCCCCCGGGCCCAAAGTCGGCGACCACCCCCGGGTCGCGCTGGTCGGCGCGGGCGTCGCGCGCGTTGCACGACCTGCAGCCAGGAAGCCAGTTCGATCGGTCCATCCTGAGATCGGGGCGCTTGCGGATGCTGATCTTGTGGCGGACCAGCACGGCAGGCTTGCCGCACGCGCAACGCTCATGGCCGGGATCGGCGAGGAACGCCTTGGCCGCCTTCTCAAACCCGGTGTCATAGCCGCGCTGGCGGGCGGACGGGCGGTCGCGCTCCCTGGCTTGCTGACAGGCGCAGCGCTGGCCGGACGGGACGCGGTGGCCGCAGGCGCAGATGCGGGCGGGGCGGGACGGCATCGGCGCTACCCGAGCACGTTCAGTTCGATGCGGACACACTCGCCGCTATCGAAGACGGGCGCGACGCGCTGGATCGCCTTCTGCGCACCGCGGAGAAACACGACATCGGACGTGGTGGGCAGGCGGTAGTCGGTCGGGTCGATGAGCCCGCCGGTCGCTGCCGGCGTCTTCCCGCCGGGCCACTGCTGGCGCAGGAGGTGCGTCGGGCTGATGATCAGCACATAGTTCTGCTGGGTGATGTTGCCGATGAGTTGCTCGACCGTGAGCGCCCGAACTATCGCCGGGATGCGCGCCTCGACATAGGAGCGATTCGACGTACCGACGGTGCGCCGGAGGAACACGTCCTCGCCGCGGCGGGCGAGCCTCCTGTCGAGTTGGGCGAGCAGTTGGTTCAACGCACGCTCGCCTTCACGCTGAAGACGGTGTTGGCGTAGGTGCCGACGCTGGTCAGCTTCACCCTGAGGGCCGATCCGAGGATGCCGTCGACGCAGGTGTCGTCGGTCAACGAGCCGTCGCTCGGCGTGACGGCCGTGGTCTTCGGCGTGAGGCCGGAGAGGTTGATCAGCTTCGTCGCGCTGGACGTCGTGAAGGCGAAGGACGCGATATCGACCCACGTCTGGCCGTCGTCGAGCGTCGTCTGTACGTAGGCCTTCAGGCTGGTCCCGCCGCTACCATAGGACAGTTTCGCCTCGATCGTGGCGGCGAGGATGCCCTCCAGGTTCTGGATCGGCGTCTGCGCCACGCCGGAGAGCGCGGACGTGATGGCGAGGTCGCAAAGGCTATAGTCGCCGGGGTTCAACATGGCGGTCATCCGTATGAGAGCTTGCGGTAGTGGGTGAGCAGCGCCTCGACTTCAGGGGGAAGGTCGGAAACGGTGCCGGCGAAATAGTCCGTCGAGCCGGCGCCCTCGACCGTCTCTGAGCGAATGAGAGGATCGCGGCCGCGGGCAGCGGCGTAGCCCTTGGCGAGGATGAGCGCGGCCCGCTCGACGGCATGGGGCAGCGTCCGGCCGGGCTCGCCGGGCAGCGCATAGCCGGCCTGGTAGGTGATGACCAGTTCGCCGGCGGGCCAGTCGAGCCGCTCGCCGTCTTCGTCCAGGCGATAGGCGAGACAGGCGCCGTCGTCGCTTTCGACATCGGCGATGTCGAATGCCCCGCCGTCGGCCGTGGCGCTGACCACGGCGACCAAGGGCCAGCGGGCGGGAAGGATCGACGGGTTCGCGATCGGCAGTTCGATCGTTTCCCGGACGGTCTCGACCGCGAAGGCACGGCCGCACCAATCGTGCACCGCGTTGCTCGCCTGGTCAACGAGGGCGGCGAGATAGGCGTCGTCGGCGCCGGTGGTGACGTCGAGTTCAGCCTTCAGCGCAGCGACCGTCGTCAGTCGCCGATTCGTCGCAGACGTTTGCACCACAACCGACATGCTGACCTCCGAAAGAGCGCGGCGCGGGGGCGCGTGTCGGCGCGCCCCGGGCGACGACGTTGATCAGCTCACGGGAGCCGAGTGCGGGCGGCCGAGGATGGCGATGGCGGCGATGGGCGAGTTGCCAGACTGAGCGGTCGTCGTCGGCGTGATGGTCAGGCGCGTGTAGCGCTTGTTGCCGATGTAGCCGAGCTTCCGGGTTTCGCCGTCGTCGGCATACGTGAAACCGGCCGCGGCCTCGGTACCGATCAGATCGGCGTCGGCGACGGCGGTGAAGTTCGAGCTGTCGTTGTCGCTTTCTTCCAGCAACACGACATAGACCGCGTCGGCGTCGCTGAGCGTGCCGGTGACGATGGCGTAGGTCAGCGTCTCGTAGCCGGCGCGGTCGATGACCGTGCCGACCAGTGCCGTCGTGCCCAAATCGGTATTTGCGGCCGGCGCGATGACCGGTCGGATGGTGATGTTGTTCGCGTGGTCGCGCATGGTGACGGTTCCTTCTGTGCGCGGTTGCGTTCCGGGTGACGGTGCGCGGCCCCCGTCAGGAGGTCGCGCACTTGATGAGCTTGATGGCTTCCGTCCGGCGCACCGCGCCGCCGACGCGCTTGCGGGCGTGGAAGCGGACCAGGCCGTTCTTCCGTTGCGTGTACGGGTCGGCGAAGATCGACATGCCGACGCGATCGAAGATCCTGTACCCGGCCATGAAGTCGCCGAAGGCGATCGGGACCGCGGCCGAGCCGATGTCGTCCATGTCGGGGACTTCGATCACGGGGCGGCCGAGGATGGTCTCGGGCTGGCCGGCGGCATAGGCGGGTTGCCAGAGGTAGATCCCGGTGGTGCCGTCCTTCAGCTTGCGGATGGCGGCGAGCGTCGACCCGTTCATCGCCCACACGCCGCGGTTCCGATACGCCGCCTTCATGCTGTAGAGGTGCGTGATCAGCAGGTCCGCCGGCGCCGACCCGAGCGTCGAGGAGTTGCCGCTCGGCGTGTAGGACAGGCCGCCGTTGACGAAGCCGGTCGGCTTCTTGAAGCCGTCGCCGTCGACGAAGGCGGCGCCTTCCATGCGGCCGAATTCCTCGGCGAGGTCGAAGGCGACTTCCGCCTCGATGTTGACCGCGCTGTCTTCGAGCAGCTTCAGGCTGACGTCGACATAGGCCGCCATCTCGTGAATCGCCACTTCAGTCTGCCCGTAGGTGCTGCCCGTCTCGGGGCGATCCTCGGTCTCACCCACCCACGAGCCGGTCGGCGTGCCGGTGCGCTTGGGCAGGATCACCTCGCCGGCCGACGTGCTCGACACGCGGGCCGCCTGGCGGATCGGCGACATCTCGACGAGGTTCTTGTCGATCTCGGCCTGGAATTCGGAAGGCGCCAAGTAGCCGCCCGAGGTGTCATTCGCGATGGTCAGCGCCTTGCGCTCCTCGTCGGGCATACGGTCGCCGTGGCGAAGGTACGACGTGAACGCCTTCCGTTCCTCGGTCGGCTCGGGCTTGTCCTCGCCGGCCGGCCGCTTGGCGCGCGCCTCGATCTTGTCCATGCGGTCGACGAGCGCCTTGGTGTCGGTGCGCTTTTCGATCTCGCCGGCCTTCGTCTCGACGGCCTTCAGCCGCTCGTCGACCGTCTTCTGCAAGTCGGTTACCGCCTTGGTGACAAGGGCGACCGGATCATCATCGTCGCCCTTCATGGTGAGGATGGCTGCGCTGGCGAGCAGCGCGGATTTCATGACGTGCTTCGTCATTTCGCAGTTCCTGTGCTGAGCGCGGCCGTCGCGCGGTTGATGGCCTCGGCGATCGCTATGGCCTGGAGCGCATCCTTCGCGCTGGTGACGCGCGCCCCGGGATGCATCGGGATTGTGACAAGGCTCACCTCGAGCAGCTCGAGCGCCGTGATCGTCCGCCCGCCGCCCTTTCGGGCGGTTGCCTTTTTCGTGATGAAGCCGATCGAGAGACCACGCACCGCGCCGGCCTTGACCAGGCTGCGGACTTCGCGAGCACGGGCAACATCGTCGACCAGCAGCTTGCCGGCGATGTGGAGGCCGTCCGCCTTTTCGGTTGCGGTGTCGATCGCGCCGACGGGATCGTTGAAATCGTGGCCGAAGAGCAAGGGGATCGGCATCTTTGCCGACTTGAAGGCGCCCGGCTCGATCATGTCTCCGATTCGATCGGGCTCTTTCCATTTCCAGGCGATGCCCGAAACGGCGCCGGCGTCATCGGAAAGGATCTTGGTTTCGATGAAGAGCCTGTCCATCACGCGGCCACCTTCTCCGGAGCGGTTGGTTTCACGGTGATGTTCGGGTTTTCGTAGGAGCCACCCTTGCCGTCGGCGCGTGGCGGCAGGTCGAGCCAATCGCGGCCCTCGTCGGCGGAAAGCACTTCCGAGGCGCGAAGCGAGTTGATCGCCGTCGCGCGTTCGGTCAGCGAGGCGCGGGTCAGGTCGTCGCGGTCGAAGCGGATGCGGCGAAGGGCACGCTCTTCCGGCGCTATCAGCGCGCGGGTGAGCGCCGCCTCCAGTGCGCGAAGCCAGGGTTCCAAGGTGTAGGTGAGAAACTCGCGGCCCATCTGCTCGGCGTTGGACCAGGTCGCGCGATCGAGCTCGTAGAGCATCTGCAATGGCACGCGGAACGCCCGGGCGATCTCGGCGATCTGGAACTTGCGGTTCGCGAGGAACTCGGCGTCGGTCGACTTCAGCGCGATCGTGCTGAACTTCGCCCCGGCGTGCAGCACGGCCGTCTTGCCGGCGTTGTCCGCTCCCTCATGGGCGGCCTTCCATCCCGCTTTCAGCCGGGCCAGCACGGGCTCGGAAACGCCGCTCGGAATTTCGATCACGCCGCCGGGCCGCGCCCCGTTCTTGAACAACCGCCCGGCGTGCTTTTCCATTTCCTTCGCCGCACCGATCGCCTCGCGGGCGAGGGTGAGCGGGCTTTTCGAGAAAGCGCTGCGCAGGTGGATCACGTCGGCCGCGGGGATCACTGTCCCGCCCCGGCGATAGGTCGGCTCTAGGGTTTCGTCCGGGTACTCGACGCTGATGGTTCCCGGCCTGTAGTGCAGGATCTCGACGGGGCGGCTCTCGACGCGGTTCACCCATGCCAGCCCGCCGTGGTCGCTGGTCAGCGCTTGGGCGACGAGGTCGCGGATGAATTCGAAACCCGCCGTCCAATCGTTGACGAAGCCGTGCAGAAGCACGGCGGCCGGGTGCTCGTCATCGGCTACCCACTTCCCGCCATCTCGGCGCTCGACGAAGATGTCGAGGCTGGCGGCGGCCTCGGAGATCGCGCGCACCGCGGCGCTGACGGCGGGAACGGTGAGCGCGGTTCCGGCGGAAACGGCGAGGCTCCCCGGAGCGATGCCGGTGAAAAGTTCGAAAAGCTCGGCGTCCGGCTCGGCGAGGGTCGCCGCTTTCGTCTCGATGGGTGCTGTTCGAAAAGGCCAGAAGCGCATCGCAATGGTATGGCCGATGCGCACGGCCTCGCGCGACACGGTTGCGCGCGGCGGAATGGGCTACGATGGGTTTGGATCTCGCATCCACGCCAGGAGCGCATCCTCGACGGCGTAGATCCTGCCGCCGATCCGGTGAATCGGGCAGCCCGGCGTTTCCATCAGGACGGTTCTGACGAAGTCGGGAGAGCAGCCGAGCCGACGGGCGATCCCGCCGGCGGTCCACAACACGCGGACGTCGGCGACGGTCGGCGCTAAGGGCGGCGCGGCAACCTTTCTGCGATCGCTCACTCGTCTTCGTGCTCCTCGGGTCGCTTTCCGATCCACCGGACCTCCCGCCCTTCCGTTTCATAGTCGCGGATGATGGTCTTGTGGTCGACGGTCACCGGGCTGCGCACGCTCTGGAGGCGTAGCCGTTTGCCGTCTGGCAGGACCGCCGTGAAGGTGACGACGAACGAATCGTCGCCGCCTTCGCTGAGCGGGATCGGCTTGGCTTCGACCTCGACGACCGGGCGAGGCCTGCCCTGCCGACTGCGCCTTGTCTCGACCGTGACGCTGGGGCTGGAGCCGTACAGCCCCTTCAGGACGCCGCGCATGACTTCCTCGTCGGTCTTCTCAGGCTCGTCGCTCATGCTTCACCTCTCTCTCGGGGACAATTCCCGGGGACGAAAACGGGGGACGCGACGGGGACAGGGGACATTCAACCACCATCCTTCGCAAGGCGGTATGCGTTCGGTCGGTCCAGATCGTCGGTGGGATCTATGGGCGGTGCGTCGTGGACCGCGCGCGAAGCGCGGTCCCACGGCATGACGATCGGCCCGCTGTAGCGCTCGCGCCATGCGCGCGAGAACGTATCCGGAAGGGCAGCGCCAAGTCCTGCTACGTCGAGGACAGAGTGATTCTTTTGAGGTTGGCGTGGTTCGCCGGAAGGCTTGGCGGAGGCGTGCGCGATGTCCGCGAGCGCGCCTTCAAGGGCGCGCGTCGCTTCGGCTTCCGTCGGGTGGCGGCCTAGGTCGAGGTCAACCCCGTCAAGGCGAACACGAGCCCGCCATGAGCCGAGACGCTTTTCGAGCCACACTCTGCCAGATGTTCGAGGCTGAATCTCTCCCGGAGAAGTAGTATATACGTCCACGCGCGCGCGAGACGTTGATTCCGTTGCGTTTTTCGGATCGGGTCCGAAGAATGGGGCAACGGCAGATTCTGCCGGTTGCACCAGGGATCGTAACCGGCGGGAATTGCCGGTTGCACCCAATTCGTTACCGGCAGAATTTGCCGGTTGCACCACGACCGTTTCGATCATGGCCAAGTGGATCAGATCGGCGATCCTGCCCGTCTTGCCGCCCGCGCTTCGATGCTCTCGGCGGATGAGGCCGGATGTCTCGGCCGCGTTCAGCGTGTCGCGAACCGTGCGTTCGCCCAGCCCGGCCCGCTGGGCGATGACCGCTTGCGACAGGTTGCAGCGACCGTCCTTGTCCGCCGCCTCCGCCAGGACGCCGAGGACGAGCCTTGCCGCCGCGCCCTTCACATGGAGGCGCGCCAACCACTTGCGGGCGGCCGAACTCATCTGAGAACTCGCCCGCACTGCCGGCACTTGAACTTGCGCCCGGCGAGCATCGCCGCCGGCAGCTGGACGCGACCGCGATGGCCGCAGCGGCAGCGCAAGAGCTTCACGATCATCTCGGCGGCGGCGGCCTCGGCGGCGGCACCCTTGCCGGGCCGGCCGACGGCCTCGGCGCCCTGCCGAGCGACGCGAGAGCGCGAGCGCGCCTTGTCCCAATCGCGGCCGCTCATGTGGCGTCTCTCCGTGTGTGCGGGCTTACCTCGCGCAGGATCGCGACAGCCTCGATCGAGCCGCATCCGCAATGGTCGCGGATCGCCGGCACGATCGGCCGGCTGACCGTTGACCAGTTCGCCCTAAGCCAGGCGACGGCCTCTGCGTGCGCGGCCGGGGAAAGCGGGACGGCGGTCATAGCAGCGCATCCGCCGCGAGGATTTTTTCCAGTTCGCCGAGTTCTGCCTCGACGACCCGGCCAATGACAGCGAGCACCCGCGCTGTGCCCGTTGCGACGGCGACCGCGTCGTCGCCGGGCTGCAGGAGCTGCCGCTCGGCAGCGCGGATCGCTCCCCGGATGTCGTCGAGCGCTTCGACCGCCTGTCGGATCGCGTGGGTTAGAAGGCGCGGATCGGGGGCGCTCATGCTGCGCGCTCCTGGTCCCGCTCGGCGATGCGAGCGGCGATCCATGCATCGACCTCGTGCTCGACGTAGCCAATGCCGCAGTCGATCTTGACCGGCTTGGGAAACCGACCGTCCTTCGTTAGCTCCCACAACTTCGTTCGACCTTTGCCGATCTTGGCGCAGGTGTCTTTAACAGTGAGAATGCGCATTCGTCCGCTCCGCTTCCTACATGTTCGCGGCGGAGGATGCGGCAGGATGCGCGGAACTCAGAAGGGGGTTCGAACTTCCGCGACGTAGGATGAGAGCAGATCGCGACCTAGAGCGTTCAGATCAACGGTGGCAAGAGGGCGTGAAGCGGGTGAATTGAAACATGTCCGCAGCGTTGCGATCCGATCCTCCCGACGTTGCCCCAGTTCTCTCCAACCTCCGAACATTCGAGCTAACGCCCAGCGGACAAGTCCGGACGGCGGTTCCGCCCCGCCTTCGGTTTGAGTTCGCAGCGCATCTCTGATCATCGTCAAGTTCAGGTAAGAATCTCTGCAAGTAGGAGACCTGCCAAAGTCTTCAACACGCTCCGGAAGGTGCCTTGCGAGTTCCTTCGCCGCACTTCTTGCCCTTTCGGAACCGTCGCGCCGATGGGCTAGATCGCACACCGTCTTGCATGCTGCATGGCGGGTAACGCCCGCGGTTTCCATCTCCCACATCGCCAGCGCGACTAGGAGCGTCCTGCGTTGCCTGAACTCCACATTCTTACCGATCGCGTTGGTCTGCTGGCGGTCTTTTAAGACCTCGCTGAGAGGCGATGCCAGGTCCTGCCCCGCAGCGATCATCATTTCGGCGATTTCTTGGAACATCACCGCGGACATCGTGTCGTTACGGGCGCGAGCATCGCTCGCGTGCTTCACCGCTTCGTTCGCCATGATCCCGAATGCCAATCGAGCGACACTGGACTGAGTCATGCCGGCTCCCTCCTGCGTAGGGGCGCCACAACGGCGGCGCGTCCCGTCACGATTGCGTCGAGCCGTTCCGCCCACATGTCGAGCGCACGGCGCTTCTCGTGCTCGTAGCGATGCCTATTGTAGGTGCCCGCAACGCCTGCCTTGAAGCCCGACACGTGATTGAGCGCGGCCTCGACGACATGGGGCGCGACGCCAATCTCGGCCATGCCTGTCGCCACGGTTCGCCTAATATCGTGCGGCGTCCAGTGACCGTCGGCGAGCTGCAATTTCAGCCTGACCGCCTTGGCGATGGCGTTGCTCTCGATCGGCTCGCCGATGCGCGTGAATAGCGGTGCGTCATTCTCTTCGCCGGCTTCGGCGAGAGCCCGCTCGGCGATCTCGAATGCCGCGTCGGACAACGGCACGACGTGCGGCTCGCCGTTCTTCGTTCGCCGGCCGGGGAGGGACCACACCCGCCTGTCGACGTCGATCTCGCCGCGCACCATGCCGCAGACTTCACCGCTGCGCTGTCCAGTTAGGAAGAGGAGGCGGATCACATTGCGCGTCGGTTCGGAGAGCGCGGCGCCGGTGAGAGCATTCCAGATCGTCCGCAGTTCGCCACTGGTCAGGACGCGGTCGCGGCGGACGGCCTTTCCGCGCGGCTTGATGCCGGCCGCTGGCGATGCGGGGATATGCTCGCCATCTACGGCCCAATTGAACATCTTCCGCACAACGGCGAGGATCTGTGTCGACTGCGCCATGTAGCCCGCGTCCGCCTTCGCCTCGATGATGTCGAGCACGTCGCGGCGCTTCACGGCGAGCGCCTTCATCTTGCCGATCGCGGGATAGACCTCGACCTTCAGGAGGCGCTCGTCCTCGGGCCATGTCTTCTTGTTCCGCTTCGCGTACTTTTCGATGTAGAGCCCGCCCAACGCCTCGACCGTCATGGCGTCGCGCCGGTTGCGCTTCTCCTCGGATGGATCGTCGCCCTCCGAAACTGCCGTCACCATCTTGAGCGCGGCGGTGCGCGCCTTTTCCAGTGTCATGGCTGGATAGCGGCCAAGCTTCACGCGCTGCTTGGCGCTGTCGCTCTCTCGCGTGAAGACGACGTTCCACGTCTTCGTTCCGTTCGGGGAGACACGAAGCGCCAGGCCGCGGACCGCATCATCCTGATAGTCGGTGCGTTCATCGACGGTGACGGACTTGCAGAAGCTGTCGGTCAGGCGCTTGCGAGGCATGGTTCAACCTACTGATGTTCGGCCTACTTATCGGCCCGTGGGTTCCGTATGGGTTCCAAGATCAGAAAACACCTCAGAACAACGTCGAACCACATTGAACACGGAAAGCCTTAAAATGCAAGGCTTTGCGGCGAAGATCGTGTTCGGACGCGTTCGTCCCTGTCCGATCTGAAGCCACTTTTAATCAGTAGGTCCTGGGTTCGAGTCCCAGTGCGCTCACCAAAGTTTCACGTGAAAATACAATGGCTTAACGAGCCGACTTCGGAAGCGGAGCCGGAGCGTGCGAGACGCT
>CALFXR010000155.1 GCA_937958475.1 uncultured Mesorhizobium sp. | reverse complement strand
GATCCGCTCGAAATCGTTACGGTCGTGGCGGGCGGGGTGGTCCTGTCCGGCTTCTCCGACATTTCCATCTCGCTCGGCGCCGACCAGGCGGCGCGCACGGCGACGATGACGATCTCCGATTTCGCCGGGAGGTTTCCGCTGATGCCGGGCACGCCGGTGACCATCCTCGCCACCGGAACGCTGCTGCTTACCGGCTATGTCCGCGACGTCGCGCCGAGCCATGACGGCGCCCGCCACCATGTCGGCGTCGGCATCGTCTCCCGCACGATCGACGCGGTCGAGGCATCGATCGACCACAAGACCGGCTTCACGAAGGACAAGGATCTGGTGGCGATCGCCCGGGAGTTCGACACGGCCGGCGTCGGCATCGTCGCCACGGAGACCTTCCCGCGCGAGGCGGCGCGATTCGTGAACACGGGCGAGAGCCTGTGGCGGCACATCGAACCGCTGGCCCGCTCGCACGGGGCGCTGATCTACGACACGGAGGACGGCCGGCTGCGCATTGCCAAGAGGCCGCGCGGCCGTCATTCCGGGCTGCTCGCCGTCGGCGACGGCGGCAACATCGTCTCCGCATCGGCGACGCTGACGGAAGCCGAGCGGCACGACGAGACGATCGTGCGCGGCCAGTCGTCGCGCGGCTTCGGTGACGCGGCGCTGCGCCTCGAGGCACGCGCCATGGACGGCGGCGTGACGCGGCGGCGGCCGCGCATCGTCGTCCACGAGAGCGAGACCGATTCCGGGAAGCTGAAGGAGCGCGCCGAACGCGCCGTGCGCCGCTCCGCCGGCTATTCGCGCAAGGCCACCGTCGTGGTCTCGGGCTGGCGCGACCAGGGCGGCCGGATTTTCGAGCCGCATTTCCTGATCGGCGTTCACGATCCGCGCATCTACCTGTCGCAGGACATGGCGATCGAGAGCGTGACGCTGACGCAGGCGATCGGCGCCGGCGGGCCGGGCACCCGGGCGACGCTGTCGCTCGTCGATCCGGCGGCGCTCAACGGCGAGGGCGGCGCAGCAGGCAACGGTTCCGGCGGGGGCTCCGATCCGGTGTGGAAGACGCCGGACCCGGCCGGCAGGGTCGGCGTGGACTGGTGACGGCGATGCGCGGCTATCCGAGCCAGTTCATCCGCATCGAGGTCGACAGCGCCCGGCTGGAGCGCGGTCAGCTGCTGGTCAGCGGCCGGGGCATGGCCGGCGAGCGCTTCGAGGATCTACCCTGGTACGAGCCGCACGGCTTCGCCGGGCACCCGAAGAAGGGCGCCGTCGGATACATGCTGGCGCCTGGCGGGCGCCGCGAGCAGTCGATCATCATGGCGGCCACCGACCCGGCGCTGCGCCCCGCCATCGCCGCCGGCGACGCCGCCCTCTACGACGCGCACGGAAACGTCATCCGCCTCTATTCCGGCGGCGCCAGCTTCGACTTCGAAAGCCGCACGGTGACGCTGTCGGCCGGGCAGTGGACCATCGCCGGGCCGGTGACGATCCAGGGCGACGTGACGGTCGAAGGCAATCTGCATGCGACCGGTTCGGTCACCGACGGCGACGGCGACGGAGGGGCCTGATGCGCATCATTCCGATCGGCGACGGACCCGAGCCGACGCTTTCGCCGGACCTCGTCTGGGACGGCGTCATGGCCGACCTCGTGCCGTCCGGCCAGGACGAGGACGGCAACCGCGGCGGCCTCGCCGCCCGCGCGGCGCTGGATACGGCGGTGCTGATCTGTCTGATGAGCGACGCCCGCGTCGCCGCCGACGAACTGCGCGCCGGCGACGTGAACCGCGGCTGGATCGGCGACGGCTTCGACGTCGACGCCCAGGCCGGCGAGGCGCCGATCGGCTCGCGGCTGTGGCTGCTCGCCAGGCGCACGGTGGACGACGCGATCCTGCCGCGGCTGGCCGAAGACTACGCCGTCGCCGCGCTGGCGCCGCTGATCGCCCAGGGCGCCGCCGCGCTCGCCACGGCAAGGGCGACCGCGGACCCGTCGCGCAACCGGCTCGATCTCGCCGTCGAACTTACCGACCGCGCCGGGCAGGTGGTGGTCGCCTCGAAGTTCCGCGTCCTGTGGGACGCAACGTGACCTTGTCCTCACGCTGTCGCGGCTTTGCCGCTCGCTCCGGACGGGGCGCCGGACGACCGGCGGGCTGCGGTCGCAGCCGCGGCCTGCGGCCGTCTCCTCTCCTTGTAACGGGATAACCCGATGAGCTTCACCGTCCGCACGCTCGACGCCCTTTCCCGCGCCATCCGCGGCGACCTTCGCCGCGAACTGCCGGGGACGGATGCGACGATCTGGCCGAACACGCTGTCGGTATTCGCCAAGGTCTTCGCCGCGGCGATCCACGAGGTCGACCTGCGCTCGCGCTGGATCTATCGGCAGATCTTCGTATCGACCGCCGACGGCGAGCACGTCGCCCGCCATGCCTATGAATACGGCATGGCGCGCAAGCCGGCTTCACGCGCGACAGGGATCGTCGAGACCGCCGGCTCGCCGGACACGATCTATCCGGCCGGCATCGCCTTCCTGTCGGGGAACGTGCGCTACGTCTCGTCGGGCGACGTCCGCTCGGGCGAGGACGGGGCCGTCGCCTTCCTCATCCATTCCGAGGCGCGCGGCGCGGCGATGAACCGGGCGGCGGGCGAAACGATGCGTCTCGCCGACCCCGCACTTCATCCGACGCTCGACGCCGAGGCGACCGTTTCCGCCGGCGGCATCGGCGGCGGCGCCGACGTGGAAAGCGACGAGAGCCTCAGGGTGCGCGTGCTCGACCGCCGCCGCCGACCGCCGCAGGGCGGCGCCGTCAGCGACTACGAGCAGTTCGCCCGAGCCGTGCCCGGCGTGACCAGGGCATGGGCGCACCACTTCGCCTACGGGCCGGGAACCGTCGGCGTCTGGTTCCTGTTCGAAGGGCGCGAAAACGGCATTCCGGAGCCGGCCGACGTCGCCGTCGTCCGCGAGGCGATCGAGGCGCGCCGGCTGATCCGCGCCGATCTCCAGGTGCTGGCGCCGGTGCCGTTCCCTGTCGACGTCCACATCGCCGGCCTGTCGCGTGACACGGAGACCGCCAGGGCGGCGATCCGCGCCTCGCTCGCCGCCATGTTCGCCGAGCGCGCGCGCCCCGGCGTCGCCGTTTCCGCGGCGCTGTTCTCGCGCTCGTGGATCGCCGAGGCGATATCGATCGCCGCCGGCGAGGACTTCCACAACCTCGTCGCGCCGTCCGGCGACATCATCCTCAACGACGGATCGATGCCGGTGCTGGGGGACATCACCTATGGCTGATCCCGCCGGTTCGCCATTCCGAGAGATGCTGTGGCCCGGCGAGGGCGGCACGGCGCTGATCCATGTCCGCCCGATCGGCGGCGGAGGGCCGTCGCGTCCGCGCATGCTGGACGCGCTCGCCGAGCCTGACGACGCGCTCATCGCGCCATCGCTCTACGCGATGCTGCCGCAGGGCGCCGCCTGGCGGACGCCGGACGCGGCCGCCTTCGACGCGAACTCGCGGATGGGCGGGTTGCTGCGCGGCTTCGCCGGCGTGCTGGCGGCGACCTATCGCAGGCTGTTCGGCATCGCCCTTGAATCGACGGCGACGACGCTGGTCGCCTCGCTGGAGGACTGGGAGGCGGATTTCGGCCTGCCCGATCCATGCCTCAGCGACAATCCCGGCCTCGACGCACGGCTCGCCGGGCTGGTCGCCAAGATCCGGTCGAAGGGTACGATCACGCCGGCCGACTTCGTCGCGCTGGCCGCGAGCGTCGGCCACGACGTGACCATCGACGAGCCGCTGCCGTTCCGCTGCGGACGCTCGCGCTGCGGGCAGGCGGCCGAGCGGCTCGGCGGCGGGCTGGCCGTCGAGTTCTACTGGATCGTTCGGCCCGGCGCGACGGCGGTGATCCCCTTCCGCGCCGGCCGGGCGCGCGCCGGCATGACGCCACTCGGCGAGGTGCAGCGGCTCCAGGATCTCGAATGCCTGTTCCGCGCCGTCGCGCCTGCCTGGACGCAGCCTGTCTTTCGTTATCAGTCGCCGTCTCCACACCCGATCGACTCTGAACAGATCACGGTCGGCGGGTCGATCTTTGAGCGCGTTAGAATCGACGGCAGCTATGTCCATCTGGATAGCCTGTCCGTCTATCTCGGTTCCTGAATGCCGCGAAAGCCGACCGATCACCAACGACCCGGAGAAACACCATGGAATATATCCCACCGCGCGACGCGCTGACGGCCGACGAGGCTTATCGCGACGAGAACCCGACCGCCGGCGTTTCCGGTTCCGTCGTCGGAGCGCAGTTCTTCAACACCGTCCAGGCCGAGATCCTGAAGGTGATCCGCGAAGGCCTCGGCGACGAGGCGCCGACCGACGCCAACCACGAGCAGCTCTACGAGGCTATCCTCGCCCTGATCGCAGCGGCGGCCGGCGAAGGCGGCGAGGGCGGCCCGTGGGCGCTGGCGGCGCGCGCCATCGCGGCGGGTGCCGGGCTTTCCGGAGGCGGCAGCCTGGTCGCCGACCGCGAGCTGAAGCTTGCCATCAACACGCTCGCCGCGCTTTCCGGCGCGCTGGCCGACGAGGATTCCTTCGCGCTGCACGACGCCTCCATACCCGGCGACCGGCGCATTACCTGGGGGGTATTCAAGGCGGCGATCGCCGAGGCGATCGCCGGCACGCCCGGCGCCATCCCGGCGCACGGAGCGGTCGGCAGCTACATCTTCTGCACGACCATTCTCGGCGATCCGATACCGGCCGACGGCGCGACCATATCGGGCTCGGCGCTCTTTCCGTCGCGACCCGGCACGTGGCGCCAACACGGCGGATGGTCCGCGCTCGACTTCGATGCCGGGCAGTTCCTCTTCCGCGGCCTGTTCCAGCGCATCGCCTGAAGGAACCGAGATCATGACGACGCCAGACTATTTCGGCATTTCCGACAGCGTGCGCCGGCTCGTCGCGCCGGCCGGCTACGAGGCGGTCCATCAGGACGGGTTCTCGTGGGCGAAGACCGGCTCGAGCTACGAGGAGACGAGCCGGATCGGCGCCGATTCGTGGAACCAACTGGTCGCGCAGTTCCGCGCGCTGCTGGCGACGCCGGGCGTCGTGTTTTCCGACAGCGATCCGCGCTCGCCCTGGCTGCTGCGCGACGTCGTGCTCAACTATATCGGCCTGAAGGCGGCCGAGCTTCTGCCCGGCGCCGTGGCGGCGGCGGCCGGAACCATCGCCGCCGAGATCGAGAGCAGCGGCATCCCCGTCTTCCAGACCTACAGCGCCGCGCTGACCGCCATCGCCGGCATCACGCCGGCGGCGGGAACGATGCTGGTCGGCAACGGCTCCAGCTGGACGACGACGAGCATCGGCACCACGGCGGGCACGGTGGCCGCCGGCGACGACGGCCGCATCACCGGGGCGGTGCAGGCCTCGCTGATGACCACGCGCGGCGACATCCTGATCCGGGGAACGTCGGCGGCGCAGCGGCTGGCCAAGGGCACGTCCGGCCAGGTGCTGACCATGGGCGCCGACGAGCCGGCATGGGCGACGCCGGGCGCGGCGGCTTCGCGCGCCGTCGCCACCTTCGCCGAGTACAATGCGGCGACCGCCGACAGGGTGCTCGACACGGCGAGCGTCTGGGGCGCGCTCGCCGTGCTGACCGACGGCGCCACGATCGCCGTCGACTTCAACACCGGATACGATTTCGGCGGGGCGTCGAGCGCCGCGCTGGCGCTCGGCGGCAATCGCACGCTCGGCGCGCCGACCAATGCCCGCAACGGCAAGAAGGGCATTCTCTGGTTCGGCGCGTCCGGCTCGACGCGGACGCTGACGCTCGATGCCGCATGGGTCCTGGCGAACGGCGTCGAGATCGGCCCGTACTCGATCACGACGTCGCAGACGCTCGGCGTTGCCTACGCCTGCCTCGGCACGACGGTGATCGTCACCGCCATCGTGAGGATCGGCTGATGCTGCCGGGTTTCGCGCCGGCGGTTCCAGCGGTCGGCGTGCGCAGGCTCTGGCTCGGGGCGGCCGCCAGCGCCGATGCCGGATCGACCATCTCCTTCGGCAACTTCACGGTGCCGGCGGGCGGCGGGCTCCTGGTCGCGCTGCTCACCTGCCACGGCGCCGACAGCTGCACCATCCCTTCGGTGACGATCGGCGGCGCCGCCGCGACGCTGCATGCGACGCACGGCGCCAGCGGCACGCGCAAGGCGGCGATCGCTTCACGGGTGGTGGCGGCCGGCGCGACGGCCGTGTCGGTCGATCTCAGCGGCGCCAACGGATCGTCGCCGCGCAGCTTCTGCGGATGCTGGCTGCTGACCGGCTACAGGTCGGCGACGCCGGCCTTCGCGCAATACGCCTACAACGGCACCACGAACCTAACGATCGGCGTCACCCATGACATCCCGCTCCGTGCGGCGCTGCTCTACCAGGTGAACGAGATCAGCTCCAGCGATCCGTCCTGGACGAAGGCGACCGCCGACGGGAACATCACCGGATCGCTCGGCCACCGCTCGCACTGGGCGTCGCGCGTCGGGGCCGGAGCGGCGGCCGGCCATGTCGAGACGGCAACCTACGCGTCGGGCGCCGCTCACCTCCTCATGAATGCCGCCGGCTGGGTCTGACGGCCGACATCAGCCAAGGTAATCGATTCATCAACAAGAAGGACACACGATCATGCCGATCATCGTCCGCGTATGCCGCAAGCGCATCGTGTCGAATGAGGGACAATTCGGAGGCGTAGCACTGCTTGCCTCGGGCAATCTAGCTGCCGAGACCGTTACTGTGACAGAGGAGTCGTCCACGACGACGATCGCGGCACCGTCGAGCCAGTTCGATCGGCGGCAGGAGGTCTGGGAATTCGTCGTTTCCGGCGGCGATGTCTGGGCCAAGGCCGGCGCCGCGCCGGAGGCTAGCGCAGATGACGGCGAACTCTTTCTCAACGGAGAGCGCATCATCCGCGCCGCCGAAGTTGAGGGCGAGATGTGGGCGTTCGCGGAGGCATGAGGATGATAGGTATAGGTGCGCAACTGGCCCGCGCCGGTCGGCAGTTTCCGCCGCTGAGGGTAGTCATCGGCGACGTCGTCTATGTGCTCGTCAGTATAGACGATTCCCCCGTTTTTCTTGACGGCAATCCCGTCTACATGGAGATAGACAATGGTTGACTTTGCTATCGGCGTCCTCGGCGCATTCTTCAAACCTGCCCCGCAACTATGCCTGACGAAGACGGGATCCGGATCGGTGCATCTCAACACGGATATCCGGGTGGCAGTTGGTGGAGTGCTGCGGAAATATACGTCCGGCTCGCCCATCACCATGCCGATTCTGACAGCCGGAACCGACTATGCGATCTACGCATGCGCGGACGGAACCCTGCGAGCATCTGCGAACTTCACTGCACCAGACGGGTATACCACCTTGAATTCGCGCCATTTCGGCGGTTTTCACTACGCTGCCGGAGGAAACGCGACCGGCACGACGGGCGGCAACACGACGCCGGCGATCAACGAATATTCGCTGTGGGACCTGAAGTGGCGTCCGGCGTGCCCTGATCCCCGGGGGATGGCGTTGGTGGCGGGGAACTTCTGGTGCGACATCTACATGCTCGGGGTGAATCATCACGCAGACGGGACCAGTCGCAACAACGTCACAATCGCCGATGGTTCATCTCCGCCCAAGGTTCCCAGTTCCTTCGGCGGCAACGGCAGTGATGTCTACTCAAATTTCACATGGTTCAACGCGTCTGAAGTGATGAAAAGCCATGGCAAAAGCCTCCTTGATTACGCGGAGTTCGCCGCAGCGACCTATGGCGCAACCGAAAACCAGTCACGCGGGGATGATCCGGTGACGACGGGCCTCGGCACGACGAACAGCGGATTGAGCAACACCGACGAGGAACAGACCAGCAAATGGGGGATCATCCAGGCGACCGGCTGTCTTTTGGCGTGGGGGCGGGACCTGCAATACTATGCCGCCGGCGCCGATTTCGCCGCTCTCATAGCCTTTGCCTACAAGAATCAGACCGGGAGTCGCGGTCAGATCTATGCGCAGAACACGTCCGGCATTTCCGCCGCTCGCTTCGGCGGGTACTGGGACAGCGGCGCGAACTCCGGCTCGCGCGCGTCGTACTGGAGCGGCGCGCCGTGGAACTCGACCAGCAGCATCGGGGCGCGCGGCCGCAGTGACCACCTGTGCCATGGATAGGCGGCGCGAAAGCGCCGTCCTGGCGCCCGACGAGAGCTCATACACGCAACTGGCGATCGTGGAGAAGTATGAGCGCTTCGTCGAATACATCTACCCGGTGCTTCAGAACGCGCCACGCAAGCACGGCATAGCACGCGACGCAATGCTGCGGTGCATGTTCGATCAGGCCGAAATGTTCATCGTCGCGGGCAAGTCCAAACAGATCTCGCGACTCTATTCCGCAGATGCGAATCTGTCGCTTCTGCGGTTCTGGCTGCGCTTCATGGCCGCTTCAAAGCGCAAGATCGTTACGCCCCATCAGCATCGGGTGGCACTCGTCCACCTCGCAGAAGTGGGACGAATGCTCGGCGCGTGGATGAAGTCCATGAAGGGCGGGGGTCGGGATGGGTAACAAGGGTGTGCCGCTCTCTTCGGCGGGAACTGGAACAACGGCGCGAACTCCGGCTCGCGCGCGTCGAACTGGAACAACGCGCCGTGGAACTCGAACAGCAACATCGGGGCGCGCGGCCGCAGTGACGACCGGATTGCCGCTCCGCATCGGTCAAGGCCGTGCGGGCCGATCATCCGAACGGTGGTCAGCCGTCCCGACCTGCTTCGGCGAATACAATTCGGGGTCCGGTAAAGCGGGGAGTAGACCATCGAAACCCGCGACCGGCATTCGCCATGGGTAAAAAACACCGCAATCTGATGCCGCAGATCGCCTCAGACAGCAATATGCAGAACGCCTATCGCAGAACGAGCGAGGGCCGGCGCCTGACCTTCGGCTTCCTGGAGTTCAAGGAGTTCGCGCCGCTGCATCTGACCGAACTCGCTGCCGACATTCAGTCGGGGAACTACCGCCAAGGCCAGCCACGCGAGTTCATGGTCTTCGAGCCGAAGGCTCGCCTGATCACAGCCCTGAGCTTTCGCGACCGGGTGGCACAGCATGCGCTTTGCAACATCATCGGCCCAATCTTCGAGCGTACGTTCCTGCCTCGTAGCTACGCCTGCCGGCCCGGTTTCGGTACCCATGCCGGCGTCGTCGCGCTCCAGGCGGAAATGCGGCGGGAGGGGTTGCCTCTCTACTTCCTGAAAACGGATTTCTCCCGCTTCTTCGCCTCGATCGACCGCGATGCCCTGCACGGAATGATACGAAAGAAGATTTCATGCGCGGCGACACTCCGGCTGATCGAGCACATGGTTCCTCCAACCGGCATCGGTCTGCCGATCGGCAGCCTGACGTCGCAGCTCTTCGCGAATGTCTATGCCGGCGCCCTCGACCGCCATCTGCAATGCATCCTCGGGGAACGGTGCTGGCACCGCTACATGGACGATCTGGTCGTGCTCGGGCGCTCATCCGAACATCTCGATCGCGTGCGACGCGAGATCGAGCGCTTCTCCGCAGAACGCCTAGGGCTGAGATTCTCGAAATGGTCCATCGCGCCGGTAACACGCGGGGTGAATTTCCTCGGATATCGAATCTGGCCTCGATACAAGCTGCTGCGCCGCCAAAGCGTCATCGGCGCCCGCCGCAAGATCGCAGCATATCGAGCCGCAGGCGATGCCGAACGTCTAGAAAGGTTCGTGGCCGCATGGCTTGGGCATGCGCGCTGGGCGGATACATCCAATCTGATCAGAAGCCTAATGACGGAGACCTACAATGAAGCAGATCAATACACGGGCCGATCTTGAAGCCATGCGCGGTACGGCCGATTTCGATGACGCCATGCGATCTATCGCTGGCGCATCAACAATTCTCGTTGACGTTGCCGTCAGGCCTGAAAACTACAGCGATCCATCCTATGATGGCCCTGAAATCGCGGCGGAGTGGGAACATCGTAATGACGATGCGACCCTGATTCGCCTGGGAATGACCAGAGAAGACCTTTCGGCAGAACTGGCCGCAATAAGCGCGGAATCGCAATAACGACACCTCGGTAGATGGCTGAGATTCGGTCAAGCCGGACGACTACACTATCCGAAAGGACATCCCATGAAGCTCGTCGCCAACTGGCGGGCCGTGCTGCGCCGTGCGTGGTCGGTCCGCCTGATGCTCGCCGCCGGACTGCTTTCGGGCGCCGAGATCGCCCTGCCGCTGCTCGACGGGCTGCTGCCGATTCCGCCAGGCCTTTTCGCCGCGCTGTCCGGCCTCGCCACCGGCGCGGCCTTCGTCGCCCGCCTCCTCGCACAGAAGGATTTCGACAATGAAGACGGCCGCAAAGCGTAGCCGCCTCGTCGGCGCCGGAGCCATCACCGGCGCCGGGATGCTCGCTATCTCCGTCGTTGGCAATTGGGAGGGGCTGAGGCTCTATGCCTACCGGGACGTCATCGGCGTGTGGACCGCCTGCTACGGCGAGACGGCCGGCATCAGGCCGGGCATGAAGTTCACCCAGGAACAATGCGACGTCATGTTCATCGGCTCCCTGGCCGAGCACGAGGCCGGCATGCGCGCCTGCCTGAAGGCGCCCGACGCGCTGCCCGAGAAGAGCTACGTCGCGTTCGTCAGCGCCACCTACAACATCGGCGTCGGCGCGTTCTGCGGCTCGTCCATGGCGCGCAAGGTCAATGTCGGCGACGTGCGCGGCGCCTGCGAAGCACTGATGCTGTGGGTCAAGGCCGGCGGCAAGGTGGTGCAGGGCCTGGTCAACAGGCGCTCGGCCGAGCGCAAGCTATGCCTGGAGGGGCTGCGCTGATGGGCGGTCCCCGTCTCTACGTCGCCCTCGGCGTGCTCGCCGCTTTCCTCGGGCTCGCATCCTACGCGCTCTGGCAGCGCGGCGAGGCGATTGGCGCGCGGGCGGAACAGGCCAAGGCCGAAGCCGCGCTCAGCGAAGCAGTCGAGGCGAACAAGGCGCATCAGGCCGCGATCGAGCGGCTGACGGCACTCAACGAGCGCACCGACAGGATCCTCGCCGACATCTCCTGGAAGCTCGCCGGCATCCGCGACACGACTGCCGAGACGCAAGCCTCGGTCAACGAACTGGAGCGCAGCAATGAAGACGTCCGCGAATACCTTGGTCGCGCTGTCCCTGAGCCTCTTCAGCGCGTGCTCAACCGTCCCTGAGATTGTCACGGCGCCGACGGTGATCGTCGCCGAGCCGCCGGCGGCGCTGCTCAATCCGTGCCCGAATCCATACCGGCCTGCGACGACGACGGGAGGCATCGTCGACCAGCTCACCGCCACGCGCGCCGCCCTGGCCGTCTGCGCCGCACAGGTCGATGGCATCCGCCGCTGGCGCGACGAGAACCGCTCGCCGGGCGGAGCACTGTAGTGGACGAGACCTGGCGGGTGTTCACGGCGGCGGTGCTGCTCGGCCTGCTCGCCGCGGCGATCATGCCGCTCGTCAGCCATCCCGACACGGGCAGCAAGCCCGGCGGGCAACAGAACATCGGCGCCGGGGCTGCCGATCTGAAGGCAACCATCGCAATCAGAGGCAACAATGACGGGCAAACTCGACGAGATCAGCAAGGCGATCGGCGGGCTGGAACAGGCGGTGATCGGGCTGAGGCGCGATCTCCAGGAGTCTGAGCGTAACTCGGTCGATCATCGAGCCACCCTGCACCGGCGTGTCGACGACCTGGTCTCCGATGTCGGCGACCTCGGCGTCAAGGTCGCATCGATGGAAGCGACGGTGACCGACTCGAAGACGGTAACCGACGACGTCAAACGCTGGGAACTCATGGGCATGGGCGCGCTCGCCGTCGTCGGCGTCGGCGGCACGGCGCTCGGCGTCATGGTCGCCAACTCGCTCGAGGCGCTCGCGCGGTTCTTCCGGCACTGAGATCCGCGTCCGGCGGTTCCGGGCAATCGTGAAGGAGAAGACCGATGACGGTCCGAGCAATGTTCTACGTGAAAGAGATCAACCACCGCGCCACGGGCGGCCCGGGTGATGTCAATGTCGAGGTGAAGATGGGCGCGGCGTTCGGCGGCTACCTGAGGGGCCTGCCGGAAGGCAACGGCGACTGGTCGAAGTGGACGCCGTCGGGCGATCTTTCCATCACGATCACCAACCCCGCCGCTATCGAACAGTTCGAGATCGGGGAGGTCTACAGCCTGACGTTCGAAAAGGCGGCGAAAGCCGCCTGAGTTGCCGCGCCGGCCGCCCGGCATCCTTTCCAGTCGCCCCGCCGGCCCCGCGCCGGCGGGGCTTTTTTGTTTCCTTGCCATGGCGCCGGCCTGGCGCTACTTCCGCGCCATGTCATGGACACTGGGCGAACTGATCGACGGCGGCTACCGCATCTGGGTCCACTGCGATTCGGCGGGCGCCGGCGGGATGCGCTGCAACCATCGCGCCATGGTCGACCTCGATGATCTGGCGCGCCGCCTCGGCCGCGACCACGGCGCCATGGCGGCCGACCTCGCAGGCATGTTCCGCTGCGCCCGCTGCGGCGCCCGGCGGTCCACGATCACGGTGCATCCGCCGACCGTGCGCGACGTGAAGACGGGCGAGTTGCGTTAGAGCCAGCCGAACAGCTGCGCGAGGCCGTGGACGATCGGGGCGAGCGCGAGAAACGCGCCGATGAGCCAGGCAAGACGGTTGGCCATTCAAAGTTTTCCCGTTTGTCCGCACTCTAGCGGACAGCCCGAAAAGTCAGAAGTCGATGATAGACCGGCGTTTCCGCTCGGGCTGTCACGCAGGCAGGGGCAGTTGACTGGTGCGGATCTGATACAGCATTGCGCACCGCCGCTGCAAACCCCATGTGGCGCGATTGGGGCACAATAGGGGGCTCAAAAAGCGCAACACGTATATTAACGGTCATTCCGCCATGCCCGAAACGGTAATGAAAACAGGCACTTGCTGATCAGCATCTAGCCCGTGGACTGGTGCGGATGAAG
>CALFXR010000154.1 GCA_937958475.1 uncultured Mesorhizobium sp. | reverse complement strand
ATCCTCCGTTCTCAGTTAAACCACTTTGGTCCCATCAGCGCTGACGCCGGACAGAGCCTCGCAGGCGTTGAACAATCGAATATATACCAACACCGAGCATCTTAAGACACCAAGCTGGACAGCGGCATGTCAGCCGCCGCCGGCTGAATGAAGTGGCACTTTGTTGCGTACTCCGCTTGAGCCAATCCAACGGATGGTAGTCCTCTCGCCTATCCGCCCAAGATCTGCCATTCCGCATCCCACCCCGAACTCGCCGGTCAGGCGCAATACACATCGGCCTGGGCGGATCAGACCGCCTTCATGCGCCGCGCCACCCTACTCCGCCGCCACTAGCTCGAACTCCACCCTTCGTCCCAGCGCCGCGGCATAGCGGGTGACGAGATCGAGGCTCGGCAGGTGATGGGCGTTTTCGAGCCGCGCGATCACCGATTGCGTCGTGCCCATCCTGGCCGCCACCTGTTCCTGCGTCAGCCCCGCCGCGTGCCGCGCCTCCACCATGGCGCCGACAAGGGCGTAGACCGGCCCGAGCCGGTCGTACTCGGCCTTCACGTCGGGAGAGGCCAGCAGGCGTTTCTTGAGATCCGCAAGGCTGGTCATCGATCCCGCGCCTTTTCTCTTCTCGACCAAGCCGTCGAACGGAGGACCCCCGCTCCGCGCCTTCGAATTATAGCATCGGTGCTATAGTCGCAACGCCGCTCCGGCACCGGCCTGACCTGCCACTGAGTTTTTCCTCCATCTGAGATTAGAGTCCGGGCCTTGATCGAAGGACGGACAGATGAAACGGAAGCGATTTACGGAAGAGCAGATCATCACGGTTCTGCGTGAGCACGAGGCGGGCGCGAAGGCGGGCGACCTGGCTCGCAAGCACGGTGTCAGCGAGGCGACGCTGTATAACTGGAAGGCGAAGTATGGCGGGATGGACGTGTCCGACGCCAAGCGCCTGAAGGCTCTGGAGGACGAGAACGCGAAGCTGAAGAAGCTGCTCGCCGACCAGATGCTGGAAGCCTCGGCCCTTCGCGAGCTTCTGTCAAAAAAATGGTAGGGCCCGCCGCCAAGCGCGAAGCCGTCGCGCATCTGCAGGCCGTCATGGGCCTGTCGGAGCGTCGGGCCTGTTCCTTTGTCGGTGCCGATCGCAAGATGATCCGCTACCGGTCGTGCCGCCCGCCGGAGACGGCGCTGCGCGCCAAGCTGCGCGACCTCGCCAACGAGCGCCGGCGTTTCGGATACCGGCGCTTGTTCATCCTGCTGCGGCGGGAGGGCGAGGCGTCTGGCGTCAACCGCATCTATCGGCTCTACCGCGAGGAGGGTCTGACGGTGCGCAAGCGGCGGGCTCGGCGACGCGCGGTGGGCACACGCGCGCCGATCCTGGTCGAGGCAAAGGCGAACGCGCGCTGGTCGCTGGACTTCGTGCACGACCAGTTCGCCTGCGGGCGGCGCTTCCGCGTGCTCAACATCGTCGATGACGTGACCCGCGAATGCCTGGCCGCGATCCCGGACACGTCGATCTCCGGTCGTCGGGTGGCCCGTGAGCTGACGGACCTGATCTCCCGACGCGGCAAGCCGGGCATGATCGTCTCCGACCACGGCACGGAGTTCACCTCGAATGCCATCCTCGCCTGGTCGAAGGATCATCGCGTCGAATGGCACTACATCGCGCCAGGCAAGCCGATGCAGAACGGCTATGTCGAGAGCTTCAACGGACGGATGCGCGACGAGTTGTTGAATGAGAGCCTGTTCTTCGGCCTCGACCACGCCCGCAGCGCCATCGCCGAGTGGAGGCAGGACTTCAACACCGCGAGGCCCCACTCCTCGCTCGGATACCAGACCCCGGCGGCATTCGCCGGAACCCTCGCCGCAACCGGCTCCGACGCTGCGCTCGACAAGGGCTTCGCGTCTCCACCGGTTGCTCAACCCGCGCCCTACGGCGTAACAGAAACGGCTACGGCTCTAATCGCCGCTGGATGACAGTTCAGTGGCAGGTCAGGCCGTCTCCAGATCTGCGGCATCGCCGCGTTGGCGGCCTGATGATACCCGCGAACCGGCGTGGCCGCCCCTGTCAGCATCTGTCAGCAGACTTATCCCTCTCCCCTGAACGTGCCTCACAATCGTCCCGCGAACGAAAGGAGCGCGGCGATGGAGTGGGAGCGGGCATGGCGGCAGGAACGGGCGGCGCTGATGCGTCTCGCAGCCCTGCTCCATGCGCTGGCCGGCCTCGCCGAGCGCGCCGCCGGCCGGTCCGCCGTTGTCCGCGGCATCGTTCTCTGGTTCCTGCGGCGCGCCGAGGCGGTCGCGCACGACTTCGTCACCGGCGAGGAGGACCCCGCCGCGACGACCGTCGAACCGGCCGGCAACAGCCCCGAGGACGCACTGCATCTCGCCGGGATCCTTCGCGCGCTCGCCTGGCAGCTCGAGGCGCAGGTCGCGCTGATCGGCGCGCTCGGCGACGGCAGCGCCGGCCGGACCGGAGAGCCTCGCATCCGCCGGACCGCGGCCAGGACCCTGGCGGCGTTCACCGCGCTCGCCGGCCGCGCCCCTGCCCGGCCGCATCGGGTCCCCGCCCCGGATACGTCATGATCGCACCGGCCGACCCCGCATCCCCGTCCGCGAGAGCTACGCCGAACAAGCCCGGTGCCTGGCAATGCCGACGCATGCGTGGAGAACCGCGGCAAACGCAAAGACCCGGCGGTTTCCCGCCGGGCCCTCTTCAATCGCCTCGTGAGGCAGGGAACTTACGCCGCCGCCTTCTTGGAGGCTTCCGTCGGCACTTCCGAAATCGTCTTCAGCACCTGGCTGGCGATCTGGTAGGGGTCGCCCTGGCTGTTCGGGCGGCGATCTTCCAGATAGCCCTTGTAGTCGTTGCGCACGAAGGAGTGCGGCACGCGGATCGAGGCGCCGCGGTCGGCGACGCCGTAGGAGAACTTGTTCCACGGCGCCGTCTCGTGCTTGCCGGTCAGGCGCAGATGGTTGTCCGGGCCGTAGACGTTGATGTGGTCCATCAGGTTCCGGTCGAAGGCGGCCATCAGGGCCTCGAAATACTCCTTGCCGCCGACCTCGCGCAGATACTTGGTCGAGAAGTTGCAGTGCATGCCCGAGCCGTTCCAGTCGGTATCGCCGAGCGGCTTGCAGTGCCACTCGATGTCGATGCCGTACTTCTCGCAGAGCCTGAGCAGCAGGTAGCGGGCGATCCAGATCTGGTCCGCGGCCTTGCGCGAGCCCTTGCCGAAGATCTGGAATTCCCACTGGCCCTTGGCCACTTCGGCGTTGATGCCCTCGTGGTTGATGCCGGCCTCCAGGCACAGGTCGAGATGCTCCTCGACGATCTCGCGGGCGATCGAGCCGACGTTCTTGAAGCCGACGCCGGTGTAGTACGGGCCCTGCGGCGCCGGGTAGCCGTGCTCGGGGAAGCCGAGCGGGCGGCCGTCCTTGTAGAAGAAGTATTCCTGTTCGAAGCCGAACCAGGCGTCGTCGTCGTCGAGGATGGTGGCGCGGCTGTTCGACGGATGCGGGGTGACGCCGTCCGGCATCATGACCTCGCACATGACCAGGGCGCCGTTCTTGCGCGCCGGGTCGGGGTAGATGGCGACCGGCTTCAGCACGCAATCGGAGCTGCGGCCCTCGGCCTGCTCGGTGGACGACCCGTCGAAGCCCCAGAGCGGAAGCTCGCCGAGCGAGGGGAACGAGTCGAACTCCTTGATCTGCGTCTTGCCGCGCAGGTTGGGGACCGGCTTGTAGCCGTCGAGCCAGATGTATTCGAGCTTGTATTTCGTCATGCCGTCCTCTCGTATTCGATCTTCAAACTCGCCCCCGCACGGAATGGCCGCGAGGCGGGCGGGGCCGCGTTAGACCTAGCAAGGTCCGTGCCAGCTTTGCTGCGCTGCAAAAAACGCAACCTTTCGGGGATCCGCGGCGTTGAAGACCGATCGGCGGAGCGCGCAGTGCCCAATCCGCAGGCAGCCGCGCTTCCTGCTCGCGGACAAGTCAATCAGGGGCTTCGCGCCGCAAAATCTGATGAAGATGCCGCTTCGTAAAGCAAAGTAAAAATCTGCCGATTTTTTAGGCAATCAAGTAAAATAGCAACTATTGTTGCGGGTCGGCGGCGGATCGACTATATTCAGATCCCGGGTGCGGTCGCAAGCCGCCTCCGTGAAGGGAAACGAAAAATGGCAAACACCCCTCACCACGAAACCGCGAAGATCTTCGAGTTCCCCAACCGCGCGCGCAGCCGGGGCCAGCGCACGGCGGACCAGGGGGCTTCGGTGGTGGCGCTCGCGTCGCGCCGCACAGCCTTCGCCGGCTTTCCCCATGTCAGCTACGACGCCTGGTATCACGAAGAGGCGATGCGCGAGACGGAAGGCGACATCGGGCACTGAACTGGCGGCGGCGGCTTTCCCGACCGGGGTCGATGCTCGATCCGGCGGCGCGGTCGTTGCCAACGAGCGGGCGCCGACCGGCGCGGGGGCGAAGCGCCCCCTTCCTGCAGGCGATGCGGGCGGCTAGTCGCCGGCGCCGAGCAGGTCGTCGGCCACGGATTTCAGGTCCGCGACATTGATGAAATCCTCGTGCGCCCTGAGAAGA
The DNA here is from genome assembly GCA_937958475.1 of uncultured Mesorhizobium sp. Taxonomy (GTDB): domain Bacteria; phylum Pseudomonadota; class Alphaproteobacteria; order Rhizobiales; family Rhizobiaceae; genus DUSC01. The sequence goes on along the minus strand of CALFXR010000154.1, from coordinate 9,872 downwards.
TTCATCCGCAGATTGTTGAAGATGTAGTCGTAATCGTTGGTGACGATGTCCTTGTGCATCGGCAGCACGTTGAACACGGCGCGCGCCATCGGCTTCGGCAGCTCGCGCACCGGCCGCGGCGGCCCGGCCTGGGTCTTGGCGAGCTGCTCCTCGACCAGCCCGCGGGCAAGCGTCCAGAACGCCGGGTCCTCGCCGGTCGGCACCGGATAGCGGGCGAAGACGTCCCCCGCCAGTCCGCTCAACCGTTCGGGCAGGTGCCGCTGGCGGATTCCGGCGGCCTCGCGCAGCGCGCCCTCCACCATTTCGGCCATCATGGTGAAGGCCGGCGGATAGGCCCGCCAGCGCGACAGGTCGAGTTCGGCCTGGAACTCCTTTTCGGAAAACAGCTTCTGCCAGTAGACTCCGGCGCGCACGCGGCAGAACTCGACGACGCATTTCTGCGCGAGGAACGCGGCCCGCGAATCCATGAACTCGGCGAGATCGGAACGCGTGGCGATCGGCTGCGGCTTGGTGAACAGCCCTCCCGTCAGCTTGTCGACCAGACCCATGGCTTCGCTCCCCGGCTTCTTTTCTTTCCCTTTTAGGTCGTATCCGCCCTGCCCGCCAGCAGCGATCTGGGACGGCATACGATTCTAAAGTCGTATCTACGTCCGATGTTACAAATGTTAGCAATTCGTTAGCTTCGAGTCACTTTCGCCCAGCGAGGTGGACCGATGCGGGCCGTTTGTCGTCCAAGGGCGGCGGGAGGAGCGGCATTTCAACCGGGGCGGGGATCGCAGGAGCCCGCGCTCCAGAATTCGGGAGGAGGGTAAGCGAGATGGCTTCGCCAGACCGCATAAGTTACTGGAACAAGACCAGGAACCTCATGTTCATCATGTTGGCCCTGTGGGTGTTGTTCGGCTACGTGATCCACATGTTCGTGGGTTCGCTCAATTCAATCACTTTCATCGGCTTCCCGCTCGGCTTCTACATGGCCGCGCAGGGCTCGCTCATCGCCTTCGTCATCATGCTGTTCGTGTTCGCTCGCAAGCAGAACTCGATCGACGAAGAGCATGGCGTGGCCGAAGACTGATCGGGGGGGAAAGTCCATGGCTACAACCACTTCGGGCGGAGGCGACTTCACCTCCAACCTCGGCCGCATCTACGGCATCTACACCGGCGGCTTCATCGCCTTCATCATCCTCATGGCGATCCTCAGCGCCATGGGCGTGCCGAACCGCATTATCGGCTACATGTTCGTCGGCTTCACGATCATGATCTATGCCGTCATCGGCATTCTCTCCCGCACCATGCAGGTCGGCGAGTACTACGTCGCCGGACGCCGCGTCCCCGCCATCTACAACGGCATGGCGACGGGCGCGGACTGGATGTCCGGCGCCTCCTTCGTCGGTATGGCCGGCACGCTCTACATCCTCGGCTACGACGGCCTCGCCTTCGTGCTCGGCTGGACCGGCGGCTACGTGCTGGTGGCGATCCTGGTCGCGCCCTACCTGCGCAAGTTCGGCGCCTACACGGTTCCCGACTTCCTGTCGGCCCGTTACGGCGGCAACCTCGCCCGCTTCATCGGCGTCATCGTGCTGTTCTCCTGCTCCTTCACCTATGTGGTGGCGCAGATCTACGCGACCGGCATCATCTCGGCGCGCTTCCTCGGCCTCGACTTCAACGTCGCCGTCTATGTCGGCCTGGCCGGCATCCTGGTCTGCTCCATGCTCGGCGGCATGCGCGCCGTCACCTGGACGCAGGTCGCCCAGTACATCGTCCTGATCATCGCCTACCTCATCCCCGCGATCTGGATGTCGACCGTCAAGACCGGCGTGCCGATCCCGCAGCTGATGCAGGGCACCGCACTCGCCGGCATCACGGCGCTGGAAGCGGCGCAGGGCATTGCCGTCAACCACATCACGCCGTTCGTCCACGGCGGCTACAATGCGCTGAACTACTTCCTGCTCATCCTGTGCCTGATGGTCGGTACGGCTTCGCTGCCGCACGTCCTGATGCGCTACTTCACCACCCCGTCGGTGCGTGAGGCGCGCGTTTCGGTCGCCTGGTCGCTGCTGTTCATCTTCATCCTCTACTTCACGGCGCCGGCCTATGCGGCGTTCGCCAAGTGGACGATGCTCGACCTGGTGGCCTCGGGCCTCACGCCTGAAAACATCGCCGAGAAGGCCGGGTGGATGATGCGCTGGGCAGCGGCCGACGGCTCGCTGGTGCAGATCTGCGGCAAGGCGGCTGTCGATGCCGCAGCGATTGCCGCCGCCTGCGCCGAAAAGGGTGTCGCCGGGGCGCTGGCCTTCAAGGACATCAACCTGAACGCCGACATGATCGTGCTTGCAACGCCGGAAATGGCCGGAATGCCGTACGTCATCTCCGGCCTGGTCGCCGCTGGCGGTCTCGCCGCCGCGCTTTCGACCGCGGACGGCCTGCTGCTGGCGATCGCCAACGCCCTCAGCCACGACATCTACTACAAGATGATCGACCAGAACGCGCCGACCTCGCGTCGTCTCGTCGTGTCGCGCGTCCTGCTCGTCGTCGTCGCCATCGCCGCCGCCTACGTGGCGTCGACCAAGCCGGCCGACATTCTGGCCATGGTCTCGTGGGCCTTCTCGCTCGCGGCTGCCGGCCTGTTCCCGGCGCTCGTGCTCGGGGTGTGGTGGAAGCGGACGAACTCCGCTGGCGCCATCGCCGGCATGATCGCGGGCTTCGCGGTCTGCATGTACTACCTGCTCGGAACCCGCTACGGCGCGGTCGGCTTCTACGAGATGTGGAGCGGCCTGTCGACGGCGAGCGCCGAGGCGGTGGCGAAGTACACAGAGCTCAAGGCGGCGTTTGCCGCGGCGGCTCCGGACGCTCAGGCCGCAGCCTGGGTCGCCCTCGACAAGCATGCGCAGACCATCGCCAATTGGTGGGGTGTCAAGAACCTCTCCGCGGCGGCGTTCGGCCTGCCGGTCGGCTTCGTCGTGATGATCGTCGTCTCGATGTTCACCAAGGAGCCTTCGCGCGAACTCCAGGACTTCATCGAGGAGATCCGCATCCCGAGGGGCAAGACCGTCATGGAAGAGAAGGCGGCCTGATCCGTCCTTCCGGCAACGACAGGCGGGGTCCGGCGACGGACCCCGCTTTCTTTTCCGGCGCCGCACTGCCATAACGCGCCAGTCCCGATCGGAACCGCGCCCGCATGAACTTCTGGTCCTACTGGTACTTCCACATCCCGAACTTCGTGCTCGCCGCGATCATGTACACGCTGATCGGCCGGCTGGTGCTCGGCTTCTTCGTGCCGGAGAACTGGGACAACTATATCTGGCGCTTCTTCCGCCTGATCACCGATCCGTTCGTGAAGGTCGTCCGCTTCGTCACCCCGCAGGTGCTTTCGCACACGGTCGTCATCGTCTTCGCCGTGCTGTGGACGATGGCCATCCGCCTCGTGTTTCTGGTCGCGCTGCTCAATCTCGGCCTCGCGCCGGCATCGTCCTAGGAGGGAAGGATGGATCGCAACGCCCTCGTCCCGGTGATGGCGATCGCCATCGTCAACGGCATCTTCTCGCCCTGGGTGCTCGCCGTCTTCGTGCTCTACCCGGTCTGGTTCCCGTCCTGGGCGCCGGCCTACACGGAGGCGGTCTACATGGCGAGCGCGCTGATCCTGTCGACGCTCACGATCATGGTCGCCGGCGTGCCGGCGGCGCTCTACGAGCGCTTTGCGGGCACGCCGCGCGGATCGGTGACGACGGCGATCTGGCTCGCCGGAACCGCGCTGCTCACCCTGCCGGCCATTCCCAACGTGCTGCGCGCGCTCGGGCTTTCCGGCGCCTGAGCCTCAGGCCGCGTCGCGGGCGCGTTCCTCGATCCGTTTCACCCGCACGACCGACACGCTGCACAGCGCCTCGGCCACCACTTCCGCAGAGACGGAGCCGAGATGGCGCCTGAGCGCCGAGGAGGCCCGCGCGCCCAGGACGATGTGGCCGACATCGTTGTGCTTGGCGTATTGCAGGATCGCCGCGGCCGGCGAGAACGCCTCGACGACATGGTAGGAGACGACGTCGTCGGGAAGAGCGAGCGGCTGCGCCCAGTCCTTCAGGGCGACCAGGCGGTTCACATAGGCCGAGCGGCCGAGAGCGTCGACGTCGGCTTCTGCGCCGAGGATCTCCGTCTTCAGGATGGTGACGCAGGCCAGCCGGGCGCCGGGAGAGGCGGCGAGCACGCGCTGTGCCTCGGCGCGAACCTGTTCGGCCAGCGTGTCGGCGCCGTCCGCGAGATCGACCGCGACCAGAACGACTGCCCTGCCCTCGCCGACCGATTGTGTCGAGGCGCGCGCCAGGTCGACGGTCTGCTTCGGCGAAAACAGGCCGCGGACCCTGCCGAAGAAACCTTGCCTGCCGCGCGGGATGGCATGGACCGCGACCTGCTCGGGGTTGGCCAGGTCGAAGGCGACATTGCCCGCCATCGCGTAGCGGCGGAGCGGATCGACCTCGAGGCAGCGCATGATGACGGCCGAAAGCGACCGCGGCACCGACCGCTGCAACTCCCGCGGCGACAGCGGTGTATGATAGATGCGCCGCTTCATGCCGGCCGTCGTCGTCGGCTCGCCATACGGCTTCGTGCCCGTCGCCAGTTCGTAGAGGATGCAGCCGAGCGAAAAGATGTCGCTCGAGGGATTGTTGCGGTTGCCGAGCACCTGTTCCGGCGAGATGTAAGCCGGCGTGCCCATCGGCACGGAACTCTCCTCGCCGAGCAGGTCCGGCAGTTCGAAATGGCGGGCCAGGCCGAAATCGATCAGCACGGCGCCGCGCTCGGCCAGGATCACGTTCTCCGGCTTCAGGTCGAGATGCGAGACGTTCTGGCGATGGATGGAGGCGAGCGCGTTGGCGATCAGCGTGCCGATCCGCGTCACCTCGTGGGCCGGGAGCGGCGCCTTGGCGGCGATGCCCTCAAGGCTTTCGCCCTTGACGAATTCCATGGCGATATAGGGCGTCTCGGCGAGATCGCCGGCGCCGGCGAAGCGGGGCACGTGCGGTCCGGAGAGCCGCTTCAGGATCATTTCCTCGACCTCGTAGCCGACGATGGTCGAAACGTCCTGGCCTGGATCGAAGAAAGGCACCTTGAGAACGACCGGATAGTCGATACCCGGCTTCGTCGCATGCCAGAGCGATCCCATGCCGCCCGCCGCGAGTTTCTCGTCGAGGACAAAACCGTCGATCACGTCGCCCGAATTGAGTCGCCCCAACATATCCTCCTGTTCTAGCGCCCGATCTGCAAACGCATGCCGAGCCACGCGGGAAGACCCGCTGCCTTGACCTTGCTCAAGGTCATCTCGAAATCATACGGCACGCGCCGCATGGTGATGCTGCGCCCCGCCAGATCGAGCAGACCGAAGCAGGCAGCGGCGTTTCCGTCCCGCGGCTGGCCGACGGCACCGACGACGGTGACGCTGCGCCGGATCGGCGAGAGCGGGACGGCGACATTGGCGATCGGCACGAACACCGAGGGCGTGCGCCCGTTCAGCGAATAGAAATGCGCCGGCTTGTGCGTATGGCCGCAGAACACGTAGCGCGCCGTCGTCGCCGCGAGGCACGATGCCGCCGCAGCGATCGAATTCACGTAGTTCCATTTCTCGGGCCGATCGGCGCTGGCGTGGACGTAGAGCCGATCGTCCTCGGCCCTTTCCATCGGCAGCCCGGCGAGGAACCGGGCATGCTCGACGCTTAGGCGCTTGCGCGTCCACTCCATCGCCACGCGCGCATTCTCGGACATGGAGTGGGACGCGACCGTCGCCGCTTCGTCGTGGTTGCCCTTCAGGCAGACGGCGCCGTCCTCGACGAGGCGGGCGCATCGCTCCACGGCGTACTCCGGGTCCGGCCCGTAGCCGACGATGTCGCCGAGCAGCACGAGACGGTCGACCCGGTCGGCCGCGACAGCGGCGAGAACCGCGTCGAGGGCCTCGCGATTGGCATGAATGTCGGTGAGGAGACCTATGCGCATGGCAAGCTGCCTTCGCTGTCCGGACGCCGAGCCGCGGGATGCCCTTGTCGGGGCGCAGCGCTCGTCGACCGATCAGAACCCGAAACGATAGGCGCATCAACAGTGATGCCGCCCCGCCCGTGAGGGCGGAGCGGCGGGTTTCGCGATCGATCCGATCAGTCGAACTGGTGCAGGTCGGCTGTCCGCTTGGTATCACGAAGGAACAGGGTACCGATCACCAGCGTCATCGCGGCGATGACGATCGGGTACCAGAGACCGAAGTAGATGTCGCCCTTCGCCGCGCTCATGGCGAACGCCGTCGCCGGGAGCAGGCCGCCGAACCAGCCGTTGCCGATGTGATAGGGCAGCGACATGCCGGAGTAGCGGATGCGGGTCGGGAACATCTCGACCAGCCAGGCCGCGATCGGTCCGTAGACCATAGTCACGTAGATGACGAGCACGGTCAGGATGGCGATGATCCCGGTCCAGTTCACCGCGGCGGGATCGGCCACCATCTTGAACGCGCCCGCGCCCGGGATGTTGTAGACCGTGACCTCGGTGGCGCCGGCGGCCTCGTCGGCCGTGACCAGCTTGTCGGCGATCGCCTTCGCGACCGGGACCGTCTTCTTCTCGCCGCCGCGGATCGCCGCGGCGTCGAGCTTCGCTTCGGGATTGGCGGCGACGAAAGCGTCGAGCTTCTGGTCGGCAACGTCGGCCGCGCCGCGAACCAGCGGATAGCCGCCGTCGTGGAGAGCGATGTTGACGGCCTTCTCGAACGCCTTGCCGAGCCCGGCTGCCTTGTCGCCGGCCGCCACCGCGTCATACGACTCGATGGCGGTCTCGCCGATCTTCACGACCGCAGCGGTTCCCGCCGCCGCCGTCGTGGCGACGGTGTAGGGAACCGAATTGCGCGTCAGGAAGGCGGTCGCAATGTCGCACGAGGTGGTGAACTTCGCCGTGCCGACCGGGTTGAACTGGAACTTGCAGTCGCCGGGCGCCGCGGTCACCGTCGCCGCCACGCTGGCCTGGGCCTTGGCGAGCGCCGGGTTGGCGGCCTCGGTCAGAGCCTTGAACAGCGGGAAGTAGGTGACGATCGCCAGCAGCAGGCCGGCCATGATGATCGGCTTGCGGCCGATCTTGTCGGAGAGCCAGCCGAACACGACGAAGAAGCCGGTGCCGAGCAAAAGCGAGATGGCGACCATGATGTTGGTCGACTGAGGATCGACCTTCAGCACGTTCTGCAGGAAGAACAGGGCGTAGAACTGGCCGGAGTACCAGACAACCGCCTGGCCGGCGACGGCGCCGAGCAGCGCGAGGATGGCGATCTTGGCGTTCTTCCACTGGCCGAACGCCTCCGACAGCGGAGCCTTCGACTGCTTGCCCTCTTCCTTCATCTTCTGGAAAACCGGCGACTCGTTCATCTGCATGCGGATCCACACCGAGATGCCGAGCAGCACGACCGAGAGGAGGAACGGAATGCGCCAGCCCCAGGCGGCGAAGTCTTCCTTGCCGAGCATGGTCTGCACGCCGAGGATGAGCAGCAGCGACAGGAACAGGCCGAGCGTCGCGGTGGTCTGGATCCAGGACGTGTAGTAGCCGCGCTTGCCGGCCGGCGAATGCTCGGCGACGTAGGTCGCGGCACCGCCGTATTCGCCGCCGAGGGCCAGGCCCTGCAGCATGCGCAGGGCGATCAGGATGATCGGCGCCGCGATGCCGATCGTGCCCGAGCCGGGAAGCACGCCGACCAGGAAGGTCGAGGTGCCCATGATCACGATGGTGACGAGGAAGGTGTACTTGCGGCCGACGATGTCGCCGATACGGCCGAACACCAGCGCGCCGAACGGACGCACCAGGAAGCCCGCCGCGAAGGCGAGCAGCGCGAAGATGTTGCGGGTCGCTTCCGGATACTGCGAGAAGAAGGTCGCGCCGATGAACGCGGCCAGCGAACCGTAGAGATAGAAATCGTACCATTCGAAAACGGTGCCGAGCGAGGAAGCGAAGATGACCTTCTTCTCCTCGCGGGTCATGCCGCCGCTACGTGATGCGCCGGCCACGGATGCAATCGCCATTGTTGAGCCTCCCAGGCGTTGAAGCTGCCCGGTGGATCGAACATTCGTCCAGGGCGCGCCAGTAGAGGCCGATTGGCAGAAATCCCGGTTCCCCGCCGCTATCCTTTGGGATTATGACTTAAGTATATAATTCAGTGAATTAGCGGAAATGCGCGAAGTTGCGTGTTAGCGGATTGTAGAGAGAACCCTAACAGCAGCGCTAAAGTCGTACGACCGCGCCCGGCTTCGCGCGGCTGCCTCGTAGTCCTCGCCCCACTGCTCGGCGTTCCAGGTCTCGTCGACATGAGCCGCCGTCCAGGCGGCGTCGGCAGACAGTTCGCCCTCCTCGACTGCCAGCGCCAGCAACGCGGAACCGGTCAGCGTCGTCATCAGGTGCAGTGCGGCGAGCCGGAGCGGTTCGGCCGTGCGCGCCAGGTGAATGCCGATCGCGCCGATCGCCTCGCGCGGCTGGGCGACGTGGACGATACCCTCGGCGATAACGAAGCGTGCGCCGAGATGCGCCCTCGCCCAGTCGATCACCGGATCCCAGGCCTCCGACTGCCGTGCAACAAGCGCGTCGGGTGCGTCGGCGCGGTAGCAGAGCAGATCGGAGGAGGCATAGCGCAGGATGTCCTCGATGACCGCCTGCACGTCCGTAGCGACTCCGTCGATCGCCGCGTTGACGAGGCGAGTCGCCGGCATGGTCACCGGATCGATCTTCTCCTGCTGGGCCTCGAACTCCGCCGCGACGATCGCTGCGGCCCGCTCCGTGGGCAGGGTCAGCACGGCCTTGCCCGGCGTGCGTACCGGCTTGCCGTCGAGCAGCACGACGTAACCGTCGGCCCTCTCTTCGACAGTCACCTTGTCGTAGAAGCGTTTCACGACAGGCGCCCGCATCTGGTTCTGCGCGCGCTTCACCGGATCGGGATCGGAAAGGTAGCTGCCGGCCTCGAGGTCGCCCAAGAGATCACGCATGTCAGGCCTCCCGTTTGTGTTGCGGCCGGTTGACGATGGCGAGGCCCACCCCGATCATCGCCAGCGCCACGAAGAGCCGCGCCGACAGCGGCTCGTCCAGCAGGACGCCGCCGAGGAAGACGCCGAAGACCGGCGTCAGGAAGGCGAAGCTCGACAGGCCGGCGGCCGGATAGCGCCGCATCAGCCAGAACCAGAGCACATAGGTGAAGGCGGCGATGTAGACCGCCTGGAAGATCAGCGCCACGACCGGCATCGTCGCGACGTCGCGCAGGACCGGGCCGGCGAGCGGAATCATCGGCAGGACGACGATCGCCGAGACGACCAGCTGGTAGAGCAGGATCTTTTCCGCGCTGGCGCGCACCAGCCGCGTCGACTTGATGACCAGCGTCGTCGCCCCCCACAGCGCCCCGGCGCCGAGGCTCATGACGTCGCCGAGCAGCGAACGCGGTCCGATAACGCTCAGCTCGTCGGAAAACACCACGGCGACGCCGAGGAAGGCGAGCACCAGCCCCGCCAGCTTCACCAGGTTCATGCGCTCGCCGAGCAGGAAGTGCGCGCCGACCAGCACCCAGAACGGCATCGTGTTGACCAGGAGCACGCTGCGCGCCACGGAGGTGAAATCGAGGCCGAAGAAGATCAGCGCGAACTCGAAGCCGAAAAGCGTGCCGGCGAGGATGCCGGGCCGGAGCGAACCGTCGCTGGCGAAGAGGGAGATGCCCCGCCATCGGCACCAGGCGAAGACCAGCAGCGCGCCCATCGCCGAACGGAAGCAGGTCGCGAAGATCGGGTTGAAGCCGATATTGGTCACCTTGGCGGCGACGCCGTTCAGGCCCCACGAGAAGGTGAGGCCGATCATCAGAAGGACGGCGGCCGTGTCGACGGCGTCGCGGCGCTCGA
>CALFXR010000153.1 GCA_937958475.1 uncultured Mesorhizobium sp. | reverse complement strand
ATCTCGCCGATCAGCACCGGCTTGGTGATGTGGTGGTTCGGCATCATGGTGGAGAAGCCGCCGGTCAGGTTCGGTACCGAAACGCCGATGATGGCGTCGATGACCGCATCCGGATCGACGGTGCCGGCCTTCTCGACGGCCTTGACCCACATGTTGAAGCCGATGACGTGGGCTTCCATCGGGTCGTTGGTCACGCGCTTCGGGTTCTTCGTGTATTCCTGCCACTTGGCGATGAAGTCGGCATTGTCCGGCGTGTCGACCGACTGGAAGTAGTTCCAGGCCGTCAGGTGGCCGACGAGCGGCGCGGTGTCGAGGCCGGCGAGTTCTTCCTCACCCACCGAGAAGGCGACGACCGGGATGTCCTCGGCCTTGATGCCCTGGTTGCCGAGTTCCTTGTAGAAGGGAACGTTGGCATCGCCGTTGATGGTCGACACGACGGCGGTCTTCTTGCCGGCAGAACCGAAGTTCTTGATGTCGGTGACGATGGTCTGCCAGTCGGAATGACCGAACGGCGTGTAGTTGACCATGATGTCTTCCTTGGCCACGCCCTTGGATTCGAGATAGGCCTGCAGGATCTTGTTGGTGGTCTGCGGATAGACGTAGTCGGTTCCGGCGAGCACCCAGCGCTCGACGCCTTCGCTGTCCATCAGGTAGTCGACGGCCGGAATGGCCTGCTGGTTCGGCGCAGCGCCCGTGTAGAACACGTTGCGCTGGCTTTCCTCGCCCTCGTACTGGACGGGGTAGAAGAGCAGCGAGTTCAGTTCCTCGAACACCGGCAGGACGGACTTGCGCGACACAGAGGTCCAGCAGCCGAACACCGCCGACACCTTGTCGACCGAGATCAGCTGGCGGGCCTTCTCGGCGAACAGCGGCCAGTCGGAGGCCGGGTCGACGACGACGGCCTCGAGCTTCTTGCCGAGCACGCCGCCCTTCTTGTTCTGCTCGTCGATCAGGAACAGCATCGTGTCCTTGAGCGTGGTTTCCGAGATCGCCATCGTACCCGACAGCGAGTGAAGGACGCCCACCTTGATCGTGTCGTCGGCGGCGTGCGCCGGCGCCACCATTGCCAGTCCGGCGGCGAGCATGCCCGCCGAAACCAGATACTTCATTCCCGAGTAAGCTTCCCTCATATGTCTACCTCCGACCAAGGGTTACGTTGCACCGCACAATGCAAAGCAACCCGTGTGCCAGATGCGAAAAGGACGCTCCGAGATCGGCTTTTCCGCTGGATTTACAGCATGTTGAAAGAGACGCGGGGGCTGCCCCCGCAGGCCAGACGGAGCCTGCTGGGAAAGAATTGAGGATTCTTTACGCAGCGGGAACCACGCAAGCCTAAATAATGTGCATACTGGAAGGCGTGACTATTTGTTGGGCAAAATGCCCGCAATTCGCCCTTCACCCGCCCTGAAGGACGTCCTTCACCGTGCTCGCGAGTTGCTTCAGCGAGAACGGCTTCGGCAGGAAGCCGAAATGCGCGTCGGCGGGCAGGTTCTTGGCGAAGGCGTCCTCGGCATAGCCCGAGACGAAGATGAACTTGATGTCCGGCTGAAGCTTGCGCAATTCGCGGAGCAGCGTCGGTCCGTCCATCTCCGGCATGACGACGTCGGACACGACGATGTCGATCTTGCCCTCGAGTTCGTGGAAGACCTCGAGCGCCTCGACGCCGGACGACGCCTCGTGGACGGTGTATCCGCGCGAGGTCAGCGCCCGCATGCCGCCCATGCGCACGGCGTCCTCGTCCTCGACGAGGAGCACCACCGCGGAGCCGGAAAGATCCTTGTTCGATTCCGCCTGCTTCGGCGCGGCCGCATCTTCGGGCCTGGCGTCCCGGATCTCGCCGGCCGGAACGGCCGAGGCCGCCGGCTTGGCTTCGGCGACGTGACGGGGCAGGAAGATGCGGAAGGTCGTGCCCTTGCCGATGGCGGAATCGCAGAAGATGAAGCCGCCCGTCTGCTTGATGATGCCGTAGACCATGGAGAGGCCGAGACCGGTGCCCTTGCCGACCTCCTTCGTCGTGAAGAAGGGCTCGAAGATCTTCTTCTGCACGGCGGGATCGATGCCGGTGCCGGTATCCTCGACCTCGACGAGCACGTATTCGCCGTCGACCAGTTCGCGATGGCCGAAACTCCTGCATTCCGAGGCCGCGACGTTGCGCGTGCGGATCGTAAGCTCGCCGCCCTTCGGCATCGCGTCGCGCGCATTCACCGCCAGGTTGACGACGACCTGCTCGAACTGGCCGATGTCGACCTTGACCTGCCACAGGTCGCGCCCGTGCTCGACCTTCAGCTTGACGTCGCTGCCGACCAGCCGCGACAGCAGCATGCGGATGTCGGCGAGAACGTCGGTCAGGCTGAGCACTTCGGGGCGCAGCGTCTGCTTGCGCGAGAAGGCGAGAAGCTGGCGCACCAGCGACGCTGCGCGGTTGGCGTTCTGCTTGATGTTCATGATGTCCGGGAAGGACGGATCGGACGGCCGGTGGCTCGTCAGAAGCAGGTCGGACGCCATGATGATGGCGGTCAGCACGTTGTTGAAGTCGTGCGCGATGCCGCCCGCGAGCTGGCCGACCGCCTGCATCTTCTGGCTCTGAGACATCTGCATCTCGAGCGCCTTCTGCTCGGTCGTCTCCACGGCGTAGACGATCGCGGACTCCTCGGCGCCGTCGCCGCCGCCGTCCGCCACGGCGTTGACGTAGAAGCGCATGTGGCGCTCCTCGTTGTCGGGGAGCACCGTGTCGATCGGCGCGATGTCGGCCTGGCGCTGCTTGGCGCGGTCGAGCGCGGCGGCGAAGGCGGCCCTGTCGCGTTCGTGGATGACCGTGTCCAGCCGGATGCGCCGGTCGATCGCGTCGCGGTCGACGACGCTGGAAAACAGCGACAGGAAGGGCGCGTTGGTGCGCAGGATGCGGCCCTGCGCATCGACGCCGGCGATCGCCATCGGCGTCGAATTGAAGAAGCGCGTGAAGCGGACCTCGGACGCGCGCAGGTCGGCCGAGGAATCCTCGCCCTGCGTGCGATTGAGCACGATCGTGCGGGCGGGACCCGGCGCCCCTTCCCGGCTGGCGCTGACGCGATGCATGAAGCGGACCGGCAGCGCCTCGCCGGTGACCGTGGCGAGATCGAGGTCGATGACGGCGTTGCGCGTCGAGCCGGGATCGGCCTTGACCGAGCGAACCAGCGCCATGCCGTCGCCGGCGACGATCTCGGCGAGCGTGATCGAGCCCGGCGAGAACGAGGCCAGGTCGATCCCGAGCCATTCGGCGAGCGTGGCGTTGATGTAGGTGATGCGGCCTTCGGGATCGGCGGAGAAGAAGCCCGCCGGCGCATGATCGAGATGGTCGATCGCCTTCTGCAGGTCGAGGAAGAAGCGTTCCTGCTCGGCCCGCTCGCGCGAAATGTCGGCGAGCTGCCACGCGAGCAGCGGCTGCCGGTGACCGGGGACGGTGAAGGCGCGGCCGAGAACGCGATACCATCGCGCACCTGGGTTCGAGCCCGGCCTGATCGCCTGGGACAGGCGGAATTCGCCGTCGCCGTCCTGGCCGTCGCGCAACGCGGACGCAACGGCCACGATCGTCGCGGCCGCCTCGGGGACATCGGACAGCAGGCTCTCGACCGTCTTGACGTCCGCCGCAGAGGTCGCGCCAGTCATGTCGGCATAGGCGCGGTTGGCATAGACCACACGCCCCTTCGTGTCGGTCACCACCAGCCCCTGGGCCAGCGAATCGACATAGGCCTTCGACAGTTCGTCCGCCGTCGAGCGCGGCGCGATCTGCATGAAGCCGATCGCCGTCGCGAACAGGAAACCGACCCCGATCATCGCCAGGATGCCGAGCATGCCGAGAAGGAACGGATCGCCGAGCTGTTCGCGGAAGACGGCGAAGACGAACGCCGCGCCGGTGAGCACGATGACGAAGACGACGAGGCGCGTGATCGCGCCGGGGCGCATGTTCTGGTCGACGATCGGGACCGGATAGAACTCGGTGCGGGATTCCCTGGCCATTCGCCTCTTGCCTGTCGTGCCCGGGGCGGCGCGGGGTCGCGTGATTCCGGGCCGTTCCCGCCTTCCGGTTGAATCATATTCTACCTTTGCGGAAAAGGGCCGAGCGCGAAAACCCCATGGAAATCGGTTCGTGGACATGCGGGCGGGAAAACGCTCGGAGCAAACTTGCCGACGCTGCCACCGGCGTTCTAGTGTCCGCCATTGTCGAATTCCGTGGGGGAGGACCGGCCGATGCCGGATTGGCTGATCGAGATGGCGGGTCCCGACTATGCCGCGGGCGTCCTGTGGACATTCGCGGCATTGGTCCTGCTGGTCCTGTTCCTCCTCGTGGTGAAATTGATCCGCAGCATGACCTTCGGCACATTCGTCGCTGGCGGCCGCAACCGCAAGACGCGCCTGGCCGTCATGGACGCCGCCGCCGTCGACAGCCACCGCAGGCTCGTGCTCGTGCGCCGGGACGACGTCGAGCACCTGATCCTGATCGGCGGACCGACCGATGTCGTCGTCGAGCAAGGCATCCAGCAGGGCCAGGCGCGCCGGGCCGCGCAGCCCGCACCCGCCGCCCGCGAGCAGGCGCCGCAACCGCAACCGCAGCAGCAGCCTCCCCGACCGGCACCGGCGCGGACGCCCCAGCAGGCGCTCCGGCCTCAGCCGGCACCGCGACCGCAACCGGCTCCCGCGCCGGTCGCGCGCATCGGTGCGCCCAACGCCCGGATCGCCGCGACACCGCCGGCCCCGGCGCCGCAACCCTCCCCACGGCCGCAGCCGACGACGCGCAATTCCTATCTGCCCCGCGATCTGCACGGCGCGTCGACGCCGGCATCGACGGCCGACGACCTCGACCGCACCCTGCTCAGCGAACTGACGCTGTCGCTCGACGAACCGGCGCCGAAACCCGCGCACGCCTCCATCGAGGACGAGATGAACAAGCTTCTCGGAGAGCTTTCAGCGCCGAAGCGCTGAGGGTAACGACAAAAACGAAAACGGCCGCGCGCTGCACGGCCGTCGGGCGTCTCGGTCGTCGGCGTTCTCAGTCGTCGCGATAGACCTTCTCGCGGCGCTCGTGGCGCTCCTGCGCCTCGATCGACAGGGTCGCGATCGGACGGGCGTCGAGGCGCTTCAGCGCGATCGGCTCGCCGGTCTCCTCGCAGTATCCGTAGGTGCCGTCGTCGATGCGCTGCAGCGCCGAATCGATCTTGGCGATCAGCTTGCGCTGGCGGTCGCGCGCCCTGAGTTCGATCGCCCGGTCGGTTTCGGACGAGGCGCGGTCGGCGAGATCGGGATGGTTGGCGTTTTCCTGCTGCAGGATTTCCAGCGTCTCGCGCGCCTCACGGAGGATGTCGCTCTTCCAGGCGACGAGCTTGGCCTTGAAGTAGGCCTTCTGCCGTTCGTTCATGAACGGCTCGCCTTCCGTGGGTACATAATCGGCATCGACGAGTTGGTTCATTCGACTCACCCCACTACCCGTGAATGCGCGCCTATATATTCGCGGCTCCATGGCCGCACAAGCCAAAACAAAAGCCGCATCACGTAAATGTGGGACGTGGTTGATGGGCGCCGCGGGAACGGCCATTTGCCGGCCAATCAGTGTAACGCCCGCGCATATCCCGTTGATTCGCAAGAGTTCTCGGAATTTGCATTGCGGCGTATTGTGGAACGCCCGGCAGCGCACTAAACGAAGGATGTCGTTCCTCGCGCTGTACGGACGAAAGGAGCCGCTGGCATGGCCAGGCTGTTCTTGCTGAGGCATGCGAAGGCCGGGTGGGCCGAACCCGGCATGCGCGATTTCGACCGTCCGCTCGACCGGACGGGCATCGAGGACGCGGTAGCGACCGGCATCGTCATGGGCGCGAACGACGTCCGTCCCGACTTGGTCATCTGCTCGACGGCGCGCCGCGCGCGCCAGACCCTCGAAGCGATCGCCGGCAATGTCGACGTCGGCCGCGTCCTCTACACCGACGGCCTCTACAGCACCGACGCCTTCGGCTACGTCGACATCGTCCGCGAGGCACCGCTCGCCGAATCGCTGCTCCTCGTCGGCCACAACCCGATGATGGAGGACGTCGCCTTCGCGCTTTCCGGCGACGGCGAGGAGGAAGCGAAGTCGTCGATGGCCGGCGGCTTCCCCACCTCCGGACTGGCAGTGATCCGCTTCCCCGGCCCGCTGTCCGATGCCGCGCCGGGAAAGGGCTACCTCGAACTGTTCGTCACCCCGCTCGATCCGTGATGCCGTCCTGTTAAGCGGGCACGCGCGCGCCTATATCCGCGCGGCATGGGTAAGGATGACCGCGTGTCGACATCGCTGACGACCATCACCGACGAGGCGCTGATCGCGCTGGACACGCTGGCGGGCCGCGCGTCCGGCTTCCTGTCGCCATCGCTTCGCCTCGGCGTCACCGGGCTTTCCCGCGCCGGCAAGACCGTCTTCATCACAGCGCTCGTCCACAACCTCGTCCATGGCGGCCGCATGCCGCTGTTCGAGGCGCAGAAGAGCGGCCGCATTGCCCGCGCCTATCTCGAACACCAGCCCGACGACGCCGTTCCGCGCTTCCAGTACGAGGACCATGTCGAGGCGCTGGTGAACAGCCGCGTCTGGCCGGATTCGACGCGGGCGATATCGGAGTTGCGGCTGACGATCGAGTTCGAGTCGGCCTCCGCCTGGAACCGCATGTTCTCCCGGGGCAGGCTGTCGCTCGACATCGTCGACTATCCCGGCGAATGGCTGCTCGACCTGCCGCTGCTCGGCAAGGATTTCCGCACCTTTTCGGCCGAGGCGTTCGAACTCGCCAACCTGCCGGCCAGGCACGATCTGTCGCAGGCCTGGCGCGACCTGTCCGCCGCCGCCGATCCGAACGCCGACGCCGACGAGATGACGGCGCGCAGGCTGGCGGAAGCCTTCGCCGCGTACCTGCGCGCCTGCAAGACCGACGGCCGCGCGCTGTCGACCTTGCCGCCCGGGCGTTTCCTCATGCCCGGCGACCTCGAAGGCTCGCCGGCGCTGACCTTCGCGCCGCTGCCCGGCCTCGGCGAGCGGCGCGCGCGCCACGGCTCGCTGCTGGCGATGATGGAAAGGCGCTACGAGGCCTACAAGACCCATGTCGTGAAACCGTTCTTCCGCGAGCATGTCGCCCGGCTCGACCGGCAGATCGTACTCATCGACGCCATGCAGGCGATCAATGCCGGTCCCGCAGCGGTCGCCGATCTCGAGCGTGCCCTGACCGAGATCCTCGCCTGCTTCCGCCAGGGGCGCGGCGGTTTCCTCTCGGACCTCCTGTCCAGGCGCATCGACCGCATCCTGGTCGCGGCGACGAAGGCCGACCATCTCCACCACGAAAGCCACGACCGGCTCCAGGCGGTGGTCCGCCGCCTCGCCGACCGCGCCATCGCGCGCGCCGGTGTCAGCGGCACGACGATCGACGTGGTCGCCATGGCGGCGATCCGTGCCACGCGCGAAGGCACCGTCAAGCACGGGCGCGAGACGCTTCCCGTCATCATCGGCACGCCCATCGCCGGCGAGACCATCGGCGGCGACACGTTCGACGGTGACACCGAAACCGCGATCTTTCCCGGGGACTTGCCGGAACGGCCGGAATCGCTGCTCGAAGCTGCGGGCGGCGAAGCGCCGGCGATCCGCTTCGTCCGCTTCCGACCGCCCCGGCTCGAGCGCACGGCGGAGGGCCTGACACTGTCGCTGCCGCATATCCGGCTCGACCGTGCCCTGCAGTTCCTGATCGGAGACAGGCTGGCATGACCGAGCCGAGACGCCCCGCCGCCTTCCGCATCGAGCCCGAGAAGCCTGCGGATACCACGCCGAAGCAGGCGCCCGGCCGATCCGGCGCCGAAACGCCTCGGCGGGCGCCGCGCGCGGTGCGGGCAGACGACGCCGCGGTGGTCGTGCCCGCTGAAATCGACGTCTTCGACCTGCCGGACGCGATGGAAGGACTTCCGCCCCCGGCGGCCGCGCCGAAGCGGCGGTCGCGGCTGGCCTCGGTCTTCTTCGCCGCGTTCGGCATTCTCGTTTCGCTTGCGCTCGGTCTCTGGGCCGACCGACTGATCCGCGACCTGTTCGAACGGGCCGAATGGCTCGGCTGGGTCGCCGCCGGCGCCGCAGCGGTCGCCGCGGCCGCGCTCGTCGTCATCGTGATCCGCGAGATGCTCGGCCTGCTGCGGCTCGCATCCGTCGAGCGGCTGCGCGCAAGGGCGAGGGAAGCCGTCGCGCGCGACGATTCGCGGGCGGCACGGTCCGTCGTCGACAGCCTGGTGGCGCTCGTCGCCGCGCGACCGCAGACGGCCGCCGGCCGGCGCGCGCTCGCCGAGCTGAGCGGCGACATCATCGACGGCCGCGACCTGGTCCGCCTCGCCGAAAAGGAGATCCTGGCGCCGCTCGATATCGAAGCCCGCACGCTCGTGCTCGACGCCGCCAAGCGCGTCTCGCTGGTCACCGCGGTCAGCCCGCGCGCCGTCGTCGACATCGCCTACGTCGTCTTCGAGTGCGCCAGGCTGGTGCGCCGCATCGCCCAGCTCTACGGCGGCCGCCCCGGCACGCTGGGCTTCTTCCGTCTTGCAAGAAGCGCTCTGGCGCACCTTGCCGTCACCGGGTCGATCGCGGCGGGCGACAGCGTCGTCCAGCAACTCGTCGGCCACGGGCTGGCGGCGAGGCTGTCGGCGAAGCTCGGCGAAGGCGTCGTCAACGGCATGATGACCGCGCGAATCGGCGTGGCGGCGATGGAGGCCGCCCGTCCCCTGCCCTTCGACGCCGTGAAACGGCCGGGAATGGGCGACATGCTCGCCGCACTCGGCTCGCTGGCGACGCGAGAGAAGCCGCCGGTCAACCCGGCCTGAAATCCGGGCTTGCGGGGGAGTCGACATGGCGGCATTGTCCCCGGGATCGGGAAGCGATAGACGAAGCCTTAACCAATCCTGTTCAAGGTTCGGTCAATCTCTTCCCCAGTTTCCGTTTCCGGGTGTCGTCGATGAAAAGCGCAATCCTGTCCGCCCTCGTGGCCGCGGTGGCTCTCGGTGCCGGCTTTGGTGGCGAAGCGAACGCCAACGAGCGTGACCGCAAGTTCTTCCAGCAGGTCAAGGGCGAATGGGTCGGGCCCGGCGAGATCGTGGCCGGAAAGTACAAGGGTACCAAGTTCACCTGCACCTTCACCGGCAGCGCGCCGACCGAGCAGATCGGCATGACTCTCGACGGATCGTGCCGGGTGGGCCTGTTCACCCAGCGCATGTCCGCCTCCGTCCAGCGCAAGGGCAACGGTTACCGCGGCACCTTCATGGACGGCGCGGCGGGCAAGGGCCTCGACGTCGTTTCCGGCAACGTCAACGGCAGCAAGGTCGTCTTCTCGCTGAACCGCGCCTCGCTGAAGGGCGCCATGATCGCCAAGCTGGCGAGCGAGGACAACATGACCGTCACCGTGTCGGTCCGCGTCGCCAAGCAGCTCGTGCCGGTCATCGGCATGAACCTGAAGCGCGTCGACGGCTCCGCCGTCGGTTCCGTGGCGCAGAAGTAGGCACCGGCCCGTCCCGTTCCTTCTCGGGGAAATCCGCGCCGCCGGCGCCGGGGACGTGCGCCGCGCGGTTGCAGGTCGCTTTGCCGCACCCCATAGTTCCTGCCAAGGCGGACAGATCGATCCGTCGCAAGAGGGATTTCAGCGATGGCGGCCGAAGCGTCCGGCAGTGAACTCGTGCAGGTCGTGGCGCTGCTCGGCGCCGGCGTGGTCGCCGTGCCGATCTTCCGCCGCGCCGGGCTAGGCTCCATCCTCGGTTACCTCGCCGCCGGCCTCGTCATCGGCCCGTTCGGCTTCGGCATCTTCAACGATCCGGGCGCCATCCTTCACGTCGCCGAACTCGGCGTCGTCATGTTCCTGTTCATCATCGGCCTGGAGATGCGGCCCTCGCGGCTGTGGGGCCTGCGCCGCGAGATCTTCGGGCTCGGCGCCCTCCAGGCCGCCGCCTGCGCGGCGGCGCTGACCGGCGTCGGCCTCCTCGGCGGCTTTCCCGTCGCCGTTTCCTTCGTCGCCGGCGCCGGCTTCGTCCTGACCTCGACGGCCATCGTCATGCAGCTCCTCGAGGAGCGCGGCGAGATGGCTACGCCGAAGGGCCAGCGCATCGTCTCGATCCTGCTGCTCGAAGACCTGGCGATCGTTCCGCTGCTCGCGCTCGTGGCGTTCCTGGCGCCTGCCGCTCCTTCGGCCGAGGAGACCGGGATCGCCGCGCGGCTGACGGCGGTCGGCATCGGCCTCGGCTCGATCCTCGGCCTCGTCGCCGCCGGTCGCTACCTGCTCAACCCGCTGTTCCGCATTCTCGCCGATTCGCATGCCCGCGAGGTGATGACCGCGGCGGCGCTGCTCGTCGTGCTGGGGTCGGCGCTGGCCATGCAGCTCGGCGGCCTGTCCATGGCGATGGGCGCCTTCCTCGCCGGCGTGCTGCTTTCGGAATCGACCTTCCGCCACCAGCTCGAAGCGGACGTCGAGCCGTTCCGAGGCATCCTGCTCGGCCTTTTCTTCCTCGCCGTCGGCATGTCCCTCGACCTGTCGGTCGTCGCCGCCAACTGGCGCCTGATCGTCGTCTACGTGCCCGCCTACATGGCGGTGAAGGCGCTCGCCATCTATGTCGTCGCGCGGGTGCTGAAATCCAGCCACCGCGAGGCACTCGAGCGCGCCGTGCTCATGGCCCAGGGCGGCGAATTCGCCTTCGTCCTCTATGCCGCGGCCACCGCCGTCGGCATCATCGATGCCGACGCGAACGCGACGCTGACCGCCATCGTCGTCATCTCGATGGCGCTCACCCCGGTGCTCATCGCGCTCTACCGCCGTTTCATGCCGGACGAGCAGATTTCGACCGACGGCGTCGACAGGCCGGACGAGTTGCGCGGCAACGTCCTGGTCATCGGCTTCGGCCGTTTCGGCCAGATCGCCAGCCAGCCGCTGCTGCTGCGCGGCGTCGAGGTCTCGATCATCGACAACGACGTCGATATGATCAAGGCCGCTGCCAACTTCGGCTTCAAGGTCTATTACGGCGACGGGACGCGTCTCGACATCCTGCACGCGGCGGGAGCCGGCCACGCCCAGGCGGTGCTGGTCTGCGTCGACAAGGGCGACACGGCGGTGCGCATCACGGAACTGCTGAAGGCCGAGTACCCGCTGGTTCCGGTGATGGTGCGCGCCTACGACCGCGCCGTCGCGCTGCGCTTGGTCGCGGCTGGCGCCGACTACCACATCCGCGAGACCGTCGAGTCGGCCTTCGCCTTCGGCCTGGAGACGCTGCAGACGCTCGGCGTCGACCCCGACGAGGCCGCGGAAATCATCGAGGACGTCCGCCGCCGCGACCAGGCCCGCTTCGAGGCGCAGCTGACCGGCGGCGCCCAGGCCGGCCGCGGCTTCATGAAGGGCAACATGCCGGCCCCGGTACCGACGCCGCTCGCCGTGCCGCGGAAGTCCGGCAAGGCGATGACGGAAGAGACCGAGGACGCGCTCGCCCGCGGCGCACGCGCCGACTGAGGCGACCTGGCAGCCGGCGCCCGGCGAAGCGTCAGCGGCGCCACCACTCCCGGCCGCTGTCCAGGCGTACGATGCCGCTTGCGTCGATTGCCGCGGCGCGCTCGGCGATGGTCTTGCCCGAGACGACCAGGTCGGGCGCGATCTCGGCGAGCGGAATGAGCACGAAGGCCCTGTCCAGCATGCGCGGGTGCGGCACTTCAAGCCCGGCCTCGTGCACGGCGAGGTCGTCGAACGTCAGGACATCGATGTCGACGATGCGCGGCCCCCAGCGCTCCTCGCGCACCCGCTTCAACGCCCGTTCCGTGTCGAGGCACAGGTCGAGCAGCGCGCGCGGATCGCGCCGCGTGTGAATCTCGGCGGCGGCGTTGAGGAAATCGGGCTGGTCGAGCTTGCCCCAGGGCGGCGTTCGGTAGAGCGACGTGACCGCGCCGACGCGCGTCAGCGGATCGGCGTCGAGCAGGCGCAGCGCCGAAGCCATCGCGCGCTCCGGATCGTCGAGATTGCCGCCGAGGCTGAGGAAGGCGCGGCGTTCACTGTGGCCAGACAACGGTCACCTCGACGTGATCGAGCACGCCGGCGACGGGCGCGTTCGGCTTGCGGACGGTGATCTCGGCACGCCGGATCTGCGGAAAGCGCGCCGCCAGCGCCTTGCCGACCTCCAGCGCCAGCGACTCGATGAGGAAACGCCGCTCGCCGGTGATGATCTTCTCGATCACGCCGAAGGCGACGCCGTAGTCGACCGTGCCTTCGATCGAATCCTCGTCCAGCGCGCGGCCCGGATCGACGCTCAGCACCGCGTCGACATAGAAGCGCTGGCCGAGCGCCTCCTCTTCGTCATGGACGCCGTGGCGGGCGAAGAACGCGCAGTTCTTCAGTCTGATCTGGTACATCGGCCGTCAGCGTCCTTGCTCGGTTCTTTCGCGCGCGAGCATAGCATCGGCGAAGGCCAGCGCGTCCTTGTTGATTGCGACATCGTGCACCCGGAAAAGCGCGGCGCCCTTCAGCCGCAGGATGACGCTGGTCGCCGCGGTCCCGGGATCGCGGCCCGAGGCGTCGCGCCCGGTGACCGCGCCGACGAAGCGCTTGCGCGACGTCCCGGCGAGCAGCGGGAAACCGAACGCCAGGAGTTCGGAGAAGCGCGCCATCAGGTCGAGGTTCTCCTCGGCCGTCTCCTTGCCGAAGCCGAAGCCGGGATCGAGCACGATCTGCCGTTCGGCGACGCCGGCGTCCCTGGCGATCTCCAGCGACCGCGACAGGAACAGGCGCTGGTCCTCGATGACGTCGGCAAGCTTCTCGCGGCCCCGCGACGTGTGCATGATCACGAGGCCTGCACCGGTTTCCGCCGCAACGTTGGCGACGCCCGGCTCGCGCTGAAGGCCCCAGACGTCGTTCAGGATGTGCGCGCCCGCTTCGATCCCCAACCGCGCCGTCTCCTCGCGATAGGTGTCGAGCGAGATCAGCGCGTCGCCGCGCTTCGCCAGCGTCTCGACGATCGGCAGGACGCGGTCCTGCTCCTCGGCCGCCGACACCGGCGCGGCGCCCGGACGGGTGGATTCACCGCCGACATCGATGATCGAGGCGCCCTCCCCGATCATCTTTGCTGCCTGTTCGATCGCGCGATCGGTCGAAACGAACCGGCCGCCGTCGGAAAAACTGTCGGGCGTCACGTTGAGCACGCCCATGATCTCGGCCTTCCCGCCGAGATCGAGGTGGCGCCCATGCGCCAGCGTCCAACGTCTAGGGTCCATGGGGGCGATGCCTCGGGTCGTCGGCGCCTTGTGATGCCCCCCTCGGGCAATTGCAACGGATTTTACACCGCACGCCGCGGCTTTTCGCTGCGGCCCGTACTTTCGCCAGATTTCCGTTGCCTGTGGCCGAGTGCTCACGCAGAGTGCCGGGCGATGTCGAAGCGAACCCTCCTGACGGCCGCGTTGCTGTGCCTGGCGCTGGCCCCCGCCGCCGCCGCCGGCCTGAGCAAGAGCTACAGCTACTTCACCATCGGCGGCGTCACGGTCGAGGAGATCGAGCGCGAACTCAACGTCCGGGGCCCCAAGGTGCGCAGCACCGGCAGCCGCCATCCCGGCGCCACGCATATGGAATTCAAGTCGCGGATCAAATACGGCATGAGGAACGACCGTTGCGCCGTCGTCGACGCCCGCGTCACCGTCGATGCGCGCATCATCCTGCCGCGGTGGAACAAGCGGTCGAAGGCCGACGACGACGTCCGGCTGATCTGGGACACGCTCTCCGCCGACATCAAGCGGCACGAGGAGAGCCACGTCGTCATCGCCAAGAACCACGCGCGCGAGCTCGAGATCGCGCTGAAGGCGATCGCGCCGCAGCGCGACTGCGCCACGGCCGAAGCCAGGGCCGCTGCCGTGACCGACCAGGTGCTCGCCAAACACGACGCGGAGCAGCAGCGTTTCGACCGGGTCGAGGGAATTAATTTCGAGAGCCGGCTGCTGCGCCTGCTGCGCTATCGCATGGAGCGCATCGACGCGGGAACGCTGGCGGAGTAGCGCCGCGGCCGGCCGATCCGGCGAGACGGAAATCTCCGCTATTCGGTAACGCCGAGCTTCCGCTGCAGGCTGGTCGACGACGTCGTGTACTGGAAGACGATACGCTCGCCCGGGCTGACGATGCGCTTGGCAGCCTGCGCCATCAGCGCCGCCTCGTGGAAGCCCGACAGGATCAGCTTCAGCTTGCCCGGATAGGTGTTGATGTCGCCGATGGCGAAGATGCCCGGTTCCGACGTCTGGAACTTCTCGGTGTCGACGGGGATCAGGTTCTCGTGCAGGTTCAGCCCCCACTCGGCGATCGGCCCGAGCTTCATCGTCAAGCCGAAGAACGGCAGCAGCCGGGTGCACGGCACCTCGACCGATCCGTCGGGGCCCTTCACCGTGACCGAGCTCAGTTCGCCGTTCGCGCCGCCGAGCCCGGTCACCTGGCCGATGCGGAAATCGAGCTGCTTCGTCTCGTGGAGCGCAAACATCTTGTTGACGCTGTCCGGCGCGGCGCGGAATTCCGGCCGGCGGTGCACCAGCGTCACGCTGCGCGCGATCGGCTGCAGGTTCAGCGTCCAGTCGAGGGCGGAATCGCCGCCGCCGACGATGACGAGGTCATGGCCGCGGAACGTTTCCATCCGGCGCACCGAATAGAAGACGCTCCTCTCCTCGAAAGCCTCGATGCCGGGAATCGGCGGTCGTTTCGGCTGGAAGGATCCGCCGCCCGCGGCGATGACGACGACCTTCGCCTCGAAGACCTCGCTCTCGTCCGTGGTCACCCGGAACCCGCCTTCGGGCAGGCGCTCGAGCGCCGTCACCATGCGGCTGAAGGTGAATTCGGGATTGAACGGCGAAATCTGCTCCATCAGCTTGTCGACGAGACCCTGGGCCGAGATCGAAGGCCAGCCGGGGATGTCGTAGATCGGCTTCTCCGGATAGAGCTCGGCGCACTGGCCGCCCGGCCGGTCGAGGATGTCGATGAGATGGCATTTCAGGTCGAGCAGGCCCAACTCGAACACCGCGAACAGGCCGACTGGTCCGGCGCCGATGATCAGGACGTCGGTCTTGTGCGGCGCGGTCATCTGGCGGTTCCCGGAATGCGCCGCGGTCGCGGCGGCGGTTGAATGAAGCTCAACCTTGCCTTTCCGGAACGCGGACGACAAGCCCGTCAAGCTCGTCGCGCACCTTGATCTGGCACGACAGGCGCGAATTGGGACGGACGTCGTAGGCGAAGTCGAGCATGTCCTCCTCCATCGCCTCCGGTTCGCCGACCACATCCGTCCACGCATCGTCGACATAGACGTGACAGGTCGCGCAGGCGCAGGCGCCGCCGCATTCGGCTTCGATGCCGGGCACGGCATTGCGGATCGCATTTTCCATGACCGTCGAGCCGTTCTCGGCCTCGACGTTGAAGGTCGTGCCGTCGAAGGCGATGTAGGTGATCTTGGCCATGTCGAGGGTATCCGGATCGGGGAGACGCTGCCGAAATAATGACTCCCGCGTGCAAGTCAACAGCGAGCGTCGACGGCCCGCTGGGCCAGAACCCTCACCGGCTGATCGCGGAGATGAAATCGCAGGCCTGGTCGACGAGGACGGACAGGCGCTCGAGCACGCCGGGGTCGTCGGCGCGCGTCTCCAGCTCGGCGACGCAATCGGCGATCGCGAAGGCGCCGACGCCCCTCGCCGAGCCCTTCAGCCCGTGCGCGAGCCGGACGCGCTCGGACGGCGAGGCTTCGGAAAGCTGCCGGCGGACCGTCACCGCCTGCTGCGCGAAAAGCTGCAGGATCTCCTGCTCGAGGGCCCTGTCGCCCATCGTCTGCCGCGCCAGGTGCGCCATGTCGATCGGCCGCGCGGGCGTTTCGGGACAGGCCTCGCCGCCCGGCCGGTCATAGGCGAGATTGCCGGTCAGGATCGGCGCCATGGGTGGGGACTCCCAAACATTTCGTTTCACGTATCGCTCAAACTAGCTCCAGCGCATGGACAACGGGTTAATGCATCGATGCTAGAAGCAAGCGGTGTAAGGCGGCGAAAAAGCGCCCGAATCGTGGCGTCGTTAACCTTGTGTTTAAACTTTTACGCATGTGGCCCTTTGCCGGTTTCCTTTCCCGGGTTGTGCCACTACGATACGGATGGACCATAGCGAGCTGTCGCCGGAACCCTGGAAGGGCACCGACGACACGGCTTCCCGCGGCGAGTACAGGGTAACGGCGGCATGGCACGGAAACCTACGACCACGAAGAACCTCGACGGCGACGTCGCGCGGGAACTGGAAAAGGCGCTGGACTTCGACCTCAGCGGGCAGGACGGCGACCTCGACATCGCCGCCTCGATGGAGGACCTCGAGGCGCAGATCTCCGCGGCGGCCGACGAGCTTTCGCGCGAAGGGCGCACCAAGGAGGCCGCGTCCGCCCATGCGAGGGCGCCCGCCCCCGAGGTGAGGGAGAGCGCCAGGGTCGCGCCGCAGCCCGCTTCGACGACGCTGCCCAAGGCTTCGCCGCTTCCGCCGGAGAGGCGCGGGACCCCGCAGCCTGCGGGTTTCGCTCCTGCCAACGACGATCGCCAGAAGGACTTCCGCAGCCTAGTCCAGGGACTGAACCGCCGCGCCTCGCGCACCGTATACTGGATGGTCGCGCTCCTGACGATCGCGTGGCTGGCCGGCGCGGGCGTGACCGGCCAGATGCTGCTCGGACCGCAGATCTGGCAGATCCGCAGCCTCGAACAGGTCGTCGCACAGCCCTATCTCGTCGTTCTGCTCGTCGCCGCGATCATCCCCGTCTTCATGTTCTGGGGCTTCGCCGTCATGATCCGCCGCGCGCAGGAGATGCGGCTCGCGGCGCAGTCGATGACCGAGGTCGCGTTCCGTCTGGCCGAACCGGAAGCCATCGCGCAGGACCGTATCCTGATGGTCGGCCAGGCGGTGCGGCGCGAGGTCGCCGCGATGGGCGAAGGCATCGAGCGCACCATTGCTCGCGCCGTCGAACTCGAGACGCTGGTCCACACGGAAGTGAACGAACTCGAACGCGCCTATTCGGCAAACGAGGCGCGCATCCGCGCCCTCGTCGACGGACTGGGCTCCGAGCGCGACGCCATCGTCAGCCATGCGGAGCGGGTCAGGTCCTCGATCTCCGGCGCCAACGAGACGATGCGCGACGAGATCAGCTTGGCCAGCGACACGATACGCGACAGCATCCTGTCGGCGTCGACCAAGCTGTCGATGACCATCACCAATTCCGGCGATACGCTGATCGACCGCATCAACGAGAGCGGCTCCTCGATCTACGAATCGATCGATTCGCGGCTCGACGCCATCGGCGACCGCATCAGCACGTCCGGCGAGGCCTTCGCCAGCCTGCTCGATACGCGTATCGCCCGTCTCACGCAGAGCACCGACGACGTCACCCGCACGCTTTCCGACATGCTCGACGAGCGCACGACGGGCATGGTTTCGCTTCTCGGCGGCGCTGCCCGCTCGCTCAACGCCGAGCTGGAAGCGCGCCTGGAGGGCATCGAACGCACCCTGGCCGAGCGCGGCCAGGCATTGATCGGCGAGTTCCAGACGCGCGCCGAAGCCCTCGACACCGGGACCCAGAAGCTCAACGCCGCCCTCGAGGCCCGGGCGCGGCAGATCAACGAGACGCTCGTCGACCGCGCGCGCGATATCTCCGACGCCTACGCCCAGGGCCGCGAGACCCTGTTCGAGATGATCGACGAGGGCAAGGTCCGCATCGGCCACGAGATGGCCGGGATCGTCACATCGACGTCGGCCATGCTCGAAGCAAGGGCGGACGATTTTGCGGGCCGGCTCGACGCCGCGCGCCACACCGTTTCGCGGGCCTTCGACGGAGACATCCAGAAGCTCGCCGAAGCGCGTGCCGGCATCGACGCGGCGGTCGAGAACCATACCCGCAAGCTCGCCGACGGACGCGAGAAGATGGCCGCGGCCCTGCAGGCCGACCTGCAGAAGTTCGCCGACGGCCGCGCCAGCATCGATACCGCCGTCAGCTACCAGATCCAGAAGCTCGCCGAGGGCCGCAACCTCCTCGCCCGGGCGCTCGAGGAGGACCTGCGCAAGATCAACGATACGCGGGCCACGATCGATTCCACGTTCGATCAGCACATGGATCGCATCGAACAGGGCCGCGGAACCCTGGCGAAGACCTTGCAGGATGACTTGCAGAAGGTCACGCAAGCCCGCGAAACCATTGACGATATGGTCTCTGGACACGTCACCAAGCTGGCCGAGGGCCGCAACATCCTGACCCGCGCGCTCGAGGCCGATCTCAACAAGCTCGCCGAAAGCCGCACCAGCATTGACGGAATGGTCGCCAGCCAGGTCGAAAGGCTCGCCCAGGGCCGCGACATCCTCAAGCGCGCGCTCGACGAGGACCTGCGCAAGATCTCGGAGACGCGCAAGGACGTCGACGGTCTCGTCTCCTCGCAGGTCGCCAGGATCGCCGAGGGACGCGACGTCCTCCGTCGCGCGCTCCAGGAGGACATGGACAAGCTCGCCGATACACGCGGCGAGATCGCCAATCTCGTCACCTCGCAGGTTTCCAAGATCGCCGAAGGCCGCGACGTCCTGAAGAAGGCCCTGGAAGACGACCTGAACAAGCTGGCCGAAAGCCGCAAGGGCATCGACGGGCTGGTCACCGGCCAGGTCGCCAAGCTCGCCGAGGGCCGCGACATCCTGAACCGCGCGCTGGAGTCCGATCTGAAGAAGCTCGCCGACGCCCGTGCCGAGATCGACGCCAATGTTTCGGCGCAGGTGGCGGCCCAGGTGGCCAAGATCGCCGAAGGCCGCGACGCGCTGTCGCGCGCCATGGAAGACGATCTCAACAAGCTGGCCGAAAGCCGCAAGAGCATCGACGGGCTGGTCGCCAGCCAGGTCGCCAAGCTCTCCGAGGGCCGCGACATCCTGAAACGCGCCCTCGAAGCCGACCTCAAGACGCTCTCGGACGCCCGCGCGGACGTCGACGCCAACGTTTCGGCGCAGGTGGAAGCCCAGGTCGCCAAGATCACCGAGGGCCGGAAGGTGCTGACGCGCGCCCTGGAGGACGACCTCAACAAGCTGGCCGAAAGCCGCAAGAGCATCGACGGGCTGGTCGCCGGCCAGGTCGCCAAGCTCTCCGAGGGCCGCGACCTCCTGAACCGCGCGCTCGAGGCCGACTTGCAGAAGCTCGCCGCCGCCCGCGCCGACATCGACGCCAACATCTCGGCCCAGGTCGACGCCCAGGTCGTCAAGATCGCCGAAGGCCGCGACGTGCTGTCGCGTGCCCTCGAGGCGGACCTGAACAAGCTGGCCGAGAGCCGCGACAACATCGACGGCCTCGTCGCCGGCCAGGTCGCCAAGCTCGCCGAGGGCCGCGACATCCTGAACCGCGCGCTGGAGGTCGACCTGCAGAAGATCACCGCCGCCCGCGCCGACCTCGACGCCAACGTCACCGCCCAGGTCGACGCCCAGGTGGCCAAGATCGCCGAAGGCCGGGACGTGCTGTCGCGCGCTCTGGAAGAGGACCTCAACAGACTTGCCGAGAGCCGCAAGGGCATCGACGGGCTGGTCGGCGGCCAGATCGCCAAGCTGGCGGAAGGACGCGACATCCTGAACCGCGCCCTCGAGTCCGATCTGCAGAAGCTGTCGCAGTCGCGGGCCGAAATCGACGCGGCCGTGTCCGCGCAGATTTCCGCGCAGGTCGCAAAGCTCATGGAAGGCCGCGACGTCCTCGAACGCGCCCTGAAGGAGAACCTCGAGCAGATCGCCCAGTCGCGCGCCCAGCTCGACGCGGCCGTGGAATCGCAGGTCGCCGGCCAGGTCGAGAAACTCGCCGAAGGCCGTACCATCCTGACCAAGGCCCTCGAATCCGATCTGGAGAAGCTCGCCGAGGCGCGCAGCAACATCGACGGCATCGTCGCCGGCCAGGTCAGCAAGCTGACCGAAGGCCGCGACATCCTGCGCCGCGCACTTGAAGAGGACCTCGCGCGGATCGCCGAGAGCCATTCGGGACTGGAGAGCCTCGTCACCGGACAGGTCGGGAAGCTTGCGGAAGGCCGCGAGATCCTGGCCCGCGCCCTCGAGGCTGACCTGAGCAAGATCGCCGACGCCCGCGCCGAGGTCGACGCCATCATCGAAGGCCATGTCGGCAAGCTCTCGGACGGCCGCGGCATGCTCGCGAATGCCCTGCGCGAGGATCTCGACCGCCTCGCGGAGACCCGCAAGGAGATCGACGCCGAACTGTCGCGCCATATCGACACGATCGCCGGCAAGCGCAGCCTGATCACCGACCAGATCGAGCTCGACGTGGCGCGCATCGAAGACGCCTTCGCCCGCCAGACCGGCATCATCGAAGAGCGCACCGGCACGATGGAACGCGCACTCACGACGGGCGTCGACAATGTTCGCACCGTTCTGGAGAACAGCGCCCTGGTCGTCGCCGGCGCGTTGCGCGAAAAAGTGCTCGAAGTCACCGCTGCACTCAACGATTCGGCCGACCGCGCGCTGACCGATGCCGATCGCCTCGTCGCCGATCGTGCCGCGCAGACGTCGGGAATGCTCATGGAGAGGGCCGGAGACATCGCCCGCCTGTTCGACGACGCGGACCAGAAGCTCGTCGCCCGCGCATCGGAGACTTCCGAGAAGCTGATCGCCAACGCCACGCAAACCGCCGGTGAACTGGCCGGCCGCGCCATGGAGATCGCGCGCACGTTCGACAATGCCGACGAGCGCATCGGCGCGCGTATCGAGGAGGCGGCCCAGGCGCTTGCAGTGCGCGCCGCCGAACTCGGTGGGCTGTTCGACACGGTCGACGGCAGGCTTGCCGCCGGCATCGCCGAGGGTACCGGGCGCCTGCGGACCTATGCGGACCGCGTGGTGAGCAGCTTCGACACCGCCGACGAGGCGCTCTCGCAGAGGGTCTCGGCGCTCTCCGGCAGCCTCGCGGCGCGTGCAGCCGAGATCGGCGGAGTCTTCGAGAACGCCGACCGTCAGATCGCGGCACGCGTGGAACTCACCGCGGACCGCCTGTCGGGTCGCGCCGCCGAGATCGGCGCGATCTTCGAGACGGCCGACGAGAAGATCGCGGCGCGCATCAACGAGACCGCGAAGTCGCTGGCCGGCCGTGCCATCGAGATCGGACGCGTCTTCGAAGGCGCCGACGAACGCATCGCGGCGCGCGTCGACGGGGCCTCGAAGTCGCTGGCCGACCGCGCCGTCGAGATCGGACGCGTCTTCGAGAGCGCCGACGAGCGCATCGCCGCACGCGTCGACGAAACCGCGAAGTCGCTCGCCGCACGCATCGACGAGAGCGCAAGGTCGCTGACCGACCGCGCCGTCGAGATCGGACGCGTGTTTGAAGGCGCGGACGAGCGCATCATGACCCGCGTCCACGAGACCGCGCGGGCGCTCGAGGGTCGCACCCGGGAGATCGGCCGCGTCTTCGAAAGCGCCGACCAGCGCATCCTGGCCCGCGTCGACGAGACCGCACAGGCTCTCGAAGGCCGCGCCGTGGAGATCGGCCGCGTCTTCGAGACGGCCGACGAGCGCATCGCCGCACGCGTCGACCAGACCGCACGGACGCTCGAAGGCCGCGCCCAGGAAATCGGCATGGTCTTCGACAGCGTCGACGAGCGTATCGCCTCCCGGATCGACCAGACGTCCGGCATGCTGGAACAGCGCGCCCGCGACATGAGCCGCGTCTTCGAGACCGCCGACCGCGAGCTCAGCTCCCGCGTCACCGAAAGCGCGGCCACCATCGGCGCCCAGGCCGCAGAGGTCGCCAATGCTTTCGCCGACAGCGAGCACCGCATCACGATGCGCTCGCGCCAGGCGGCCGCCGATCTGGAATCGCATGCCCGCATGATCGAGGACGCCATCGTCGGCGCCAACGACAGGTTGGCGGAAGGTGCGGAAGCCGTCGCCGATCGCGTCGGTGTGCACATCTCGGCGGCCGAGGAGCGGCTCTCGCTGGGTGCGGAATCGATGGGCCAGAAGCTCGACGAGCAGATCGCCGCGGCGGAAGCCCAACTGGTCGCGCGCGCCAACGTCATCGCCGACACCTTCAACACCGTCGGCCAGCACATCGGCCAGAGCACCAACGAGGCCGCCCGCACCATCGGCGCCAACACGCGCGAGCTGAACGCCATGCTCGCCGCACGCACCTCGGAGATCTCGCAGATCCTCGACGAGACGGCGCGTCCGCTGGTCGATCGCTTCGCCCAGGGCGGCGGCGAACTGCAGCGGGCCATGGAGGAGGCGACCGACAAGGCCACGGAGAAGCTGCGCGCCGAAAACGCCGCACTCATTTCGGCGATCGCCAACCGCACCGCCGAAACGCTCAATGCGGTCGGCAACGCGCGTTCGGGCCTCGCCGAAGGCGTCTCGAGCCTCATCGACCGCCTCACGGTGTCCAACCGCCAGCTCAGCGAACTGATTGATCTGGCCTCGGAGAACCTGTCGGGCGTCGACGAACGCCTGTCGCAGAGCACGCGCGCGTTCGCCACGAGCACGGAACGGGCCGTTCAGACCTTCTCGAGCTCGGCGCGGCTGGTCGATACCAACACGCAGCGGCTGACGGAACTGTCCTCCTCGACGCTGCGCGAGGTCGCCTCGATCGCGACGCGCTTCGACGAGCACAGCCGCGTTCTCTCGGGCGCGGCCGATCTCCTCACCTCGGCGCAGAGCAACCTCGAGCATACGCTCGAGCGGCAGACGGCACTCGAGGACCTCGCCGTCGGCCTGGTGAAGAAATCCGAGGATCTCGAGCGGGTGATGAAGTCCTTCGAAGGGCTTGTCGGACGGGCGCTGGAAGGCGCCGAAGGCCGCACCATGGAAACCGCCGAACGGATCCGCGGCGCCATCGCCGAGGTGGTCGATTCGGCCACCAGGCGTTTCGCCGACGCAACCGACGACATGCGCCGGACCGCGACGTCCATCCGTTCGGAACTCGAGGAGACGCGCGCCGAGTTGAAGCGCGGCATCGCCGACATGCCGGTAGAGGCCAAGGAATCGACGACGGCGATCCGCCGAGCCGTGACCGAGCAGATCAACGCGCTGAAGGAGCTTTCCGACATCGTCGCCCGTACGGGACGCACCACCGACGTCGGCGAGCGCGGTCCGGTTCGGACCCCTGCTCCGGCTCCGGCGCCGGCGCCGGCGCCCGCTCCCCGGCCGGCCCCGCAGCGCGCTGCCGCGCCTGCTC
>CALFXR010000152.1 GCA_937958475.1 uncultured Mesorhizobium sp. | reverse complement strand
CCGCACTCCTGGCGCTGCGCCTGCGCATGCTCGCCGTCGTGCTCGGCGCGCTGGCGGACGCAGAAGACGATTGCGACGACCGTTCCCAAGGAACTGCCGACCGGTCGCCATCCAGCGTCGCGCCGCACCTGCCAGTGATCCTCGTCTTCCGCCTTCCCGCCGCGCGCCATTGGCCCCGGCCGAACGACACGTCCTAAAGCCGCTCCCGGCCGTTTCGACCCCAACATCCCCGAATGTCGGCGCGACCCTTTTTCCGCCCCTCGCCCGGTGCGCTGCCCACGCGCGCTCAGCGCCGGGCGACCGATCGCAATGCGTCGAGAAAATCCTGCTGCGCCGCCGTCGGCACCCATCCGCTGCGTAGCGTGAGGCCGATCGGCCGCACCGTGTCCTCCATGGCGAAGGGCAGGACGGTCATTGCGCCCAGCGCCAGTTCGGCCTCGACCTGCAGGCGGGAGATGCAGCCGATGTGGTCCGAGATGCGCAGGAGTTCGCGCATCAGGATCATCGAGCCCGTCTCGATGAGGCTCTGCGGACGGCACCCTGCTCGCTCGAACAGCCGGTCGAAGGCACGACGGGTCGGCGTGCCCTCCGTGGAGACGACGAAGGGAAACCGCGCCAGGTCGGCGGTGGCCGGCGCGGCCTCGCCGGAGAGCGGGTGGCCAGGTCGCGCCACCATCACCAGCACGTCGTCGAACAGCCGTTCCTGCTCGACATCGCCGATCGGCGCCGGGTCGCGCAGGGCGCCGACGAGGAAATCCACCTCGCCGCGGCGCAGCCCGGCCATCAGGTCGTCATAGGGGCCGTCGAGGGCCTTCACCGGCAGGGTCGGCCTGCGGGCGCGGAAGCGGGCGATGGTGCGCGGCAGCAGGTGCGAGCGCGACAGCGGCATCGCTCCCACCACGATCCGGCCGACCTCGCGGCCGAGCATGTCCGCCAGGTCGGCTTCCGCCTGGTCGAGCTCGGCGAAGGCCAGCCGCGCCGCCTGCGCCAGTGCGTGCGCCGCCCTGGTCGCGATCATGCCGTAGGACGTTCGCTCGAACAGCGCGCGGCCGGCCTCCTGCCCGAGTCGCGAGACGGCGCGGTGCACGGTCGGCTGGGCCAGGCCCAGGCGCCGCGCCGCGAGCGTGAAGTTCTCGGCTTCGCGCATGGCGATCAGCGCCTGCAGCTGCGCGGCGGTGACGGTGAGGCGAAGGCGCGGATTGAACTCGGCGAGTGCCCGGTCGAGATGGGCGAAGGCGCGCGTCACGCGGGCTGCGAGCGCTTCGCCCGCCGCCGTCATGAACACGCCGCGCGGCCGGCGCAGGAACAGCGGCTGGCCGGCGACGCGTTCCAGCCTGCCGATCGCCTGCGTCGCCGCGGGCTGCGAGACGTTGCACAGCCCGGCGGCGCGGCCGATCGACCCCGTTTCGGCCACGGCGACGAAGATGCGCAGGTGGCGCAGGTTGGATTTCATTCGAACTTCGTCAGGATCCGCTCGACCCGGTCGGCGAGGTCGTCCCCGCGCGGCAGGCCGAACGCGGCGATCTCGTCCTGCCAGACGGCCGTCGCGGCGGCCATGCGGTCGGGCAGGCCGAGTTCGCGCAGGGTGGCGGCGACTTCGCGCATCTCCGCCGCGCGGCGGGCGCCGTGGACGATCATGCGCTCGAGATTGTAGGCGCCGCGCTTGGCCCAGTCCCAGCCCGGGTCGGAAGCCTGCAGCGACGCGAGCACGGCCTCATCGACGCCGGCGCGGTGCGCGGCCAGCAGGCATTCGGCGCTCAGCGCCTCGAAGCCCTTGATCATGACGGAGCGCAGCATCTTGATCGAGGACGCGTCGCCGATCCGGCCGCCGGCGACGCGGACGTTCATGTCGAGCCCGGCAAGGACCGCCTGCGCATCCTCGGCATGCGGGCCCGACAGGAGCGAAGCGGTGCGGTGCAGCGCTGGGTGCACGGGCGCCATGATCGCCATGTCGACATAGCGCCCGCCGGCCGCCTCGACGACCGCAGCGGCGGCGCGCTTGCTGCCGGGCGAGCACGAATTGCCGTCCAGCCAGAGCGCGCCGCCTCGCAGATGCGGGGCCGCCGCCTGCGCGGCGGCCGGCGCCTGGTCGGCGGTGACCAGGCAGAAGACGATCGAAGCCGTGTCGAGCGCCGCCGCCGGGTCGGCGTGGCAGCGGACGCCGAGGGACACGGCGGCCTCTTCGACCGCCGTGCGCGCGGCGGCGTCGCGGCATTTTATGTCATACGCCGCAAGCCGCCCGGCGGTTCTTTCACCCCAGCCGCCGGCGAAGGCGCGCGCGGCCTCGCCGAAGCCGATCATGGCGATGTCGCGACGGTCGACGCGGTCCATCCTGTCCTCTCCGGACTGAAAACCTGCCGGCACCATCCTGCCTTCCGAATGGACTGACATCGAGTCTTCATAGCACGGGCTTATGGCATCGGCGGCATATCGCAGGGGCCGAACGGCGATGCCTCCGTCACCTTCGGTGCCGACGAAGCCGGCGTGACACGCTTCCCGGGGCTGGGGCGCGGCCCCGGGGCGGCCCGCTCACGGCATCGTGAGGGCGCCCGACGCCCGTTGCCTCGCGTCGTGCGGGCCTCTAGATGATCCGACAGATGCCGTTCCGCCCTGCAAATCTCCGTCCCTGCCGATGACGCGCGGCTCCCTGGTCGACGGGCCTTCGTCCGCTGCGATCCCGTCGCCGGTGCTGTTCCTGGCGCGGGGCGGCGCGCTGGACGGCCAGCAGCAGCAGGTCCTGCAGCTGGCTCTGGCCCTGCCCGGGCTCGGCCGGTCCTCCGTCGTCGCCGTCGACGAACCCGGTTCTCTGCTCGACCGTCTCCGCGAAGCCGGCATTGCCGCGGGCCATTTCCCGATGCGTTCTTGGCGGTCTCCCGCCCGCTATCTCGCCGCATGGCTGGACGCGTTCCGCCTGCTGGCCCTGGCGCGGCGGAGGGGCGCCGGGCTGGTCCATGCCCACGACCACTGGCGCGCGCCCTACGCCCGTTTCCTGGCGCGACGGCTGTCGATTCCCTACGTCGTCCACATCCGCGGCCCGATCGGCGCCGACCACGTCCGCAAGTACCGGCTGGCCGAGGCCGACGCGCTGGTCGCGATCGCCGAGCGCTACGCGGCGGCGCTGCGCGCGGCCGGCGTTGCCGCGGACAGGATCTTCGTCGTCAGCGACGGTGTGGAGCTGGCGCGGTTCCGTTCGGCGGGCGATCCCGGCCAGCGGCACCGGCCCGGCCGTGAGACCGTCGTCGGCATGGTCGGGCGCATCGATCCCTTCAAGCGGGTGACGGATTTCGTCGACATCGTCGCGGCGCTGCCCGAGGAACGGCGTGCCGCGACCCGCTTCCTCATCGTCGGCGATGAACCCGACCGCGCCTACGCGGCGGCGGTCCGCGAACGGATCGGCCGGCACGGCCTCGGCGAACGCATCGCGTTCACCGGCCGCGTGCCCGCCGAGCGCATGCCCGCCCTGCTCGGCGGCCTCGACGTGCTCGTCACGCTGTCGGGAGGGTCGGTGATGTTCGAGGCGATGGCCGCGGGAGCCGTCGTCCTTTCGGTCCGCGACGACGGCCGGCATTCGCAATACACGATCGACGGCGAGACGGCCGTCTGCGTCGACGGCTCATCGGTGGTGGCGGCGGCGAAAGCTCTCGCGGCGCTGATCGCGGAGCCCGCCCGGCGCGGCGTCCTGGCGCGCGCCGGGCGGTCGCTGGTCGAGCGGGAGCTTTCGACGGAGCGCATCGCCGCCGAAACGGCTGCCGTCTACCGTTGGCTGCTTGAGCGTTAGCGTCGTTCATTGTTACACCGGAGGCGCGAGGAGAAGCGGCCTGTGGGGAGGCGTCGTCCATGACCATCCGGCCGAGCGATCTGACACGGATGCTGCGCGACGCGACGCGGCCGCTGCGCGAGCGGCTCGGCCTGCGCTCGCTCTCCAGGCGCCTGCGCGCCGCGGCGGCCCTGCGGCTGGCTGCGGCGAGGCGGCAGCGTTCGCGCGCGACGTTCGTCGGCGTCACCGGAAGCTCGGGAAAGTCGACGACGGTGGCGCTGCTCTCGCACATCCTCGCCGGCAGCCGCCGGGTGCACACGCAGGTGTTCGGCAACGTGCTCGACGACCTGACCGGCACGCTCCGCGAACTGGCCGACGATCACGACACCGTCGTCGCCGAACTCGGCGTGACCGGCATCGGCACGATGCGGCCCATGGCGGCTCTGGCCCGGCCGACCGCTGCGATCGTCACCAAGGTCGGGCTCGAACACTACTCGGCCTTCCGCTCCCGCGAGGCCGTCGCCCGGGAGAAGGGCGAACTCGTGGCGGCGCTGCCGGTCGATGGGCTGGCGATCCTCAATGCCGACGACGCCAACGTCATGTCGATGGCGCAACGCACGAAGGCGCGCGTGGTGACCTTCGGCTGGTCGGAGGGCGCCGACTACAGGGTGGTCGCAGCAAGGGCGGCCTTTCCCGACCATCTCGTCGTCGAGGTCGAGACGCCGGCCGGCCGCTTCACGCTCCAGACACCCTTCTTCGGCGAGCACTTCTGGTTGGCGACGGCCGCCGCCTTCGCGGGCGCGGTCGAACTGGGAGTCGACGCGGCGGAAGCGGCGGCACGCATCGCCGCGTTCACGCCGCCCTTCGACCGCTGCGGCGTCCTGGCGGTCCCCGGCGGCCCGACCTTCGTCGTCGACAGCGTCAAGGCGCCGGCCGAGGGCATCGCCGAGGCCATCGCCGCGGTGAAGAAGGCCCGGGCGCCGGCCAAGCGCATCGTCATCGGCCATATTTCGGACTATGCGGGAAATCCCCGCAAGCATTACCGCGACGCCTACCTGCTCGCCAGAGACGCCGCCGACGCCGTGGTCTTCGTCGGCGAGAACGTCCACCGCGTCGGGGCGTCCGATGCTGACCGGGCGGAGGGCGTCTTTGCGGGCTTCGCCACGCCGCGCGAGGCGGCCGATCACATCCGCGCCACGGCCCAGCCGGGGGAGCTGATCTTCATCAAGGGATCGCGCAACCTGCATCTCGAGCGGATCGCGCTCGCCTGGACCAATGACGTGCGCTGCTGGGAGGTCCGCTGCGGGTTGAGCCTGGACTGCATCCGCTGCGGCATGCTCGCCGTGCCGCGCGAGGACCAGGGCGCGCTACGCCGCGCCGCGCGGCGCAGGCGGTTCTGGCGCGGGCTCCTGCGTCTCGGTCGGCGTAGCGAACCGGGCGCCGCCGCGACCGCCGCCGTCGCGCAGAAGGACGGGCAGGAAACCGGTCGCTGAGCCGCCCCCGGGTGCATCGCGGCGCCGCTTACCCCGTACCGCGCGTCGCCCCGGCACGCACGGGCAGCGCTTCCCTTCGCCGCCGCCAATCCGCGGTTGATGCGGCGGCGCGGTTCGGATATGAAGCCTCAAGCCGGGCCGCCCCAAGCGATCCGGCGCGGACGCACCCAACCGCGACCGCAGGCACCCGTAGCTCAGCTGGATAGAGTGCTGCCCTCCGAAGGCAGAGGTCACAGGTTCGAATCCTGTCGGGTGCGCCA
>CALFXR010000151.1 GCA_937958475.1 uncultured Mesorhizobium sp. | reverse complement strand
CATCGACGCCGACGACTTCACCCTCGACGGCTTCGACGTGGCGCCGGGCAGGAAGTCGAAGCCGCTGGTGATGACCTTCAAGAAGCCGGAAGAGGTCGTCGGCAACCACATCGCCAAATACCAGTCGGTCAAGCTCGCCAAGATGCTGATGGCCTACGACTTCGACCGCGAGATGAACCCCTTCGTCGAGCTCGGCGGCTTCCTCTTCACCTTCATCGGCGACGGCGCGCCGGGCACCGGCAAGACGACGCTGATCCAGATGATCGCCGGCCTCGTCCACGGCTACGCCCAGGTCGCCGGCTATCCCTTCGCCTACGAGAATTTCGGCGTCGACCAGATCTCCTCCTACCAGGGCAAGTCGGGCCAGAACTGCCGCCAGTTCATCAACAACGTGCTCAACCCGCGCTCGATCGGCTTCGGCACCATCGACGACATCGACCAGGTCGCGGCCAAGCGCTCCGACGACCGCGCCTCGGCCGGCCAGCAGGAGATCACCGGCGTCCTGATGGACGCCTTCGCCGGCGCCGGCACGGTGGTGCGCGGCAACTGCTCCTTCGGCATGTTCTCCAACTATCCCGAAAACGTCGACGACGCGCTGCGCCAGCGCGCCGGCGCCCGCTGGCTGGTCGACGGGCCGCAGACCCGCGACGACTACATCGACATCTTCGTCCTGCTCGCCGGCAAGAACCACAGGATCCCGCTCGGCGAGCACCGGCTCTATGCCGCGCAGGAGATCCAGCGCGCCATCTCCGAGGCCTATGAGGAGCACGCCCGGCCGCAGGAAGACGGCCTGGTGAAGGTCTGGGAGCGCTACATGAAGGCGAACGGCGAACCGCGGACGATGGCCGACGTCGGCACCTACCTGCACCTGATCAAGGAGGCCGAGCCGCGCTTCACCGGCCGCGCCATCAAGAACGTCACCGACGCCATCAAGATGCGCGCCATGGACATCGAACTGCCCGACGACTGGTTCGAGAAGCCCGAGACCTTCATGCACAAGGGCTACGACGAGAAGAAGGCGATGATCGAGGAACTGCGCGGGCCGTTCTCCATGGAGATGGTCATGCAGGAGATCAACCGCTACGCCGATTCGGAATTCCGCTACTCCGACCGCTCCGACGACAGCGCCGTGTCGAAGATGGTGCGCGACGCACGCCTGCGCGAGCGCGCCGTCCGCGAGATCGAGGAGTTGAAGGCGAAGGGCCTGTGGAGCGCCTGAACCGGGGGCTTGCCGGGGCATTCGCCCGGAACGGTCCGTCTCAATCCCCTTCCCCCTCCCCGTCTCCGATACCGCCGCCGTTGCGCCGACCGCGCGCTTTCGACCACTGACGATGGCGGCGCCGGTCGCCGTGGCGGCGTGCGTGCGCCGCCGGCCGCAGCGGCATGGTCCGGCGCCGCGGGGCATCGGCCCGGCGGTCGGCGCAGTGTCATCCACCGTTGCGGAGCGCGTCGCCATGGACCGCGCTCGATGGTAAATGTATTGTTAAGCATCCGTCGTGCCGGAGTTTCGCAATGCCAGTCGCCACCCCCCGTACCGTCGTCAGGCCGAAGACCCAGAAGCCGAAGCTCTACAGGGTGCTGCTGCTCAACGACGACTTCACGCCGCGCGCGTTCGTCGTCTCCGTGCTCGCCGCCGAGTTCCGCATGAGCGCCGACCAGGCCGAGCAGGTGATGATCACGGCGCACCGGCGCGGCCTGTGCGTCGTCGCCGTCTTCCAGAAGGACGTCGCCGAAACCAAGGCCACCCGCGCCACCGACGCCGCCCGCGAAAAGGGTTTTCCGCTTCTCTTCGCCGTCGAGCCGGAGAAATAGGCGCCAGCCGCGCCTCTCCTTCCCCCC
>CALFXR010000150.1 GCA_937958475.1 uncultured Mesorhizobium sp. | reverse complement strand
GGCTTCGCCCGAGCCACCTCTCCCCCACATTCGTGGGGGCGAGGAGTGGCGCTCGGGGCGGCCTTTCCGCGTTCGTCATCCACGGGCAAGCGACGCGAAGCGGAGCGCGACCCTGGGATACAGGCCGGAACGGCGGGGACGTGTGCGCGGACCGCTCCCTACCGCCCGCAAGGGGGGAAGGAGGGCGCCCGCCTCAGGCCCGCCCCTGGCCTTCGATCATGGTGATCTTCTGCCAGATCTTGCGCGACAGGTTGGAGCCGAGCTCCTCGATGTCGTTGACCGCCTCGATCACCACCTCGTCGTTGACCGACTGGGCGAACAGCGCGGCGAGCTTGCCCGAGATCGACAGCATCTCCGAGCAGTAGTCGAGATAGCGCGCGAGGTCGGCCGCGTCGGTGATGCGCGCCGGCGAGTTGGCCGTCGGCCGGAACGTCTCCGACAGCGCGGCGGGATCCTTGGTCAGCTGGTGCATGTCGACGACGTGGATCAGCGAGCGCAGGCCGTGCAGCTGGGTGAAGACCTTCTTGCGCTTGATCCGCTCCTCGGCGCGGATCAGCGCGAGGAAGCCGAGGCCGGCGAGCAGGATCGTGTTCAGCGACGCCTCGATGCCCTGCACCGATTCGGCCACGCCGCCTTCGTTGCCCAGCCGGTCCAGCGGCAGCACCGTGCCGACGAAGAGGAACATCGCGGCGCCGCCGGCAAACGCCGCGGCGACGACGGCGCGCACCCACCAGATCGGCGCCTCCAGCGACCGGGCGGCCGCCGCCAGGTCGCGCGAAAGGGAGACGAGCTCGGCCCCCACGCGGCGCAGGCCGGAATCCGGGAAGCGGTCGGCGATGCGCTGCTCGAGCCTTTCGGCGGTGGCGATGATCAGCGCCGGGTCGAGCGATCGGTACTGCGGTGCGGCGGGCGGGGGATTTGCCATCGGTCAGGCGGGCGCGTTGGTCCGTTCGCCGTAGCGGTTCGGCCCGGGTTCGCCCGGAATGAAGCAGAGCACGATGAACATGACGATGCCGGCGACGACGAACAGCAGCGCGAACGGCGCCGGCTTGCCGAAATCGTGCAGCCGCTTGGCGGCCAGCGCGATGTTGGAGATCAGCGCGACGACGACGGCGACGAAGAAGACGAACGCCCAGGTCTCGCTGCCGGCGGTGCCTTCCTCGTACTGCATGAAGCGGTAGAGCGCGAAGAACTGCACGATCAGCAGGAACAGCCCGCCGAGAAAATAGGCCGCGCGGTTGACGCGGCCCGAGAAGCTGAAGAACAGCCAGATGATCTGCGTACTGTCAGGCAAGCGGGTCCGGTCCGTAACGGTTGGCGCCCCGCGTGCCCTCCAGGATGCCGAGTTCGACGATGAGCCAGATGCCGCCGATGATCGGCACGAGCGCGATCAGCGTCCACCAGCCGGACTTGTCGCGGTCGTGCCAGCGCTTCGCATAGACAGCCAGGGCGAAATAGATCGTGGCGAGCGAGATGATCGTGCTGACGATGCCGAGCTGGGCGCCTCCGCCGAGGTCGATCGTCGTACCGATCACCATGTCGATGACCACCCCGACGATGCCCAGCGCGATGAAGATGCCGATGCCGGCCCAGAATTTCGCCCGGTTGATCCTGCCGTCGAAACTGGTCAAGAGATACTTCCAGTCCATGCCACCCCTCCTGTCATAGGACCGCGCCTAACGCTGCGGCAGCCGAAGGTGCGTCCGATCGTCGCAAAGATCAATCTCTGAGAAGCTCGTTGATGGAGGTTTTCGACCGGGTCTGGGCGTCGACCTTCTTGACGATCACGGCGCAGTAGAGGCCGGGTCCCGGCTCGCCGTTGGGGAAGGGCTTGCCCGGCATGGTGCCGGCGACCACCACCGAGTAGGGGGGCACCTCGCCATAGGAGATCGTGCCGGTCGTGCGGTCGACGATCTTGGTCGACTGGCCGATGAAGACGCCCATGCCGAGCACCGAGCCCTCGCGGACGATGCAGCCCTCGACGACTTCGGAGCGGGCGCCGATGAAGCAGTGGTCCTCGATGATGGTCGGGCCGACCTGCATCGGCTCGAGCACGCCGCCGATGCCGACGCCGCCGGAAAGATGGACGTTCCTGCCGATCTGGGCGCAGGAGCCGACCGCGGCCCAGGTGTCGACCATGGTGCCTTCCCCGACATGGGCGCCGAGATTGACGAAGGACGGCATGAGGATGACGTTGCGTCCCACATAGGCCGAGCGGCGGACGATCGAGCCGGGCACGGCGCGGAAGCCGGCCTTCTCGAAGTCGACCGCGCCCCAGCCCTCGAACTTCGACGGAACCTTGTCCCACCAAGACGACTGGCCGGATCCGCCGGAAATGACGTCCATCGGGTTCAGCCGGAAGGACAGCAGCACGGCCTTCTTCAGCCACTGGTTGACGGTCCACCTTCCGTCCGCCTGGCGCTCGGCGACGCGCACGGCGCCCCGGTCGAGCAGGTCGAGCGCCGCCTCGACCGCTTCGCGCGTTTCGCCGCGCGTCGTCGTCGAGATGCCGTCGCGTCCGTCGAAGGCCGTCTCGATCGTCTTCTCGAGGCTTGCGAGGTCGGGTTTCGACATGGAACTGCTCCGTTACACGCGCTGTTAAGGGGTGGGGTCCTAGGCTCTTTTCATACACGGGACCCCGAGCCGGCGCGGAACCTATGCGAAGGCCGATGGAGGGTCAATCGCGGCTGCGACACGGGACGGCGCGGCAGGACGGACGGGGACTGGATGAATCCGATGGAGAAGGCGGGCTGGAGCCCGCTGCCGCATTCCGACGAGGACCTCGAGCGCGCCAGGAAGGCGCCCGACACGCCGCAGACCCGCGCCGCGACCTACCGGCTGGCCTGGAACGACACCGACTTCATGACCCGGCGCGAGCTGCGCGCGGTCCGCCTGCAGCTCGAGCTCCTGAAGCCGGAGATGATCCTCGCCGAGCGCGGCATCCGCTCGACCGTCGTCATGTTCGGCGGCGCCCGCCTGCCCGAGCCGGGCGGCGAGGCCTGGGCGGCCAAAGACGAGAGGCAGAAGCGCAACCTCGAGGAAAACAGCAAGTACTACGCCGAGGCGCGCAAGTTCGCCCGCCTGTGCTCGCAGCACTCGGCCGCCTCCTATTTCCGCGAATACGTGGTGGTGACCGGCGGCGGGCCGGGCGTCATGGAGGCCGGCAACCGCGGCGCCGACGACGTCGGCGCCCCCTCGATCGGCCTCAACATCGTGCTGCCGCACGAGCAGGCGCCGAACGCCTACGTGACGCCGGAACTCTGCTTCAACTTCCACTATTTCGCCATCCGCAAGATGCATTTCGTCATGCGCGCCAAGGCGGTCGCGGTGTTTCCCGGCGGCTTCGGCACGATGGACGAGTTCTTCGAGACGCTGACCCTGATCCAGACCGGGCGCATGGAACGGGTCCCGGTCATCCTGTTCGGCGAGCAGTTCTGGCGCAGGGCGATCGACCTCGACTTCCTCGCCGAGCAGGGCACGATTTCGCCGGGCGACCAGGACATCATCGACGTCGTCGAGACGGCCGAGGAGGCCTGGGGCATCATCAGCCGCTTCTACCGGATCGACGACCACGTCTGAAGGCCTCGACCCCGGGCTGGGCGCGCCGT
The DNA here is from genome assembly GCA_937958475.1 of uncultured Mesorhizobium sp. Lineage (GTDB taxonomy): Bacteria > Pseudomonadota > Alphaproteobacteria > Rhizobiales > Rhizobiaceae > DUSC01. Next base: position 1,946 of record CALFXR010000150.1, on the reverse strand, counting down.
GGTGCCACAGGGCGGTCGGGTAGCGCCGGCCGGCCGTCTGCGCTAGAAGCGCCGGATGCGCACGCGTCGAACAAGGCCCGGATGGATGGCCGCCCTCAGGCGGGACCGCCTGCTGTTCGCCGTCACCGGCGCGCTGATCCTGTTCGCTTCCTACCTGCAGCCCCTGGCGGAGGCCAATGCGGCCGGTACGGAGCATTCATGGATCATCTGCACCGAGTTCGGTACCGCCCGAACCGGTCCGCAGGAGCCCGGGACGGACGTCCTGCCGGGCGCCGACGATTGCCCGAAATGTGTGGCAGGAACCTGCCATCCGATCACGCCGCTCAAGGCCGTCGCCGGTTCCGCCGGCCATGCCGACGTCGCGATCCCCGCCCGGGACGCCGCGCCGCGGCTGGTCTCGGGCGAAGAAAGCCCGTCGTCCCCGCCTTCCGGAAGGCACGCTATCCGGGCCCCGCCGTTTCCTGCCTGAACGACTGCGCCCTTTGCGGCGCCAATGCGTTTCAAGCAATGGAAAGGTACAATCATGCATCGACACTTCCTGCAATTCGCGGCGGCCTGCGTGCTGACCGCATTCTCGCTCATCGCCGGGCTCGGCCATTCCCAGGGAATGGAGATGAAGAGCGAACCGGTCACCGCGGGCGACCTCGAGATCACCTCCGGCTGGGTGAGGGCGATGCTGCCCGGCCAGCCCGCCGGCGGCGGCTTCTTCATCGTCACCAACAAGGGCGCGGCCGCCGATCGCCTCGTCGCCGCCTCGTCGCCGAAGGCTGGCCGGATGGAAATCCACACCATGGAGATCGTCAACGACGTCATGGTGATGCGTCCGGTCGCGGGCGGGCTGGAAATCCCTGCCGGCGCCACCGTCGAGCTGAAGCCGGGCGGCCTGCACGTCATGTTCATGGAGGTCGCCGATCCCTATCAGGAAGGCTCCACCGTCCCCGTCACGCTCGAGTTCGAGAAGGCCGGCAAGGTCGACCTCGTGCTCCCCGTGCTGAAGGGCCAGGGCGGCATGCAGCACGGCTCGCTCGACGACCGCGGCGCCATCGAGACGGTGCTGAAAGCCGAGTGGGATCGCGCCGACGCGCCGCTGAAGATCGAGCCGGTGGTGATCGAGGCCGACTACGCGATCGCCGGCTGGACCCAGGAAGGCCGCGGCGGCCGCGCGCTGCTCGCCCGCAAGCACGGCCAGTGGGCCGTGCACCTGTGCACCGGCGACGCTGTGAAGGAAGCCGCCAATCTCGAGAAGATGGGCGTTGCCGCCGCGACCGCGGCGACGCTGGCCATGCGCCTCGGCGAGACCGAGGCGAAGATGGACCAGACCGTCGTCGCCCTGTTCTCGACCTTCGAGGGCACGGTGATGATGGACGCGAACGGCGGCCACGGGGAACATGCGACCGACGGTAAGGACGCGCATTCCGGTCATTCCGGCCACAGCACGAACTGAGGCGCGGACCGAGGCCTCGAGACGCCGCCGCCGGCCGGCGGCGGTTTCAATCCCCTTGCGGCCCGCCGGACTCCCCGTCCGCGGGCCGCGGTCGGTGGACGAGCGTCACCAGCACGAACGAGATGATCATCAGCAGGTACCAGGCGCCGAGCTTCGAGATGGAGACCGGCGTCCAGCCGTCCGCCTGTCCGGGATAGATCCAGGCGCGCGACCATGTGCCGATGTTCTCCGCCAGCCAGATGAACAGGGCGATGAGCAGGAAGCCGAGCAGCAGCGGCATCCTGTGGCGGAAGCGGAAGACCCGGTAGTGGACGACCGTTCGCAGGAACAGCATGGCGGTCGCCGCGAACAGGACGATGCGGCCATCCGCCACGAAATGGTGGCTGAAGAAGTTCACGTAGATGGCGGACGCGAGCAGGCCGGTCGTCCACGGGGCCGGATAGTCCGTGTAGCGCAGGTCGAAGATGCGCGTGATGCGCGCGATGTAGGATCCGACCGCGGC
>CALFXR010000149.1 GCA_937958475.1 uncultured Mesorhizobium sp. | reverse complement strand
CCGCGCGCGCCGTCGAGCGCACCGGCTTCGAGTTCGAGCGCGAGGAAGCGGTGCTTCTCGTAGGGGCCGGGCATGGCGAGCGCACCCGTCTTCTCCGCGGAGAAGCCGAAGCGGGCGTAATACGGCGCGTCGCCGACGAGCAGGACCGCGCCATGGCCGAGCCGCACGGTTTCCGCGATCGCATGGCGCATCAGCGCCGAGCCGACGCCGGCGGACTTCAGCGCCGGGTCGACCGCGAGCGGGCCCAGCAGCAGGGCGCGCCCCTCCCTCCCCCTCGAGGGGAGGATTGCAGGCGCAGCCTGCCGGGTGGGGTGGCGGGAGGCAGCGCACTGCGCCGGATTGGCGGTGCCTCCTGAAGCTACCCCCTCTGTCGGCTGCGCCGACATCTCCCCCTCGAGGGGGGAGATTGCCCTCTCCACCACCACGTCCCACAGCCGGACCGTTCCCACGACGCGGCCGTCCGCGTCGCGCGCGACGAAGGCGAGGCCTTCGGCCGGCAGGCGGCCGCGGCGCAGTTTCTCCGACGACTTGCGCCGCCAGCGCGGCCCCATGGCGCGGTCGAGCAGCGCATCGCGCGCGGCGACGTCGCGCGGCGTCTCGGCCTCGATGGTGAAGGCGGGAACGGCAAGGATGTCAGGCACTGTGTTCACGGCATTGTCCTCGGGCGTGCGGTTCAACGCACCCCAAAACAACAGGTTGCAGGAATAAGGTGGACCCCTCCCCGCGAGGGGGAGGGTTTTTCTCAGATGACGTAGGCGCGGAGCGGCTCGAAGCCGTTGAACGCCACCGACGCGTAGGTCGTCGTGTAGGCGCCCGTGCCCTCGATCAGCACCTCGTCGCCGATGGTCAGCGACAGCGGCAGCGGGTACGGCGTCTTCTCGTACATGACGTCGGCCGAATCGCAGGTCGGGCCGGCGAGCACGCACGGGGACTTCTCGTCCTCGTCCCGCGCCGTCACGATCGGGTAGCGGATCGCCTCGTCCATCGTCTCGGCGAGACCGCCGAACTTGCCGATGTCGAGATAGACCCAGCGCACATTGTCGTTGTCGGCCTTCTTCGAGATGAGCACGACCTCCGACTTGATGACGCCCGCATTGCCGACCATGCCGCGGCCCGGCTCGATGATGGTCTCCGGGATCTGGTTGCCGAAATGCTTCGACAGCGCCTCGAAGATCGCCTGGCCATAGGCCTGCGCCGCCGGCACGTCCTTCAGGTAGCGGGTCGGGAAGCCGCCGCCCATGTTGACCATGCGCAGCACGATGCCCTCCTCGGCGAGCGTGGCGAAGACGCGGCGGGCGTCGCCCAGTGCGCGGTCCCAGGCGGTCAGGTCGCACTGCTGCGAGCCGACGTGGAACGACACGCCGTAGGCGTCGAGGCCGAGCCCATGCGCGCGGCGCAGCACGTCGACCGCCATTGCCGGCACGCAGCCGAACTTGCGCGACAGCGGCCACTCGGCGCCCTCGCCGTCGGTGAGCACGCGGCAGAACACGCGGCTGCCCGGCGCGACGCGGGCGATCTTGTCGACCTCCTCGACGCAGTCGACGGCGAACAGGCGGATGCCGAGCGCGTAGGCGCGCTGGATGTCGCGCTCCTTCTTGATGGTGTTGCCGAAGGAGATGCGCTCGGCCGGCGCGCCGGCGTCCATCGCCATCTCGATCTCGGCGACCGAAGCGGTGTCGAACGACGAGCCCATCGAGGCGAGCAGGCGCAGGATCTCCGGCGCCGGGTTGGCCTTCACGGCGTAGTAGATCCTGGAATCCGGCAGCGCCTTCTCGAAGGCGCGGAAATTGTCGCGCACGACGTCGAGGTCGACGACGAGGCAGGGGCCGTTCGGGCGTCGGGTGGCGAGGAAGTCGAGGATGCGCTGCGTGGCCATGGGAATCTCCAGTCGCGCCGTTCTTCGGCGCGCGACAAGGCTTTCGCGTCGCGGGCGTCGGCCACGCGAGACGATGATGGACAAAGACGCGATTGCTCTTTCATGGAACCAGCCGGTGGAGACCCCGGAACCATGAACGCGAATCACGCGGCGGTGAGGTTCGGGCCAGCCCGGCCGTAACCTCGCTTTGTCTGCCTTGGCTTGGAGGAGACCCCCGCACTGCCGGCAATGATGGTGTGCCTCTTGAGTAACCCCGGTCTTTGGACAACCGGAAGAGAACCGAAAAGGCCCGCACCGTCGTTGCTTCAAGGTGTCCTCGGGTCGGCGGTTGGCCGTCGAACCGACCGGAGGGGTTAGCTCCGGTTACCTTACCGATATCCTCGCCATTCGAGGGACCGGCGGACACCCACAGGCACGTGCGACTTTGGGCAAGCGCGGATGTAATGAGAGGGGGTGTCACAATCAATAGAAAAATGCAGGTCGGACGATTTTTTCCTGCGACCGGGTCCAGGCGTTAACAAATTGTTTCGCCGGAGGATTTGCAGGATTTCCGGCGAAATTTCTTCTCCGGGTCAGGCTCGCCACGGAACCCCCGTCGACGCCTGGCGGATGCAATTCCCGCTTCAGAGGCGCCCCCGTCTCTTGCGCCGGCGCGAATCGGATGATTTAGCACGCGCTCCCCGCCGTGGCCGCAACGCCGCGCGCTGAAGAGATCCACGAAGGTTCCCTCCCCCGCATGATCCGTCTCGAATCCATTTCCAAGCAGAACGGCAAGCAGATCGTCTTCATCGAGGCCTCGGCCACGATCCAGCGCGGCGAGAAGGTCGGCCTCGTCGGGCCGAACGGCGCCGGCAAGACGACGCTGTTCCGCATGATCACCGGCGAGGAGCAGCCCGACGAAGGCCAGGTGTCGATCGATCGCGGCGTGCGCATCGGCTATTTCAGCCAGGATGTCGGCGACATGGCGGGCGTGAGCGCGGTGGCCGAGGTGATGGACGGCGTCGGCCCGGTCTCGGCGCTCGCTGCCGAGATGGCCGAGCTCGAGGCCGCGATGGGCGACCCCGACCGCGCCGACGAGATGGACGCCATCATCGAGCGTTACGGCGAGGTGCAGGCGAAGTTCGACGAACTCGACGGCTACGCACTGGACGGCCGCGCCCGCGAGGTGCTCGACGGGCTGGGATTCAGCCAGGAGATGATGTCGGGCGACGTCGGCAAGCTGTCGGGCGGCTGGAAGATGCGTGTGGCGCTGGCGAAGATCCTGCTGATGCGGCCCGACGCAATGCTGCTCGACGAGCCGTCCAACCATCTCGACATCGAGAGTCTGATCTGGCTGGAGAACTTCCTGAAGGGCTATGACGGCGCGATCCTGATGACCTCGCACGACCGCGCCTTCATGAACCGCATCGTCAACAAGATCGTCGAGATCGACGGCGGCACGCTCACGACCTATTCGGGCGACTACGAGTTCTACCGCCAGCAGCGCGCGCTCGCCGACGTCCAGCAGCAGGCGCAGTTCGAGCGCCAGCAGGCCATGCTCGCCAAGGAGATCGCCTTCATCGAGCGCTTCAAGGCGCGCGCCAGCCACGCCGCGCAGGTGCAGAGCCGGGTGAAGAAGCTGGACAAGATCGACAAGGTCGAGCCGCCCAAGCGCCAGCAGACGGTACGCTTCGATTTCCAGCCGGCGCCGCGGTCGGGCGAGGACGTCGCCACGCTGAAGAACGTCTGGAAGAGCTACGGCAGCCGCCGCATCTACGAGGGGCTGGATTTCCAGATCCGCCGGCGCGAGCGCTGGTGCGTCATGGGCGTCAACGGCGCCGGCAAGTCGACGCTGCTGAAGCTGGTCGCGGGCGCTGCCGAGGCCGACGACGGAACGGTCGCGCGCGGCCCCAGCGTCAAGATGGGCTACTTCGCCCAGCACTCGATGGAACTGCTCGACGGCGACCGCACGGTGCTGCAGTCGCTGGAGGACAGCTTCCCGCAGGCCGGCCAGGCTTCGCTCCGGGCGCTGGCCGGCTGCTTCGGCTTCTCCGGCGACGAGATCGAGAAGAAGTGCCGCGTTCTCTCGGGCGGCGAGAAGGCGCGGCTGGTGATGGCGAAGATGCTGTTCGACCCGCCGAACTTCCTCGTCCTCGACGAGCCGACCAACCACCTCGATATTGCCACCAAGCAGATGCTGATCGAGGCGCTGTCGCGCTTCGAGGGCGCGATGCTGTTCGTCAGCCACGACCGGCATTTCCTCGCCGCCCTGTCCAACCGCGTGCTCGAACTGACGCCGGAGGGAATGCACGCCTATGGCGGCGGCTACACCGAGTACGTCGCGCGCACCGGCCACGAGGCGCCCGGCCTGCGCGGCTGACGCGTCGGCGACCGCGGTCCCCGGCATCCACTGCCGGATTCCTTCCTTCCTGACGGCGACCGGGCCGACGGCCCGATGGCGCTCGCGCATTGCCGCGCATTGCCCGTCGCCGTGCCCGTCGCCCTGCCCGTCACCGTGCCGGTCGCCCTGGGCGCGGAGACTTTCTCGCGGTCGTGATGGAACAAACCGGCGGGTCTGGGGGTATTTCCCGAACACCAAACACTACACGCCGAAAGGAGGTGTGATCATGACCTGGTCCGAAATCCGCAGCAACGTGGCCGTCGGCGGGCAACCGCTCCATTCGATACTGGTTCAGTTTCCGGTCGTCTGCTTCACGCTCGCCCTGTTCACCGACGTCGCCTATTGGCGGAGCGCGAACCTGATGTGGCAGAACTTCTCGTCCTGGCTGCTCTTCGCCGGCCTGGTATTCGCCGTTCTCGCCGCCGTGGCCTGGATCATCGACTTCACGACCCGCCCGCCGGTCGAACGAATCGCACCAGCCTGGCCGCAGCCGGTCGGCAGCCTCGTCGTCGTCGTCCTCGCGTTCCTCAACAGCCTCGTCCACGCCGGCGACGGCTGGACCGCCGTGGTCCCGTGGGGCCTCGTCCTTTCCGCGGCGACCGTCGTCGTGATGGCGCTCGCCGCCTGGTACGGGCGCGTCCTCGTCTACCGACACGAATTCAGGAGCAGCCAGCCATGACCGTTTCGAGAAAACTCCGGCGCGTGCTCGTCGCGGGCACATGCCTGTCGATCGCCGCGACCGTCGCCGGCGCGCAGGATTTCGACGTCAGCAGGCAGATCGGGCCGGACCCGTTCCTGCCCGAACCGCGGCAGGGTCTTTCTACCGACATGAAGGTCGCGGAGGTCGTCGGGTGGCAGGAGGGCGAAACGCCCACCGTTCCCGAGGGACTGACCGTCACCGCCTACGCCACCGACCTCGCCAATCCGCGCGAGGTGCATACGCTGCCCAACGGCGACGTCCTCGTCGTCCAGTCGCGCGGACCGGAGGGCAAGCCCGTGTCACGGCCGAAGGACGTGATCCGCGGCTTCATCATGTCGATGGCGCATGGAGACGGCGGCGAGCAGAAGGAAAGCAACCTGATCACGCTGCTGCGCGACACCGACCGCGACGGGACCGTCGACGAGCGGCACGATCTCCTGACCGGCCTCGCCTCGCCCTTCGGCGTCGCCTGGATCGACGACACGCTCTATGTCGCGGCGACCGACGCCATCCTCGCCTACCCCTACCGGCTGGGCGAGACCAGCGTCGGCGGCCAGCCGAAGGTGCTGACGCCGCTGCCCGGCGGTCCGATCAACCACCACTGGACGAAGGATCTCGTCCTCAGCCCCGACGGCCGCTACCTCTACGCCTCGGTCGGTTCCAACTCGAACGTCGCCGAGAACGGCATCGAGGCGGAGAAGGGCCGCGCGGCGATCTGGCAGGTCGACCGGCAGACCGGCGCGGCGCGGGTCTTCGCATCGGGCCTGCGCAATCCCAACGGGCTGACCATCCATCCCGAGACCGGCGAACTCTGGGCGGTGATCAACGAGCGCGACGAACTCGGCCCGAATCTCGTCCCCGACTACATGACCTCGGTGAAGGACGGCGCCTTCTACGGCTGGCCCTGGAGCTACTATGGCCAGCACGTCGATCCGCGGCCTCGGCCGCAGCGTCCCGACATGGTGGAGAAGGCGATCGCGCCCGACTACGCGCTGTCGAGCCACGTGGCGCCGCTGGGCATGACCTTCGCCTATCGTTCCGCCCTGCCGGAAGCGTTGCGCAACGGCGCCTTCGTCGGCGTGCACGGCAGCTGGAACCGCGATTCCTTCAACGGCTACAAGGTGATCTTCGTGCCCTTCGAGAACGGCAAGCCGTTCGGCACGCCGCTCGACGTGGTGACCGGCTTCCTCGACGGCGACCAGGCCCGCGGCCGTCCCGTCGGCGTGACCATCGACGGCACCGGCGCCCTGCTCATCGCCGACGACGCCGGCAACACCGTGTGGCGCGTGGCTTCGGCCGACGGGTCGGTGACACCGGAGCCGGTCGGCGAGGACCCGGTCGTGACCGGCTCGACCGAGACCGGCGACCGGTTGGGCGAGCCGGCCGCCGACGCGCCCGCGCGAGCCCGGGAGCCGGCGGACGGCGGTGCATCGGCGGACGAGAAGCCGACCGGCCAGGAGCCCTCGGGCGCCGCGACGCGCGCGAGCCCGCCGCAGACCAATATCGCACCCGCGGTCAATCCATGACCGCGGGTGGCTTGACCGGCCGCTTCCGCTGAACAATCCTGCGTCACCGTCCGTTATTCGTGAACGCAGGAGGCGGCTTGGACACGCTGACACGCATGCGCGCCTTCATCGACGTGGTCGAAGCCGAAGGCTTCTCCGCGGCAGCCCGCAAGATCGGCCGCTCGAAGGCGCTGCTGTCGAAGTATGTCCGCGAACTCGAGGACGAGCTCGGCGCGCTGCTCCTGAACCGTACCACGCGGCAGTTCTCGCTGACCGAGGCCGGACACACATACTACCGCCGGGCGACGGAGATCGTCCGCGAGATCGACAGCCTGGCCGACGCGGTGCGCGAATCCTCCGGCGACGTGCGCGGGCGCATCAAGCTCTCCGCCCCGCGCACCTTCGCCGACGCGCCGGTGGGCCAGTCGCTGATCGACTTCGCCCGCGACCATCCCGACATCGTCCTCGACATCCATCTCGACGACCGTTTCGTCGACCTGGTCGAGGAGGGCTACGACCTCGCCATACGCATCACGCGCCTGGAGAGTTCGTCGCTGATCGCCCGAAAGCTGGCTCCGTTCGGCATCAAGGTCTGCGGCGCACCCTCGCTGATCGAGAAGGTCGGCCGCCCGGTCCGCCCCCAGGACCTCGCGCGGATGCCCTGCGTGATCGATACCAACGGGCGCTGGCTGTCCAACTGGCCCTTCGTCGGCGAGCAGGGCGAGACGATCACGGTGGCGGTGACCGGCAGGCTGGAGGTCAACAGCCCGCAATCGGTGCGCACCGCCGCGGTTGCCGGGCTGGGCTTCGCGACTATGCCCGACTTCATTGCCCGGCCGGCACTCGATGACGGGACCCTGGTGTCCGTCCTTGACGAATTCGTCCCCTCCGGCGGCGGCGTCTACGCCGTCTATCCGCACCGGCGCTACCTGCCGGCCAAGGTCCGCGTCTTCGTCGACTTCCTGGTCCAGTGGTTCAAGGCGAGGGAAAAGGAATGACCGCCAAGTCACGCATCGGTCCAATTTCCGCCCGCTTTCTGGTGGATTTCCACCGCAAGTCTTCCCGGGACAGATAGATGCGAAAACCGTCCAAGAAAGGGGTCGCTGCCGCCGCGCTGGCCGGCCTGCTCGCGTCGACCGTCCCCGCCAGCGTGCATCCCCACGTCTTCGCCGAGGCCCGCCTCGACGTCGTGCTGTCCGCCGACGCGTCGGCGGTGAGTTCGCTGCGCCACCTGTGGCGCTTCGACGACGTCTTCTCCAGCACCGTGCTGATGGAGTTCGACAAGAACGCCGACCTGAAGCTCGACGACGGCGAACTCCAGGACGTCGCCGACACGGTCTATTCGTCCCTCGCCGACTACGACTACTTCCAGATGGTGACCGCCGACGGCAAGGACGTGGTGATGAGCCCGCCGCCGAAGCTGATGGTCAACTACGAGAACGACCAGCTGGTCATCCTGTTCGAATCGCATCCGAAGCAGCCGATCCGGCTTTCGGGCCGGCTCGATTTCGGCGTCTACGATCCGACCTTCTATACCGCGATCGACTTCATCGACGACGAGAACATGGCCGTCGAGCACCTGCCTTCCACCTGCACCCGCGCCGTCATCCGGCCCGATCCCGACCAGGCGCTGGCGCAGAACCAGGCGACGCTCACCGAGCAGTTCTTCGACGATCCCGCGGGAACCGACATGTCGAAGATCTTCGCCACCCGACTCGAACTGACCTGCGCCGCGAAAGGCTGACCCGATGAGCAAGAGCGTCGTGCGATTCACCTTCGCCCTGCTGGCGGTCGTCTACGTGCTGTCGCACTTCTTCGGCCATGCGCACGCGCAGAGCTCGCTCGGCATCGGCACCAACGAGGCCGTGCTGCCGTCAACCGGCCTGTTCGCCGGGACCCTCAACTGGATCAACACGCAGCAGCAGGCGTTCTACCGGTCGCTCACCGGCGCGCTGAAGGCGATGCGCGAAGACGGCAGCCGGCTGTGGGTGCTGGTCGGCCTGTCGTTTCTCTACGGCATTTTTCATGCCGCCGGTCCGGGACACGGCAAGGCGGTGATCTCGTCCTACATGCTGGCCAACGAGGTGGCCCTGCGCCGCGGCGTGATGCTGTCCTTCATCTCCGCCATGCTTCAGGGCCTGACCGCGATCGTGATCATGCTGATCGTCTATTTCCTGCTTCGCGGCACCTCGATCTCGATGACGGACGCGACCTGGACGCTGGAGACCGCGAGCTATGCGCTGATCGCGCTGTTCGGCGCCTGGCTGCTCTGGCAGAAGGCAGGCCGCCGCCTGGTCGCGCGCCTGACAGGCGCTCCGGCCCGCAGCCTGTCGTCCGCCGCGGTCGCCCATGCCGGGCATTCGCACGGCCATGCAGGCCACCATCACGGTGCCCACGCGCATGACCATGCGCACGCCCATGATCACGACCATGCTCACCATGCGCATGACGGCCACCACGATCATGGTCATCATCACCATCATGCCCACGACCACGGCCACGACCATGTATCGGGCGCGGTCTGCGAAACCTGCGGCCATTCGCATGCGCCCGACCCGGCGATGCTGACGGGCGACCGGTTCGACTGGCGCACGGCGTGGTCGGCGGTCGCGGCGGTCGGCATCCGGCCCTGCTCCGGCGCCTTGATCGTGCTGACCTTCGCCTTCCTCAACGGCCTCTGGCTCGGCGGCATCCTGTCGGTCTTCGCCATGTCGCTGGGAACGGCGATCACGGTGGCCGCACTCGCCACGCTCGCGGTGACGGCGAAGAACTGGGCGGTTGCCTTCGCCGGCGACGGCCGCGCCGGCAACGCCGTTCATTCGATCATCGAGATCGGCGGCGCCGCCCTGGTCATGGTGCTCGGCCTGACGCTGCTGGCGGCGAGCCTCTCGGCCTGACGCCCGCGGAGCGGGTTCAGGACGGAATGCGGCCGCCGAGTTCCTCGTCGATGTAGACGCGGACGATCTCGTCGAAGCTCTCCTCGGCGACGAAGCCGAGTTCGCGCGCACGGCTCGCGGCGAAGCGGGTCGGCCAGTTCTGAACGATCGCCCATATCGCCGGGTCCGGCCGCTCCTCGATCAGCCCGGCGATGCGCTCGCCGGCGATGCGCCGCAGCGCCTCGACCTGTTCTCCCACCGTCACCCCGACCCCCGGCATGACGAGGTTTCGGCGCGGCCCGATGCGGGCGCCATCGATCTCGGCGGCGTGGACGAGGAAGCCGACGGCCGAGCGCGGACTGGCATGGGTGTGCACCACCGAGCGGGGCACCGGCAGGATCGCCGGCAGGCCGTTGAGCGGCTCGCGGATGATGCCGGAAAAGAAGCTCGATGCCGCCTTGTTCGCCTTGCCGGGCCGCACGCAGATGGTCGGCAGGCGAATGCCGATACCGTCGAAGATGCCCTTGCGCGTGTAGTCGGCGAGCAGGGCCTCGCAGATCATCTTCTGCGTGCCGTAGGAGGTCAGCGGCGTCAGGTGGAAATCGTCCGGGATGACGTCCGGGAACGGCGCGCCGAAGACGGCGATCGACGAGGTGAAGACGACGCGCGGCATGTACGCGGCGGCGCGGACGGCGTCGAACAGCGCCCGGGTGCCGTCGAGGTTCACGCGGTAGCCGAGATCGAAGTCGGTCTCGGCTTCGCCCGAGACGATGCCGGCCAGGTGGAAGATGACATCAGGCCTTTCCGCGACGAGCGCCGCCGCGGCGCCGGGATCGGAAAGGTCCCCGGTATGGGCGGAAACGGCGATCCCGCCGCCATCGGTCGTCGGCGGCACGATGTCGTGCAGGTCGAGAGCGCTGATGCGACGTCCCGCCAGTTCGCCGTCCTTCGCCAGTCTTTCGACGAGCTTGCGGCCGATCATGCCGGCGGCACCGGTGACGAGGACGCGCATCATTCACCTCCCTTGCGGCGCTGCGCATGCGCCCGCAGGTAGAACACCAGGAAGAAGGCGGCGACGAAGCCGACCGCGACGACCCCCGCCACCATCGGAGAATAGCCGCCGATGGCCAGCATGATGGTCGGCATGAAATAGGCGAGCATGCCGAATCCGACGAGGATCGCGGCCGCGGCGAGCGCCGAGTTCCTGTTGCCCTGATCCACCTGCCGCCTCCGCTCGATCTCTGTTG
>CALFXR010000148.1 GCA_937958475.1 uncultured Mesorhizobium sp. | reverse complement strand
GCCTTCACCTGCTCGATCGGATCGTGCTCCGAGCGCATCTTCTGCACCTCGTCCTTCGACCGGTACTTTGCCGGGTCGGACATGGAGTGGCCGCGGTAGCGGTAGGTCTGCATCTCGAGGATGATCGGCCCGGCGCCCGAGCGGCAATGCGCGGTCGCCAGATCGGCGGCCGCCTTCACGGCGCGCACGTCCATGCCGTCGACCTGGATGCCGGGAATGCGGAAGGAGATGCCGCGATGCGAGAAGTCGGTCTCGGCCGAGGAGCGCGACACCGCCGTGCCCATGGCGTAGCGGTTGTTCTCGATGATGTAGATGACCGGCAGCTTCCACAGCGAGGCCATGTTGAAGCTCTCGTAGACCTGGCCCTGGTTGGCGGCGCCGTCGCCGAAATACGCGAGCGAGACGTTGTTGTTGCCGCGGTACTTGTTGGCGAAGGCGAGCCCGGTGCCGAGCGACACCTGGGCACCGACGATGCCGTGGCCGCCGTAAAAATTCTTCTCCTTGGAGAACATGTGCATGGAGCCACCCTTGCCCTTGGAGTAGCCCCCGCGCCGGCCGGTCAGTTCCGCCATCACCCCGCGCGCCGACATGCCGCATGCGAGCATGTGGCCGTGGTCGCGATAGCCGGTGATGACCTGGTCGCCCTCGACCAACGCCATCTGCATGCCGGTGACGACGGCCTCCTGTCCGATATAGAGATGGCAGAAGCCGCCGATGAAGCCCATGCCGTAGAGCTGGCCGGCCTTTTCCTCGAAGCGGCGGATCAGCAGCATGTCGCGGTAGGCGGCGAGTTCCTGTTCCTTCGTGAAGGCCACGGGCTTCGGCGCCGCGATCGTCGCGATCGGTTTGGATTCGGCTTTCGATCTGGAGGGTGACTTCTTGGCGACGGTGGCCATCCACTGCTCCCTATGACTGTCTCTTGGCGGACAATATTCGCGGGGAGCGTATGTTCCAACGTCCTCCCTGGCAAGAAAGCTAGCACGCGGACCAGCGTTCGGCCATGGCGAAAACGCATGGCTGCTATGCCGCTAAGCCGTTAGAAACAATGATGTTATTTCTGATTAACCGGATTTCGGTTAATTCGGCGCGGGCCGCGTCCGCATGATGGTGATCTCGTCGGCCAGCGACACGTTCAGGGCCCTGCGCGCCTGCTCGTCGAGCATGTCCTTCTCGAGCGTGCCGTCATGGAGCAACTGGACGCGCCGCTCGAGCGTCGAACGCTGCGCGCGCAAAAGGTCGAGCTGTGCCTGCAGTTCGATCGTACGCTCCTCGAGGCGGTAGCGGGAATAGATGCCGAATTCGCCGTGATAGGCGTGGAAGCCGAAATAGGAGATCAGGCCGAGCGACAGGAGCGGCACGATCAGCCGTCCGGTGTTTCTCTTCCTGTGCTGACGAGTCCACATGGCCGCGCTTCCTTCGCCGACCATGTCGCCCGAGCTTGCTTAATGGACGGTTACGGCCGGACGCGCGGAAGCGAAAATCGGCTGCGCCGCGGTTCAGCCCTTGACGACCGATCGGCCGGCATAGGCCGCCTGGCTGCCCAGCTCTTCCTCGATGCGGATCAGCTGGTTGTATTTCGCCAGCCGGTCCGAGCGGGCGAGCGATCCGGTCTTGATCTGCCCGCAGTTGGTGGCCACCGCGAGATCGGCGATCGTGGAATCCTCGGTCTCTCCCGAACGGTGCGACATCACCGAGGTGTAGCCGGCGCGGTGCGCGATGTTGACCGCGTCGAGCGTCTCGCTCAGCGAGCCGATCTGGTTGACCTTGACCAGGATCGAGTTGGCCACGCCCATGCGGATGCCGTCGCGCAGGCGCGCCGAGTTGGTGACGAAGAGATCGTCGCCGACGAGCTGCACCTTCTTGCCGATCAGGTCGGTGAGGATCTTCCAGCCTTCCCAATCGTCCTCGGCCATGCCGTCCTCGATCGAGATGATCGGGTAATCGGCGGCGAGCTTGGCGAGATACTTCGCCTGGGTCTTAGGGTCGCGCGTCTTCTTCTCGCCCTCGTAGACGTAGTTTCCGTCCTTGAAGAACTCCGTCGCCGCGCAGTCGAGGCCGATCGCCACCTGTTCGCCGGGCGCAAAACCGGCCTTCTCGATCGAGCTCATGATGAAGTCGAGCGCCGCCTGGGCGCTCTTCAGGTTCGGCGCGAAGCCGCCCTCGTCGCCGACATTGGTGTTGTGCCCGGCTTCCTTCAGCCGCTTCTTCAGCGTGTGGAAAATCTCCGAGCCCCAGCGCACGGCCTCGCGCAGCGACGGCGCGCCGACCGGGATGATCATGAATTCCTGGAAGTCGATCGGGTTGTCGGCATGGGCGCCGCCGTTGATGATGTTCATCATCGGCACCGGCAGCACATGGGCGGAGGCGCCGCCGACATAGCGGTAGAGCGGCAGGCCGGCAGCCTCCGCAGCGGCCTTGGCCACCGCGAGCGAGACGCCGAGGATGGCGTTGGCGCCGAGCCGGCTCTTGTTCGCCGTGCCGTCGAGTTCGATCATCGTGCGGTCGATATGGATCTGGTTTTCGGCCTCCATGCCGCCGATCGCCTCGAAGATCTCGCCGTTGACGGCCTCGACAGCGCGTTCGACGCCCTTGCCGAGATAGCGCGGGCCGCCGTCGCGCAGCTCGACAGCCTCGTGGGCTCCCGTGGAAGCGCCCGACGGAACCGCTGCGCGACCCATCGATCCGTCCTCGAGGATGACGTCGACCTCGACCGTGGGATTGCCGCGGCTGTCGAGGATTTCGCGGGCGACGATGTCGGTGATGGCGGTCATGGCGGAGGTCCTTCGCAGACGGTGAGAAGCCGCGTTCCTCTTAGCCAAAGCTCCGTAAAACGCAATCTCCCGCCCGCCTTTTCCGTTGCGGAAGCGAGGTAGCCGCCGGTTTCCAGGCCCGTCAGGTTTGCCGCCACCGAGTTTGCGCGCGGGCGAAACGGAGCGTGATTTGTCGGCGAATCCGCCTGATGGTACCTTACCGTCAAAGGGGGGCGAAACGAGATTTCGCCATGGCTACATCGAAGTTCGCCTTGCTTGTCTTCCTGGCGGCCCTGGGGTTTGTCGGCGACTGTACGCCGCAGCCGCAGGTCGGCCATCTGGCGTTCCCGACGCTGCAGATCGACGACGATTAGTCGCGGGCTGAGCGTCGCCTGGACAAGCGAAAGCGGGCACGGCGCCGCCGCGCCGTGCCCCCGCCGCGCGAAATGCGCTTCAGGACCAGTAGGGCTCGACGCGGTAGTATTCGTAGGAGGCGGCGCGCGCGGTCATGCCGTCGTCGCGGGACAAGTCTTCGATGGAGTAGGCCGGCGCGGCCTCGAGTTGCTCGCGGGTGAACGGTACGACATACCCGCCGCGGTCGACATCGTAGTCGAGCACCGACCAGGGAATGGCGTGATACTTCTCGCCGATGCCGAGGAAGCCGCCGAAGCCGATCACGGCGAACATGATGCCGTTCGACGTCTTCTCGAGCATGATGTCCTCGATCGTTCCAATGCTCTCGCCGGCGGCATTGTAGACGTCCGTCCCGATGACGCGGGACGCCTGGATGGCCTCGGTGTGTCCGTTGGCTGTGGTCATGGTGGTCTCCTCTTGCCAGTGTGTGCGAGGAGAACGGCGGGGACCCGACGAGGTTCCGCGACCGGTCAGGCGGATTTCGCGATCCGGTCGAAGGCCATCAGCCGCTCGATCAGTGCCGGCATGTCCTTCAGCGGCACCATGTTCGGCCCGTCCGACGAGGTCGAGTTGTCGGGATCTTCATGGGTTTCGATGAACACGCCGGCGACGCCGACGGCGACCGCGGCCCTGGCCAGCGTCTCGACGAAGCGGCGCTCGCCGCCCGATGAACCGCCCTGCCCGCCCGGCTGCTGCACGGAATGGGTGGCGTCGAAGATCACCGGGGCGCCGATCTCGGCCATGATCGGCAGCGCGCGCATGTCGGAGACGAGCGTGTTGTAGCCGAATGAGACGCCGCGCTCGGTCAACAACACGTTCGGGTTTCCCGAGCCGGTCAACTTGGCGACGACGTTCTTCATGTCCCAGGGGGCGAGGAACTGGCCCTTCTTCACGTTGACGACCTTTCCGGTCCTCGCGGCGGCCACCAGCATGTCGGTCTGGCGCGACAGGAAGGCCGGGATCTGTAGCACGTCGACCACCGCTGCGACGATGCCGCACTGCTCTTGCGTATGTACGTCGGTGAGGATCGGCACGCCGAGATCCCGGCGCAGATCGGCGAAGACCGGCAACGCGGCGTCGAGCCCGGCGCCGCGGGTCGCGCCCAGCGAGGTGCGGTTCGCCTTGTCGAAGCTCGTCTTGTAGACGAAGCCGATGCCGAGCCTCGCCGTCAGTTCCTTCAGCGCGCCCGCCATGTCGAATGCGTGCTGGCGCGATTCGAACTGGCAGGGGCCCGCGATCAGGGTGAGCGGTCCCGCATTGGAGAAAACCGCCTTGCCGACGGTTACGCTGCTGTTCGGCTGCATCAGTCCTGCTCCGCGAAGATGAAGACGGCGCCCTGGCCGGGCGCCGCTGGCACGACGAGGCGCGCGCCGTCCGAAATGTGGTCGATGCCGCCTGCCTCGAGCGCGCCCCGGCTCCGTTCGATGTCGTCGACCGCGAAGACGATCGCCGCGAGCGTGGCTTCGCAATGGCGGACTGCGGAGGGATCGGCCGTTCCGGTCGACCGCACGGTAGCGTTCGCCAGTTCGATGCAGCTCGGCGCCTGCTGGTCCGGCTCGCCCGCCGCGCGGCCGATCAATCGCTTGAAGGCGTCGGCGTTCCGGCCGGCGACGATCTCGCGGATCGCGAGGGCGCCGTTGCCGTGGCGTTCGAGGGCGCTACGGTCGATCCTCGGCACGTTGACGCGCTGGCAGGTGAACACGAACGCGTCGGCGATTGCGGTATCGGCGGCGAAGGCGAGCCTGAACGAGGCGGTGCCGGCGTTGCCGGCGGCGTCCCTCGCCTGGCGCGAGAAGGTGAGCATGTCGCCCGCCGAGATGCCGGCGGCGGCGAAGGCCGCGTGGTCGCGGCCGGCGTCGTCGCTGGCGAGCACCACGGCGGAAAAGCCCTCCTCGCCGCGCACGGCGCGGAAGACATGGTCGCGCGCGACGAAGACGTTGCCCTCGGCGATCGCCGCGGTCGCCGCCGCGCCGTCGCGCAGTGCCAACGGCTCGAGGAACGTTCCGTCCGAAAGGTAGACGCAGCAGTTCACCGTGCCGAAGGGATGGACGCCCTCCGGGGCGACCGTGAAGCCGAGATCGGACAGCCGCCGCCGCGCCGTATCGAGGCGGGCGGTCGGCAGAACCAGGTGATCGATCGCGCGGGAAGCCGGCCTCTCCATGGGCGGCGATGTGCCCGAAAACCCTCCCGCGATCAAGCGGCGGTGGGACAGCCGGGCCTGCAAACGATTACTTCATGTTTTAGCGATTGATTTCACTGGGGTTCAATTCACCGGTGGTAGAGATGGATCGTCACGGACAGGATTGCCTTCTTCGGCAACTGG
>CALFXR010000147.1 GCA_937958475.1 uncultured Mesorhizobium sp. | reverse complement strand
GCCGCCGAGGAACTCGGCATCACCCAGCCGACGCTGTCGGCCGGCATCAAGCAGCTCGAGGACCAGCTCGGCGTGATGCTGGTGCAGCGCGGCTCGCGCTTCCAGGGCCTGACGCCGGAGGGCGAGCAGGTGCTCGGCTGGGCGCGGCGCATCGTCGGCGACACGCGCGCCATGCGCGAGGAGATGCGCGCGGCGCGGCGCGGCCTGTCGGGGCGGATCCGCATCGCGGCGATCCCGACCGCGCTTGCCATGGTGGCGCGGCTGACGACGCCGTTCCGCGAAAAGCACCCGGGCGTCACGTTTTCGGTGCTGTCGCGGACCTCGATCGAGGTCCTGTCGCTGCTCGGCAATCTCGATGTCGACGCCGGCATCACCTATCTCGACAACGAGCCGCTCGGGCGCGTCGTCTCGGTGCCGCTCTATGCGGAGCGCTACCAGCTGATCACGGCGGCGGGAAACCCGCTCGCTGACCGCACGTCGGTGACCTGGGCGGAGGTCAGCCGGCTGTCGCTCTGCCTGCTCACGCCGGACATGCAGAACCGCCGCATCATCGACCAGCACCTCGCCGAAGCGGGCGTTCAGGTGCGCCCGACGCTGGAATCCAACTCGATGATCGTGCTGTTCTCGCACATCCGCACGGGCAAATGGTCGTCGATCATGCCGCTCAACCTCGCCGAGACGTTCGGCTTCGCCGAGCCGATCCGCGCCATCCCCATCGTCGAGCCCGATGCCAGCCATGTGGTCGGGCTCGTGGCGGCGCCGCGCGAGCCGCGCACGCCGCTGGTCTCGGCGCTATTGGACGAGGCGATGGCGCTGGCGCACGATTTCGCCCGGCGCGGCTGAGGTAGAAGCTCGGAGAAGACGGTTCGATAGAAATCTTCTATCGAACAACGAGACGTCTTTATTGATTTTTTCGGGTATTCTCCGGATTCTATCGGCACATTGGCGCCGAAGCGGGCGCCATTCCAGGGAGGGCGCTGCATGACGATGCAGCCTGCAAGTACCGACATCGCGCAGCGCACTGCGTCTGTCGTTGCCGTACATCGACATCTCGAAGGCCCGCTGCTGCCCATCCTGCACGGTTTGCAGGCGGAGTTCGGCTGCGTGCCCAACGAGGCGCTGCCGGTCATCGCCGAGGCGCTGAACCTGTCGAACGCCGAGGTGCACGGGGTCGTCAGCTTCTACCACGACTTCCGCAGGGAGCCGGCGGGCCGCCACGTCATCAAGCTGTGCCGCGCCGAGGCCTGCCAGTCGATGGGCGGGGATGCGGCGGCCGCACGCCTGCAGGAACTGCTCGGCATCGGCTTCCACGAGACGGCCAAGGACGGCTCGGTGACGCTGGAGCCCGTCTACTGCCTCGGCCTGTGCGCCTGCGCGCCCGTGGCGCTGGTCGACGGCGAGCCGGTCGGCCGCCTGGACGAGGAAGCGCTGGAAACGATCGCCGCGGAGGTGCGCCGGTGAAGAACTTCACGCTCTATATTGCCCCTCACCCTTACCCTCTCCCCGTGAAGAACGGGGAGAGGGGGATCGCCGGCGTCGCAGCTGCGCTCTTCTCCCCGTCATCACGGGGAGAAGTGCCCGGCAGGGCGATGAGGGGCGGCGCGGCGGTGGCAGGAGACACCCATTCATGACCGTCACGATCTACATCCCCAAGGATTCCGGCGCGCTGGCGCTGGGCGCGGAGAAGGTCGCGGCGGAGATCGGCGAGGAACTGTCCCGCCGCCGCCTGAAGGCGCGGATCGTGCGCACCGGCTCGCGCGGCCTCTACTGGCTGGAGCCGATGGTCGAGGTGATGACCGAGCGAGGCCGCATCGCCTACGGGCCGGTGAAGCCGTCGGACGTGCGCTCGCTGTTCGACGCCGGCTTCCTCAAGGGCGACCAGCACAGGCTGTGGCTCGGCAAGCCCGAGAAGATCCCCTTCCTCGCCCGGCAGACGCGGCTGACATTCGCCCGCTGCGGCATCGTCGATCCGCTGTCGATCGACGACTACGCGACGCATGGCGGGCTGGCCGGGCTGAAGCGCGCGGTGTCGATGCCGCCGTCCTACATCGTCGACAAGGTGACCGAATCCGGCCTGCGCGGCCGTGGCGGCGCCGGCTTCCCGACCGGCATCAAGTGGAAGACGGTGATGGAGGCGGTCGACGACCGCAAATACATCGTCTGCAACGCCGACGAGGGCGACTCGGCCACCTTCGCCGACCGCATGATCATGGA
>CALFXR010000146.1 GCA_937958475.1 uncultured Mesorhizobium sp. | reverse complement strand
CTCTTCTTCAATGGCCAGGGCCGAAAGGCAGCGTGGCGGCGAGAAACCGTGTGCGTTCATCCCCCTCTGGCCTTCGCCGCGCCGCGGTGGCATGGAGGCGGCGCAATACCGACGAGGAGCCGCCCCGTGACCGCAACCCGCCCCGACTGGTCCGCGACCCAATACCTCAAGTTCGAGGACGAGCGCACGCGGCCGGCCCGCGACCTGCTCGCCCAGGTTCCGCTGCAGGATCCCCGGCGGGTGGTCGATATCGGCTGCGGACCGGGCAATTCGACCGAGCTCCTCGCGGCCCGCTGGCCGGACGCCGAGGTCAGCGGCTTCGACACCTCGCCCGACATGATCGACAAGGCGAGGAAGCGCCTGCCGGGGGTCCGCTTCGATCTCGCCGACGCGGCCGACTGGCAGCCGGCCGAGCCGGTCGACGTGATCTTCGCCAACGCCGTGTTCCAGTGGCTGCCCGACCATCCGGCCCTGCTGTCGCGGCTGATGGACTGTCTCGCGCCCGGCGGCGCGCTCGCCGTGCAGATGCCCGACAACCTGGCCGAGCCGACGCACCGGGCCATGCGCGAGACGGCCGCCGCCATGCCGTTCGCGGGAAAAATCGCCGGCGCGGCGCGCGATCCGCTGCCGCCGGTCCGCCATTACTACGACGTGCTGGCGCCGAAGGCGGCGCGCCTCGACATCTGGCACACCATCTACAACCACCCGCTCGCCGGCGCCGACGCGATCGTCGAATGGCTGATGTCGACCGGGCTGAAACCCTTCCTCGACCCGCTCGACGACGGCGAGAAGGCGCAATTCCTCGCCGACTACCGGGCCAGAATCGCCTCCGCCCATCCGCCGGCGGCCGACGGCAAGGTGCTGCTGCGCTTCCCGCGGCTGTTCCTCGTCGCGGTGCGATCCTGATGGCGGGGAACGGCGCTGCCGCCTTGACGACCACGCCGCGAGCGTGCGCTATGCGCGGTGTCCGAGATACCTCCCCGAAAGGACACCCCATGACCCTCCCCAGAATCCTCTCGCTCGGCGCCGCGCTTGTCGCGGCGGTGACGGCCGGCGCCGTGCTGCCCGCCGAGGCGAAGAAGGCGCGCTGCTTCACAACCGACGACGGCTATTTCCAGTGCAACTTCACCGGGACCGACAATCGCGGCTCGTTCCGCATATCGGCACCGGGCTATCCGGCCTACGCGCTCGAGATCGACCAGCCCGGCTTCGCCTGGGGCTATGTCGAGATCGGCGGCCGCTCGATCAGCCTGCCCGGACAGTTCGTGCGCGGCAGCGACGATCCGGCCTGCTGGTCGAATCCGGAGACGAACACGAAAATTTGCGCCTGGTGACAACCCGCCGGCGTTAAACCGGCATAAACGGGTCGGGCGCGAGGCTGCGGGGCGATTCCCCGCGGCCGGTCGTGCCGCCCGACGGACAAGAACACAATGAAACGCGTCATCATCGGTGGCATCGGCATCGACATTCCCGAGACCGTCATCACCAACGAACAGCTCGTCGAGAGCTTCAACGCCTGGGTCGACAAGGAGAATGGCCGCCGCGCGGCGGCCGGCGAACCGCTCCTGCAGAAGTCGGACACCGCCTTCATCGAGCATGCGTCGGGCGTGAAGAGCCGGCATGTGCTCTTTCCCGACGGCGTGCTCGATCCCGACCGCATGACGCCGCGCATACCGCCGCGCGCCGACGAGGACCTGTCGGCGATGGCCGAGTTCGGCGTCGCCGCGGCAAGGCGGGCGCTCGACGACGCCGGGCTCGGGCCCGACGACGTCGACATGGTCATCTGCGCGGCGTCCCACCACCAGCGCCCCTATCCGGCCATCGCCATCGAGATCCAGAACGCGCTCGGCATGAAGGGTGCGGGCTTCGACATGGGGCTCGGCTGCTCGTCTGCCGCCGCCGGCCTGCACGTCGCCTACAACCTCGTGCGCACCGGGGCGCACAAACGCGTCATGGTGGTGACGCCGGAGATCATCACGGCGCACTTGAACTTCCGCGACCGGCAGACGCACTTCATCTTCGGCGACGCGGCGAGCGCGGTCATCCTCGAGCCGATCGGCGACGGCGAGACCAGGCCGGGCCGCTTCGAGATCGTCGACACGCGCAGCTGGACCCAGTTCTCCAACAACATCCGCACCAATTTCGGCTTCCTGCTCCGCGCCGGCCAGGAGGACACTTCCGTCGTCGAGATGGAAGGCAACATGATCAAGCAGGTCGGCAACAAGGTGTTCAAGGAAGTCACCGTCGCCGGCCACCGCTTCATCGTCGAGTTCCTCGCCGACCATGGGCTGACGCCGGAAGGCGTGCGCCGCTACTGGCTGCACCAGGCCAATGCGCGCATGAACGCCATGATCCTGAAGCTCGCCTTCGGCCACGAGGTCGGCCACGACCGCGCGCCGATGGTGCTGGAGCGGCTCGGCAACACCGCCGCGGCCGGCTCCATCGTGGCGCTGAAGGAAAACCACGCCGACATGAAGCCCGGCGATTTCGGCCTGCTCTGCGCCTTCGGCGCCGGCTATTCGATCGGCAGCGCGCTCCTGCGCATGATGTAGCGGGAAGGCGGCGCGGCACCGCCGGACCGCCGGCCATCAGCGCCTCTCATATGTCGTTCAGCGGATTTCGCTGGACGGCGCTCCGCGGTCCGGCGATGAGCGCGGCCTTCGAAAGGATCCCCCCATGTCCGACACGACCGCCACCATCCCGCTCGCCGACTTCGACATCCTCCCGGCGAGGAAGCTGCTCGCCAGCGTCGACGCCGTGCTGACGGCGACCGGCGAGGACTTCGTCACCGAGGCGGTCGAGGCGCTCGACCTCGGCTTCGACGGCATCCCGGGCGACTTCCACGCCGGCGTCACCCGCCGGTCGGGCGGCCGCGAACCGTGGTATCCGCGCGGCACCGAGATGCGCAACGAGCGCCAGCTTACCATCGTGGCGGCCGACGAACTCGCCGAGATCGCCGCGGCCATGGGCATCGACCGCATCGAGCCGCAATGGATCGGCGCCAATCTGGTGCTCGGCGGCGTGCCGCGGCTTTCCATGCTGCCGTCCGGCACGCTGCTGTTCTTCTCCGGCGGCGTGACGATCAAGGTCGACGCGCAGAACGGACCCTGCCGCCTCGCCGGGCGTTCGGTGGCGAAGAAAGCCGGCATGGAGGACGTCGAGGCGGGCGCGCTGCTTTTTCCCAGGCACGGGCGGCGGTTGCGCGGCCTCGTCGCCTGGGTGGAGAAGCCCGGCCGCATCGCCCGCGGAGAACAGGTCTCGGTTCGCATCCCCGAGCAGTGGCTCTACCGCGCATAGGCGCGGTGGCCGCGAGGCCTACTGCGCGTAGAGGTTGGTGATCGGCTTCGCCGCCTGCGGCGTCGCGGCCTCTTCCTCGAGGATCTCGATGTAGCGTTGCGCGACGGTGCGCATCGGCGAATCGCCGTCGAACGCGAGGAACTTCCGATAGGCGGCGATCGCCTCGGTCGTGCGGCCCAGGCTGCGCTGGCTGTCGCCGATCGACATGTAGGCGTCGGCGTATTCCGGATCGAGGCGCAGCGCCTCCGCCAGAGAGGCGAGCGCCTCCTCGTGGCGGCCGAGCGCCTGCAGCGCCCGCGCCTGCTCGTAGCGGTATTCGGCACTCGCCGGCTCGAGCGCCACGGCGCGGCCATAGCTCGCCAGCGAGCCGTCCCACTCCTTCAGGATTGCCTGGATGCGCCCGTACGACGCCTGCGCATCGGCATCCTCCGGCGCGTAGTCGGCGGCGGCGCGGTAGATTTTGGCGGCGGAAGTGTAGTCGTCGTTGCCCACGTACATGGCGCCGAGCTGGGCGAAGGCGGGCAGGTGGCCGGGATCGAGCTCCAGCGCGCGCTCGAGCAGCTTCACGGCCGCGGCCGCGTTGCCCGCCGCCATCTCGATGCGGCCGGCCTTGGAGAAGTAGCGCGGCGACTGCGGATCGAGTTCGGCGGCCTCGAGGAGCAGGCGCACGGCCTCGGCGCGGTCGCCCTGCGCCGCGGCGATGTCGGCGAAGCCTTCCGCAGCGCGCACGCTCTTCTTGTCCTGCCGGCGGATGGCCTCGAACTGCGCCCTGGCTCCGGCGAAATCCTGCTTGACGATCAACGTGTTGCCGAGATTGGCGCGGGCGACGGAGAAATCCGGGTCGAGGGCGAGGGCGGCCCTGAACTCCTCGATCGCGGCGTCGCCGTCGCCTTCATCCGAGCGGATCAGGCCGATCAGATTGTGCGCCCATTTCGCGTCCGGATGGTGCGCGCGGATCAGGCGGCGGGCGAGAACGGTCGCGCGGAACGGCTGGTCCGCGGCGGTCGCGGCGATGGCGACGAAGGGATCGAGCACCGAAAGGACACCCGCCGCGGCCTCGGCGAAGTAGTCGCGCTCCGTCCGCTGGCCGATCGGGCCGAGATCGACGAGGTCGATGCCGTCGCGGATGACGCGGAGACGCAGCTTCATGCCCTCGCGGGCGCAGGCGGAGTCGGAACAGACGAACTCTCCGGCGACGCGGGTCTCGTAGGCGTTGAACAGGCGGCGGACGTGGAACACCAGCGATTCGATGGAGAAGCCGGAATCGGGGAACGAGAACTCGACCTGGCGCGAGTCCGGGATCGCCGCGATCTGCTCCTTCGACGTGTGGGCCTTCGCCGCGACGTCGCGCAGGCCGTCCCAGATGCGGTTTGCCGCGACTTCGGGCGTAACGCCTTGAAGCGCAAGGCTTTCCGGCACGGCGATCGGCTCGATGATGACCTGGTCGCGCTTGAACTGGCCAAACAGGAGAGGGACGACGACGATCACGGCGACGAGGAAAAGCGCGTTGAGGACGACCGTGCGCGCCGTCGTCGTCCACTGCTCCAGCCCGGGCAGGTCGAGGCTGTTGCGCAGCCGCGTCCACAGCGAAGCCGCCGGCTGCGACGCCTCTTCGGTCTTCCGACGCTGCCGCGCCATCGATCATGCCTCCCGCCCGTTCCGCGCGAACCTACCAGATGTTGCGGCATTTATAAGGAGGAGAGACAGCCAGCGACCCTCACTCCGGGTCGTCGGCATCCAACAGCCTCGTCGCGCGCCACTTCGTCAGCCATTCGTTGATCTGGTCGACGACGAAAAACCGAGCGGAATCACGGTCATAGCCCTCGGCGAGCAGGCGGTCGTAGTCGGTGTGCTCGTGGCGGACATGGGCGATGGTCGCCAACCAGACCGCGATCGACGGCGGCAGGTCGCGGAAGTGCCTCGCCGAGGCCTCGGCGCGGATCTTTTCGGTGTCGGCGAACGGCGCCATGGGCAGGAGCAGGGTGAGCGCCTTGTCGACGGCGCGGCGGCGGCCGGTCGTTGCGATCATGCGGGTCCGTCCGCGGCCGGTCGCGTGGCGTCCGGGAAGGCGTCGATCGACGGCATGTAAGGCTTGATGTCGATGACCGGGGTGCCGTCGAGCACGTCGATCGCGTCGAGCGAGAGCGTTCCGGTTCCAGGGTCCACGGCGACGAGGCGGGCGACGTGCAGTCCGACGGGGTTGGGCCGGGCGGGGGAGCGGAGCGCGAAGACGCCGCGCGCGGCCGCGGCGTGGCGCGGCTTCTGCACGATCAGGTCGCGGGGACTGTGGTGCAGCCATGTGAGGATGACGACGTGGCTGACCCCCTCGAGGCCTTCGAGGCCGCGACGGTAGGCTTCGTCGACCACCAGTTCCGCCGGGCGGCCCGCCGCACGCGCGGCGCTCATGTTCTTCGGGCAGGTGGACCGGTCCGTCCAGGGCGAACGGATGCGGCCGATGAAGACGACCTGTCCGTCGCCCGGCCCGGCGCCGGGATCGTTCTGCAGCTTCACCTCACCGTCCCGGGTCTCGAACACCGCTTCCGCTCCTCCGCGCCAGGGCCTGTGACCGGCGCGCCATTTTGTTGTCCGTCCGCGACATTGCGGCTTGCCAAGCCGGGATGTTGCACATAAAGATATGTTTATATCTTTCTGGAGAATGCGATGGCGTCCGATCGCAAAGCCCCGCTCGACATGGTGGTTGATACATTGAAGGCGGCGGCCGAATCCAGCCGCTTGCGTATCCTCGCGCTGCTTTCGGGCGGCGACCTGACCGTTTCGGACCTGACCGACATCCTCGGCCAGTCGCAGCCGCGCGTCTCGCGCCACCTGAAACTGTTGCTGGAAGCCGGGCTGATCGAGCGCTACCAGGAGGGGTCCTGGGCCTATTTCCGGCTGACGGACGCCGACGCCGCGCTCGACTTCATCACCGGCATCGTCGCCCGGCTCGATCGCGGCGATCCGCAGATCGCGCGCGACCTAGAGCGGCTTTCGACCGTCAAGCGCCGGCGGCAGGAGCGCGCGGCGCAGTATTTCAGCGCCAACGCGGCGAGCTGGGACGAGATCCGTACCCTTCACGTTCCCGACGACGCGGTCGAGGCCGCGTTGCGCAAGCTCGTCGGCAAGCGACCGTTCCAGGCCATGCTCGACCTCGGCACGGGAACGGGACGGATCCTGGAGATCTTTTCGCCGCTCTACCGGCGCGGCGTCGGCATCGACATGTCGCGCGAGATGCTGGCGGTGGCCCGTGCCAACCTCGAGCGGGCCGGAATCGCCAACGCCCAGGTGCGCCAGGGCGACATCTATGCGCCGCCGGTCGAGCGCGACGCCTTCGACCTCGTGACCATCCACCAGGTGCTGCACTATCTCGACGAGCCGCAGCAGGCGATCCGCGAGGCGGCGAAGCTGCTGCGGCCTTCCGGCAGGCTGGTGATCGTCGACTTCGCCCCGCACGGGCTGGAGTTCCTGCGCGACGAGCACGCCCACCAGCGCCTCGGCTTCTCCGACCGGCAGATCGCCGACTGGTTCGCCGAAGCCGGACTCGACCTCGAGGAGACGCAGTCCTTCGCGCCGCGCGGCGACGCCGGCGCCGGGCTCGTCGTCAAGCTCTGGCTCGGCCGCGACCGCCGCCTCCTGGTCGCCGAACCCACCGTTTCCCCGCAGCCGGAAAAGGAAACCGCCTGATGAACCAGTTCCGACTGTCTCGCCGCCCCGACATCGGCGAGAAGATCAGGGTCTCGTTCGAATTCTTCCCGCCGAAGAGCGACGAGATGGAAGAGCGGCTGTGGGACACGGTGACGCGCCTGGCGCCGCTCAATCCGCGCTTCGTCTCCGTCACCTACGGGGCGGGCGGTTCGACGCGCGAGCGGACCGTGCGCACGGTGCGGCGCATTCTCGGCGAGACCGACCTGCCGGCGGCGGCGCACCTGACCTGTGTCGGCGCCGACCGCGCGGCCCTCGACGCGGTCATCGCCGAGTTCGCGGCGATGGGCGTCACCCATTTCGTCGCCCTGCGCGGCGATCCGACGGAAGGCGTCGGCTCGGCCTACCGGCCCTATCCGGGCGGCTACGCCAACGGTGCGGACCTTGTCGCCGGGCTGAAGCGGCACGGCGATTTCGACATCTCGGTCTCGGCCTACCCGGAAAAGCACCCGGAGAGTCCCGACTTCGCCACGGACATCGAGATGCTGAAGCGCAAGGTCGACAATGGCGCGACCCGGGCGATCACCCAGTTCTTCTTCGACAACGACCTCTACGAGCGCTACGTCGAGCGGGTGCGCCGCGCCGGCATCTACATCCCGATCGTTCCGGGCATCCTGCCGGTCCACAATATCGGCCAGGTGGTCAATTTCTCGGCCCGCTGCGGCGCGCACGTTCCCGACTGGCTGCGCGAGCGCTTCGACGGGCTGGAGCGCGACCCGCAGACGCATGCCCTGGTGGCGGCGGCGGTGGCGGCCGAGCAGGTGCTCGACCTCGTCGAGCGCGGCGTCGGCGACTTCCACTTCTACACGATGAACCGCGCCGACCTCGCCTTCGCCGTCTGCCACATGATCGGCATCCG
>CALFXR010000145.1 GCA_937958475.1 uncultured Mesorhizobium sp. | reverse complement strand
TTCCCGCCTTCTCGCTCGACCAGCCGGGCCGGCCGCGGTCGGTGAACTGACGCGCTCCCCAGCGCCGGGCGAAAACCGGGGGAGGTCGCCTCCCCCGGAAGATCAGTTGGCCTGGACGAATTCCGCCGGATCGAAGACGTATTCCGTCGAGCAGAATTCGCAGTTGACGCGGATGGCGCCCTCCTCGGTGCTGTCGACGATCTCCTCGGCGCTGAAGCCGGCAAGGATGCCGCGGATCTTGTCGCGCGAGCAGGAGCATTCGTCGGCGAGCGGGACCGGATCGTAGACCCTGACACCGTGCTCGTGGAACAGGCGATAGAGCAGCCTCTCCGCGCCGACCGTCGGATCGATCAGCTCGTCCGGCTCCACCGTCTCGAAGAGCGCCAGCAGCTCGCGCCAGGCGTCGTCGGTCTGGTCCTCGACCTCGATGTCCATCTCGCCGCCGCCCGGCAGGTCGGGCAGCCTGAGGCGCTCCGGCGCATCGGGCAGGAACTGCGCGAGCACGCCGCCGGCGCGCCAGCGTTCGCGGCCGTCGCCGGGCAGGCGCATGCGGGCGACGGCGAGGCGCACGTCGGTCGGGATCTGCTCCGACTGGCGGAAGTAGGCGCGCGCGACATCCTCCATCGAGGAGCCGTCGAGCTGGACGATGCCCTGATAGCGCTGCATGTACGGCCCCTGGTCGATGGTGAAGGCGAGCACGCCCTCGCCGAGCAGCGCCTCCGGCGAGTCCTCGCCAGCCGCGACCGCCGCGTCGAGCCGGTCCCGGTCGAAGCGCGCATAGGCACGCAGCGAGCGGGGCGCGGTGAAGTCGGCGACGAGGAGATCGACCGGCCCGTCGGAACGGGTCTGCAGGATCAGCTTGCCGTCGAACTTCAGCATCGTGCCGAGCAGCACCGTCAGCACGGAAGCCTCGGCGAGAAGACGGGCGACCGGCGCCGGATAGTCATGGCGCGACAGGATCTGGTCGAGCATCGGGCCCATCTGGACGATGCGGCCGCGCACGTCGAGCGGCGCGACCTCGAAGGGGACGACATGGTCGTCGCCGGCGAAGTCGAAATCCCCGAGGGTGCGGTTGTTGTCGGTCACGTGTGCAGCTTCCAGCATGGCAGGTCTCCGGCGCGTCGTCGGCCTGCGGAAACGCCTGTTTCGTGGATCGGGGCATCCCGATCCTCGGCAGGGCCCTTTCGGCCGGCACGCCATCTGTTGGTGATGGCCGGCAGATAGGCATCGCCGGGAGCGGTATCAACCCGCGGCGAGGTTCGGCGACGTCTCAGCCGCCGAGGCACCAGGCCAGCACCGCCTTCTGCGCGTGCAGCCGGTTCTCCGCCTCGTCGAACACCACCGAGTGCGGGCCGTCGATGACCTCGTCGGTGACTTCCTCGCCGCGATGGGCGGGCAGGCAATGCATGAACAGGGCGTCGGGCCTGGCGCGCGCCATCAGCGCGGCGTTCACCTGGTAGGGAACGAAGACGTTGTGACCCCGCGCCCGGTGCTCCTGGCCCATCGACACCCAGGTGTCGGTGACGACGCAGTCGGCGCCCTCGACCGCTTCCTCGGCCGAACGGGTCAGGACCACATCGCCGCCGTTGCGGCGGGCCCAGTCGACATGCTTCGGGTCGGGTTCGCTGCCCTCGGGCACGGCGACGTTGACGCGGAAGCCGAAGCGGGCCGACGCCTCCAGCAGCGAATGCAGCACGTTGTTGCCGTCGCCGGTCCAGGCGAAGGTCCTGCCGGCGACGCTGCCGCGGTGCTCCTCGTAGGTCATCACGTCGGCCATGATCTGGCATGGATGCGTGTCGTCGGTGAGCCCGTTGATGACCGGCACGGTGGCGTGCTCGGCGAGCTCGAGAAGGCGGTCGTGGGCGGTGGTGCGGATCATGATGACGTCGACGTAGCGCGACAGGACCTTCGCCGTGTCGGCGATCGTCTCGGAGCGGCCGAGCTGCATCTCGGCGCCGGTGAGCATGATCGTCTCGCCGCCGAGCTGGCGCATGGCGACGTCGAAGGAGACGCGTGTTCGCGTCGACGGCTTCTCGAAGATCATGGCCAGCACCTTGCCGTCGAAGGGACGGCTGCGCTCGCCCGCCTTGATGCGGCTCTTGCGCATGGCGGCGTCGTCGAGAATGGCGCGAAGGTCGGCGGACGACATCGCGGAAAGGTCGGTGAAGTGGCGGAGCGTGCTGGGCATGTGCTGGCTCCGTCCCTAGCTGGCCGCGGCAGGCGTCGCGACGATGCTGCGCACGCCGTCGCGAATGCGCCGGAGCGCCTCGCGGATCTCGTCGTCGGTGACGGTGAGCGGCGGCAGGAGACGCAGCACGTTGTCGCCGGCCGGCACCGCGAGCAGCTTCTCCTCGCGCAGCGCCATGTTCACCGCCGCGTTGGGCAGGCGGCACTTGACGCCGAGCATCAGGCCGATGCCGCGGATCTCCTCGATCGCGGTGGGAAACTCGTCGGCGATCGAGGCCAGGCCCTGCTTGAGCAGCAGTGCCTTGCGCGACACCTCGTCGAGGAAGCCGTCGGCGAGAACCACGTCGAGCACGGCGTTGCCGACGGCCATGGCCAGCGGATTGCCGCCGAAGGTGGTGCCGTGGACGCCGGGCGTCATGCCGATCGCGGCAGCGTCGGTGGCAAGGCAGGCGCCCATGGGGAAGCCGCCGCCGATGCCCTTGGCGATCGCCATGATGTCGGGCGTTACCCCGGACCACTCGTGTGCGAAGAGCCTGCCGGTGCGGCCGATGCCGCACTGGACCTCGTCATAGATCAGGAGCAGGCCGTGGCGGTCGCAGAGTTCGCGCAGGCGCTTCAGGAAAGCGGTCGACGCCGGGCGGATGCCGCCCTCGCCCTGCACGGGCTCGACCAGGATCGCCGCCGTCTCCGGCCCGATCGCCTTCTCGACGGCCGCCTCGTCGCCGAACGGAACCTGGTCGAAACCCTCGACCCTGGGGCCGAAGCCTTCGAGGTACTTCTGCTGGCCGCCTGCAGCGATGGTGGCCAGCGTCCTGCCGTGGAAGGCACCCTCGAAGGTGACGGTGCGGAAACGTTCGGCGTTGCCGTTGACGTAGTGGAAGCGCCGGGCGGTCTTGATCGCACACTCCAGCGCCTCGGCGCCGGAGTTCGTGAAGAACACCTTGTCGGCGAAGGTAGCCTCGACCAGGCGCTCGCCGAGCCGTCGCTGGCCGGGGATCTCATAGAGGTTGGAAACGTGCCAGAGCTTCGCGGCCTGCTCGGTGAGCGCCGCGACCAGATGCGGATGGCCGTGGCCGAGCGAATTCACCGCGATGCCGCCGGCGAAATCGAGGTAGCGCTCGCCGTCGCCGGTGACCAGCCATGAGCCCTCGCCGCGCTCGAACGCGAGGGGAGCCCGGGCAAAGGTCTCGTAAAGCGCCGAACCGCTCATTATCTGTACTCCGGGAAAGCAGGGAAACGTCCGGCCCCCAATGCCGGCCGATCCTTCCAGCGGCCTGAAAACAATCAAAAAAGCCGCCCAAAAGGCGGCTTCGCGGTTATATCCGCGTTTTTGGCCATCAAGTCAACGAAAAGGTCGCCGAAACGCCCGGCGGCGGCCGTTCCGACAAGCCCCGCACCAGCCTCTGGTGGCAAGTTGGGGAAAACCGAAAAAACAGATTCAGGCTGGGTCGCCGACTCTTGTCATGGAGTCAATGGATACGGTAGTTAGCAGACAACGAAGACTAGATTTCGTGCGGCGGACCAATCACCCCAATAGATGTGGTGTTTTCTCGGCTAGTGCCCGGGGGTCGCTTGGATTCCGAAATCCGCATGTTGCTTTCAGGAGCAAGTGCCTATGAACTGGACTGACGAACGCGTCGATCTCCTGCGCAAGCTCTGGTCGGAAGGCCTGAGCGCGAGCCAGATCGCCGCACAGCTGGGCGGCGTCAGCCGCAATGCGGTCATCGGCAAGGTCCACCGCCTGAAGCTGTCGAGCAGGGGCCGCAGCACAGCGACGCCGGCGCGGCAGAAGAAGGCCGTGCAGGCCGTTGCGACCAAGGCGGTCAGCCGCGCCGCCGCGACGACCCGTCCGATGACCGTCTCGGTCGGGGCGACAGCGCTGCAGGCACAGTTCGACGCCGAGCCGGTCGCGCGGCAGTACATGCGCCCGCAGCAGGACGTGGTCGTGCCGATCTCGCGGCGGCTGCAGCTGGTGCAGCTCAGCGAGCGGACCTGCAAGTGGCCGAACGGCGATCCGCTTTCGGAGGAGTTCAGCTTCTGCGGCAACGACTGCGCCGACACCGGCCCCTACTGCCGCTACCACGCCAGGATCGCCTATCAGCCGGCTTCCGAGCGTCGCCGCAGCCGCTGAGGGGCTGCCGGTTGCGCCCAGCCGGCGGAGTCTCCGCCGGACCCGTCGGGTGCGGACTATCGTTCGGCCGGCTCGTACGCGTCGAGCGTGACCTTGTGGCTCTTGTCTTCCTTCGAGCGCTCGGGCGGCATCTGCTCCCCGGTGACGATGTAGTAGACGGTCTCGGCGATGTTGGTGGCATGGTCGCCGATGCGCTCGATGTTCTTGGCGCAGAACAGGAGATGGGTGCAGGCCGAGATGTTGCGCGGATCCTCCATCATGTAGGTGAGGAGTTCGCGGAACAGCGACGTGTACATGGCGTCGATGCGGTCGTCGCGGTCACGCACGAAGGCGATCTTCTCAACGCTACGCGATGCATAGGCGTCCAGCACTTCCTTCAACTGGGTCAGCGCCAGCTCCGCCAGCGACTGCAGGCCGCGGAACAGGCTGACCGGCTGGCGTTCGCGGGAAATCGCGCCGACGCGCTTGGCGATGTTCTTGCCGAGGTCGCCGACGCGCTCGAGATCGGCGGAGATGCGGATGGCACCGATGATCTCGCGCAGATCCGCAGCCATGGGCTGGCGCTTGGCGATGATGACGATCGCCTTGTCGTCGACTTCGCGCTGGCTGGCGTCGAGCATCTCGTCGTCCCTGATCACCTTGGCGGCCAGGCCGTCGTCGGAATGGACGAGAGCCGCGACCGCTTCGTCGACCATGCGTTCGGCATGGCCGCCCATCGCGCCGATCCGCGTGGCCAGGAACTTCAGCTCCTGATCGTAGGCGCGCATGGTGTGCTGTGACTGCATGATCTCGTGTTCCTCCCGCCGCGGCGGCGACTCGGGTTACCGCACCGGCATCCGCGACGTTAGGCCAATGCGGTGACGGAAAAAAGAACCCGCATCCGCGCGCCTCTCACCGGCCCGTCGGCGGCGGGAAATGCGCGATGAAGGTCGATCCGGAGCCGACCCTGGAATGCACGTCGAGCCAGCCGCCGTGCCGCGTGAGGATGTGCTTGACGATGGCCAGTCCCAGGCCCGTCCCCTTCCGCGAACGGCTGGATTCGACGTCGACCCGGTAGAAACGCTCCGTGATGCGCGGGATGTGCTCCTCGGCGATGCCGGGTCCGAAATCCCTGAAGCGCACCTGGACGCCGTCCTTTCCGTCTGCCGGCGGCGCCACGATCTCGATCTCGACGCGGCCGCCGGACTGGCCGTACTTGATGGCGTTCTCGAGCAGGTTCTCGAAGACCTGGAACAATTCGTCGCGGTCGCCGGACACGAACGGCGGACTGTCGGGCATGCGCCGCTCGACGGTGACGCCCGATTCCGCGGCGAGCGGCCCCAGCGAATCGACCACGGAGTCGACGATGCCGCGCACGTCGAGCGGCGTGCCCGTGCGCACATAGGGCTTCATCTCGAGCCGCGACAGCGACAAGAGGTCGTCGATCAGCCGCGCCATGCGCCCGGTCTGGTCCTGCATGATCTTGAGGAAATGCTCGCGCGCGCCCGTATCGTTCCTCGCCGGCCCGCGCAGCGTCTCGACGAAGCCGGCGATCGACGCCAGCGGCGTGCGCAGTTCGTGGCTGGCATTGGCGATGAAGTCGGCGCGCATGCGGTCGATGCGGCGGGCCTCCGACTGGTCCTTGAAGACCAGGGCGAACAAGCCGCCTTCCCTGCCCACCGCCGCCGCCGTGACGCGGAAGACGCGCTCGATCGGCACGCGCTCGACATAGTCGATGGCGCGGACGGTGGTGGCGTCGGCAAGCACTTCCTCGATCAGCCCATGCATCTCGGGGGCCCGGAAGCGCAGATGCAGCGCCACCCCCGGCGCCAGCGGGCCAAAGGCGACGACCGCCGCAGGATTGACGTGGACGATCACGCCGTGGGCATCGAAGAGGATCATCGGATCGGGTACGGCGGCGGCGAGGTCCTGGTAGCGGATGCCGTCGAGGGGGCCCTTGCGGTCGCGGGTCGCCTCGCGCGACCGGCCCACCATCAGGCGCCGCGGCGCGGCGATCGCGACGACGGCGACGCCGGCGAAGGCCAGCGCGGCAACGAGCCAGCCGGGCTCGGGGATTGCCGCCAGGACGAAGACCGCCGCAGCGGATGCGACGAGGGTCCAGCGGCTCTCGACGAGCCGTCCGAGTATCCGCGCCATCGGCCCGTCGGCCTTGTCGCCTTCCTCGCTCATCCGCCGTTCGTCCCTCCGCGGAGCCCACTGGACCGTATCGCGGCCTCCCAATAGCATGGCGGCGCAAACTGGAAAGGGCCGATTCACATGGCGGCGAAGGACAATGGCGGCGGCGCCGGAAAAGGCGTGGCGATCACGATCGACGGCAAGGAGCGCTTCTTCGACATCGAGGACCCGAAGCTGCCCGACTGGGTGGACAAGAAATCGCTGAGCGCGGGCGGCTACCCCTATGGCGACAAGATGCCGGGCAAGGAATACGAGGCCGACCTCGAACGCCTGCAGATCGAACTGGTGAAGCTGCAGGCGTGGATGCAGAAGACCGGCGAGCGCGTGCTCGCGGTGTTCGAAGGCCGCGATGCGGCCGGCAAGGGCGGCACGATCTTCGTCGTTCGCCAGTACATGAACCCGCGCACGGCGCGCAACGTGGCGCTGACCAAGCCGACCGAGACCGAACGCGGCCAGTGGTACTACCAGCGCTACGTCGCACAGTTCCCGACCGCGGGCGAGTTCGTCACCTTCGACCGCTCGTGGTACAACCGCGGCGGCGTCGAGCCGGTGATGGGTTTCTGCACGCCGGAGCAGCACGCCCGGTTCCTCGACGAGACCCCGAAATTCGAGCAGCAGATCGTCAGCGACGGCATCCACTTCTTCAAATTCTGGCTGAACATCGGCCGGGAGACCCAGCTCGAACGGTTCCACGACCGCAGGCACAGCCTGCTGAAGAACTGGAAGTTCTCGCCGATCGACGTCGCCGGCATCGCCAAGTGGGACGACTACACGCGCGCCCGCGACCTGATGCTCGAACGCACGCACACCGACCACGCGCCGTGGACCGTGGTCAGGGCGAACGACAAGCGCAGGGCGCGGCTGGCGGTGATCCGCAAGATCCTGCTCGCGATGCCCTACGAAGGCCGCGACCTCGAGGCGATCGGCAGGAACGATCCCAAGATCATCGGTGAGGGACCGGCTTTCCTGGAGCGGGCGGCGGGCTGAGCCCTCCGGCGACCGCCCCGGCGGTCGCACCGCGGCGCGGCGGGTGATGGGTCTTCGCCCAGAAATGCGGCGCCCGCCAGAGCTGGATGATGGATCTCAGCGCCGCCAGCGACAGCATCATCCAGTAGACGGGCGTGAAGACGACCGCCTTCCAGAAGCCGCGCCGCTCCTTCTTGGCCAGCGTCTGCCAGCCGAGCATGATGAAGGAGGCATAGCCGCAGGCTATGTTCACCGCGTCGACCGCGAGCAGGCCGTTCTGCCCCGTGCTCAGCGGATAGCCCGCCGCCACGACCGCGACGAGCACGCCGACGGTCGCCAGCATGAGCGGATGGGCGAAGGACGACAGCACCATGCCGACGAAAAGGATCTGCACGACGAGGAACGAGGCGGGTCCCAGTTCGCGCAGGAGCCTGAGCGGATCGCGCATGTGGACCAGCCAGGTGAGCAGCCAGCCCTTGAACCAGCGCGTGCGCTGCGGCAGCCATGTGGCGAAGTCGGGCGGCGCCGCCTCCCTGGTCGGACGCGAGATCGTCTGCGTGCGATAGCCGTGACGAGACAGGCGTACGGCGAGGTCGGCATCCTCGGTGACGTTGTGCGGATCCCAGCCGCCGACCCTTTCCAGGAGGCTGCGGCGGAAGTGCGGCCTTATGTAGCAAAAGCACCAACGTTTCGCACGACCTAAAGCGCTGATTCCACTAGAATTCGCGCATGAGACCAGCCCGCACCGACACCTTCGAACATACCATCACCGGCCTGCTCACCAAGCGCGCCGATCTGTTCAACGAAGCCGAGCGCATACGCGACCGCATGGCGGAGATCAGGAACGACATAGGCGCGATAGACCGTACCTTGTCCGTCCTCGGCTACACGGGCGATCTGGACGCCGCCATGCCGCGCCAGAAACGCGAAGTCATCTTCGGCAAGGGTGAACTGTCCAAGGCGATCTATGGCGAGCTGCGCACCGCTACAGGGCCGCTATCCAGCCGCGACATTGCCCGAGAGATCGTCGCCATGAGGGGCGAGGACGCGAGGGACAGGAAGTACCTCGCCGATCTGACAAAGCGTGTCAGCAAGGCGCTACGGGCCATGCGCGAGGCAGGGGAAGTGCGGAGCGTGACCGACGCGAAGGGGAATGTGTTGTGGGGGCGGCGGGATTAACCCGGCGCATGATGAACGATATCGTCAAGCGGATGGGAAAGGCGCTCCGCCAGATGCGGGGTGCCGGCATCCATGGCCGTACCCCGCACGAGGTCAAAGGTGAGTTTATTTGGTCCGTGGACTTAGGCGGCGTGCCGCCATTCCCCGTCTGTATCGGCAAAAACCATTTGGTCTTCTCCGTCGTCCATTTCGTCCAGTGACGAAAGCAGATCGCGAACGCTGACAATGTCCTTAGCGTGGTCCTCAAAGAGGATGCGCAGTATCCTATCAGCAGGGCCTGTCAGTTTGTTTTGGTTCTTTTCATATCTTGCGACTTGCTGAACGTTGCAACCAAACAGTCTTGCCAACTCTGATTGGGTCAAATCCATATGATGGCGCAGGAAACGGATTTCCTTGCCGGATAGAGCCTTTCTGCACTTTATAAGATATAGCCCAATCTGAGTATGCAGACTATCAAGGTTCTTGATGCGGACACCGTTGCCATAGGGAGTTGATTCAATTTCATAGCCACTCGCAAGGTAAACGTCGTCCAGCCCGCATCCTTTATAGTGATAGATGCCCTTCTCACTCTCACCAAGGTGATGCCAGATAGCGGGTTCTGTGGTCATAGCATGTCTTCCCATTCGACTGTCTTTAGAAACAGCCGCCCGTTGAGCAGGATTATCGTCACGACTCCTGCTTTTCGTCGTCCTCTTAGCTCCTTTACGATCTTGCATTTCCACTCATCCAACTCGGTTTTTTCTGGCAACTCAACGACCATACCGGTACGGAGAATCTCCAGAACCTGGACGTCGGTGAACCCACGTTCGTCCATTCGTTCCAGCGCATGTTCGCCCCAGATAATTTGAAAGCTATCTTGGGCGGTTTCGCGAATCCGTTTCTCGGCCACCGCCGGGGTGAGCCGAAAGAGAAGCGGACGTTGCGATCCATCTTGCGCCATCCGCCTATCAATATGATAGGTGAATGTGACCAGTCAATGACCAAAGATGCTTACGGTCTCATTAATTAACGGCCCGCTGCCAATACCCGGCCCACACGCGACTAACCGGGTGCGCCAGCGCACCGCCGAGCAGCGCCATCGCATTCCCGCCATTCGAACGGCGGCGGTGATCCTCCAGCCAAGCGGCGTGGTTCGCGTACTGGTAAAGGTAGCGGTGCGAGACGTGGTGATGCTGCCCGCCGACCATGCGGCGAAGGCGGCTGAAATAGCTCTCGACCATGTTGGTGTGCTTGCCGTGGCCTTCGCTGTAGGACAGCGAGTGATTGATGCGGGTTGAGGCGAAGTCGATTTCCAGAACGTCCCAATGCGAGGCTTCGTCGGCGAACAGCTTGGCGCCGGCAACCATGCGGGCGCGGGCGATCTGAACGCCCTCGGCTTCCGACTCGCGGACGAATGACAGGGTGCGGCCGCCGCGCTCGCGAAGGGCGACGACGACGCGGCGATGGTCGGACTGGTTAGCCTTCTCGCGGCGGTCGATACGATCTTCCTTGCGGTTCTCGGGACGAACGTGACCGCCGAAATACGCGCCGTCGATCTCGACTTCACCGTCCAGCGTTTCGGTCGCGGTTTCGGCCGACAGCGCCTCGCGGAGCTTGTGGGCGAGGACGAAGGCCGTCTTGTACTGAACGTCCAGATCGCGGGAGAACTGGACCGCCGACATGCCCTTGGACCCGTTCACAAAGAGGCAGATTGCGGCGAGCAGATCGGTGAAGGACAGCTTGCGCGAGGCAAACATCGTGCCGCTGGTGACGCTGAACTGCGCATGGCAGGCGGCGCACTTGAACTTGCGACGGGTCGGAATGTCGTAGTGGTCCAGGCACCCGCACTTCGGGCAGACCGGCTCGCCATCGGTCGACGGCCAACGGAGCTTGCGGAACGCGGTGTAGGCCTTTTCCTCGCCACCCTTGTAGATCTCCTTGAGGGAGAGGGTGCGGCTTTCGGCGGAGAGGAGGAAGTGCTGTGCCATTTGTCATCGTTTCCGATATTTATGTATCGGATATAGTACGTTGACCAATGGCAGTCAATGGCATATGTCATCGTTTTCGATACTTTTTTCATCGGAGACGATACAATGGCCGAAAAGACGGACTACGAAGCCCTAGCGGCGAACCTCCTGAAAGCCGAATTGAAGCGGAAGGGAGTGACTTATGCGCATCTTGTGGACAGACTGGCGGCAATAGGCGTTGACGAGAAGGAGGCAAATATCCGTAATAAGCTGTCTCGTGGAAAATTCACGGCAGCTTTCTTGCTTCAATGTCTAGCAGCAATCGGCGCGACAGATATTCGGCTTTAGTCACCATCGCGGCGATCATCGCTGTTGTACTGATCGCGTGGTTTAATCAGCCATCCGGCCCCCCTATACGCAAGCCAAACACCGAGGCCCCACAGGCCGAAGGCGACGGCGGGGAACCACTCACCAAACGCATCTATTGGGGTTTGTTCACTGCGGACGACACGATCGCGCAATGGTTCATGGCGCTTTTTACCATCGCCGCCACTGGCGTTAGCCTGAAGGCTGTCTTCTTGGTCAGGGACACATTGGAGCTCAATCGAGAAGCCACCGCCGCCGCCCTCAAAGCCGCGGAGCACTCGGCAGAAGCCAATGCCATCATGAGCCAACAACAGCGGCCGTGGCTCGAACTGCGGTTTAAGGGCAGAACGCCTCCGATCCAAATTGACGACGTAACTGTCACAGCCTCGTATGAGGTCAACGCGGTTAATGTTGGAACCGCTCCGGCCATCAACATCAAGGCCGTTCAGCTCTCCGAGCCGTTTATTATGGAGGTTGGGCATAAGAAGTGGCTCGACAAGGTCGAGCAACTGGCAATGTCCCAAACCTACGCTCGGCCTGTACTGTTTGTAAACAGGTCTATCATGGCTGCCGGGAAGGGTGGAAACGAGAAGCTGGACACAACTTTGTACGTTGCTGTCGCATACCAGATCTCCGGATCGAATAAATGGTTCGTTTCTTCGGGGGGCTTCCGCATAGCCCATTATGTCAAGCCGGGGGAACCCATTCATCGCATTGATGAAGAGCCGCACGTCGGGCCTATTACCTTGGCCAGACTCGAAGAAGGTCGGTTCACCTAGAGAGGTCAGCGCCGCCACCACGCCGACGACTAGCAGTACCCACTTCCATGCGCGCATAGAGCGGTCCTCCTGTTAGGACCGGCCTACGTAGCGTCTGCTCCTTGCCGTTCGCGGCTTGGTGCCTTTGCTACATAAGGCCGCGGAAGTGGTTGGAGGTGCCGCCCAGCGGCAGGACGAGCCGCCGGCGGGCGAGATAGGGCAGCAGGCCGCGGAACAACGCGGCATATTCGAGGGCGAACAGCCGTGCGATCGGCCCGGCGCCGCCGTTCGTTATCTCCAGCGGCGCCTGGAGGCAGGCGAGGTCCGGCCCGCCGGCGCGGAACGTCTGCCACGCCTCAATGAGCTGGAGCGGATGCGGCCTGTCCTCGGCATCGTAGAGGACGACGAACTCGCCGCTGACGATCTGGAGCGCGTAGGCGAGCGCCTTCGGTTTGGTGCGGGGCCCCGTCGGCGGCACCTCGATCACCTCGATATTCGGGCGGAGGGGAACGGCGCGGATGGCAGCCAGCGTCTCGTCGTCGTCGGCCTCGCACACGAGCTTGATCTCGAGCTTGCTGCGCGGCCACTGCAGCCGCCCGAGAGCGACGAGAAGCTCCGGCACGATCCCCGCCTCGCGGTACAGCGCGACCAGCACGGAGTAGACCGGCAGATCGGACGCCACGAAGGGCTCGATCGGCGGCGGCACGGGCGGCGCCGCGGCGGTCATCGCCAGGACCCGAAGCAGGACGCAGCCGAGGAAGAAAAGGGAGAGCAGGCCGTGCAGGACGATCAGCGTCTCCCACGGTGCCAGGACGGCCGCGGCGACCGCGAAAAAGCCGCCGAAGCCGATCATGAAACCCTGCCAGGCGTTCGCGACGATGACCGCCGAGCAATGTGGTGATTTCTCGAAGAGCCCGGAGACGGCGGCCGAGGCGAGACGGGTGCGGGCGCGGTCGAGCAGCGCCCGACGCACTGCCGAGGGCGTTGCTATCCGGCTGCGCGAGGACAGGCCGGGCGTGCTCGACAGGCGCATGCGCATGGCGGCGACATCCAGGTGGTCCGTGGCGAGGATCGCCGCCGCCTGCCCCGCCCCGTCGACGACGCGCACCGGCGCGACGCCGGAGCCGTGGCGCAGCAGGGCCAGGGCATGCTTCTCCTGCACGACGAGGTCGCCGGCCGCGACGCGTGGCAGGAACCGCACGCCGAGACAATCGGCGAGAGCGCGGTAGAACGCGTCCTCCGCAACCTCGCCCGTTGCCAGGATTTCGCGCTGGAACGTGGTTCCGTGCACCTTGGCGCACAGGGCCGCCTGGACGCGGGCCCTGTCGGCGACAGCCAGCCGGTCGAGCACCGGCGCCCACTGAACAAGTTCCGGCAGAAGGATCGACATCGGCACGCCGGCCCCTTGCCGAGGCCCGGCGAATGCCGACGTCGCGCCGAACCCGGCAGCATCGCGGTGGGATTCCGGCGAAGGATCGACCGGCCACGGCGGGAAGGAGAAATGCGGCGGGCCGCGACGTAGGTCGGGCTCACCCTCCCCTGCGCCGCGGCCCGGCACGATCAGCCAGCCCGAATCATCACGCCGCCATCCGTGCGATCCTCTTCAGGCGACGCAGGGTCTCGTCGTCCTGGAGTGCACGGTGGAACAGCGAGATTTCCCGATCGATGCGCTCGCACAGATGGCGGGCATCGCCGCGCAGCAGGCTTCGTGTCTGCAGGAGCGCGGCGACCGGCTTCTTGGCGAGCCGGCGGGCGAGTTCGGCCGTCCGCGCCTCGCACTGGCCCGGCTCGACCATTTCGCCGACCAGGCCGAGCGACATCGCTTCGGCGACGCCGAGGCTCTCGCCGAGGCAGAAGAAGCGGAACGCACCGCCATAGCCCAGCTTCTCCGGTGCCAGGATGCTTGTCGCCGCATCCGGGACCAGGCCGAAGTCGACGAACGGGACGCGGAAGGTGCTGCCCGCCGAAGCCACGACCACGTCGCAATGGAACAGGATCGTGCAGCCGACGCCGACCGCGTCGCCGTCGACCGAGGCCAGAAGCGGCTTCGGGAAGGTGGCGAGCGTGCGGAACAGGCCGGTCACCGCGTCGATCAGGCACTGGTGCTTTCCGGCATCGAGGAACTCGGCGAAGTCGCCGCCGAGGCAGAAGCAGCCGGCAAGGCCGCGCAGGATCACGACCCGGGTGTCCGGGTCCGCCGCGGCCTGGCTGAGCGTGCGGTCGAGACGCTCGTAGGCGCGGTGATCGAGGATGGGCCGGCCGTCGTCGGACGATACGGTGACGGTCAGCACATGGTTGTGGAATTCAGTCTGAGGTCGGTCCCTCATTTGCCCCTCCGATCGAGTCAGTTGGAAAAAATATGCCGGTTGTGAAGGCAGTCAGGCGTATCCGTCCGGCTAGGACGCCTGTTTCCACGCGAAGATTTCGGGAGTTCCGGTCCGAAGCACCGGAGCGAAGTGGGCGCGACGGGCGCGGACCACTTCCAACGTGGCTTCGTCGAAGGTCAGCAGCGTGGCGACAACCTCCTGGCGGCCGTAGGTCCTCTGGTAGCCGAGCGGCGTCGCCAGGAAGCGCAGTTGCAGCGCGCGCAGCACCCACATCGGCTCGAACTCGATGATGACCTTGTCGACGCCGCGCGACAGGCCCCATTCGACGAAACCGGCGATCAGCTCGCTACCGACGGTCGATATGCCGCGCCGGCCGTCGCGGTATCCCCTGGCGACGGCGTAGCGCGTGAGTTCCCAGACGTTGCGACCCGACGGCGGCGTGCCGACATAGAGGTCCTGCAGGACCTCGGTCAGCAGGTGCGGGCGCGTCGTCGGAAGCATGCGCTGGTAGCCGGCGAGTTCGCCATTGCGGATGACGAGGTGATGGACCGCCTCGTCGTGATCGAACTGGTCGATCTCGAGCCGGTCGGTGCGCCGCAGCGCATCCCAACCCATCTCCTCGACGAAGACCTCGTAGCGCAGCTTGTGAACGGCGCGCCACAGATCCGGTCGTTCCATAAGTTCAGCGGTGGTCAGTGCGTACATGATTTTGCCCCTGGTTTGTTAACCAAGGGCAGCTTAAGTCCGTGGAAAAGGCGGGGAATTACGTGATCGCGTAGTTAACGGACGAGCCCGAAATGGGGTATGCTGCTCAGCTTATGAATCCGCGGCGGATCGCTTCGGCCACAGCCTGAACGCGATTGACCGCGCCGAGCTTGTTCTTCGCGCTGAGAAGATGCTTCTCCGAGGTGTGCTCCGAGATTCCCATGATCTGGGACATCTCCCATTCCGACTTGCCCACGGCGGCCCATTGCAGGCATTCGATCTCGCGGCGCGTCAGCTCGATGTGATCGATCGTGCGCGCCTGCACCGTCTGCAGCTGCATGGCGCGGCCGATGGCGTAGGTCGAGGCCAGCGAGATCATGTTGAACTCGGCGTTCGACAGTTCCACGGCCTCGCCGCCGAGCGACACCATGACGATGGTGCCGTCCAGCGTCACCAGCGGGAAGGCCAGCCATTCGCGCAGCTTGAACTCCGCGGCGTCGCCCATGACGCGGATGGAGTCGCGGTCGACGAGCGACCGCGTCGCGGACTCGCGCCAATGGAACGGCTCCTGCAGGTTCTTCATGTGGCCCACGACGGGATCGTGGTCGACATGGTTCTGCGCCACATAGCGCTGCAGCCATTCGACCGGCCAGTCGCAGAGCATCACATGGTTCTTCTGATGGCTGATCGGCGTGTTCGGATTCGGCACCGTGCCCGCCATCAGTGCCGTCAGGCCATGGTTCGACGTCACGTCGAGCAGCTCGCGACAAATCGCCTCGGCCGTATTGGCGCGCTGAAGCCTGTCGATATAGGCAAGCGTGTCGTCGAAATGTCTCATGGCAACGCCCACCCCTCGTGCCCCCTCAAGACATCGGCCATGCTGACCGACCGAGCGGGCGCGTGGCGTCTTTATTGCATAGTATTAGCATCATTCGATCAATATTTGCCACCTTCTCGTCGCCACAATCTCTGTGCCAGAAAAAGACAATGAATTCAGCATGGATTGCGGCGGTGGCGCCGCAGCGTGCCGCGTCGTATAGGACGGCGGCGAAGGGACTGAATTGCGATGCGAAAGGCGGCGGCGGACAGATGAGAGGGTTCCTCCTGGCGATGGTACTCGCGGCGTCCTACACGTTCGCGCCGGCACGGGCGGCCGAACCCGAGATCCCGCTCTTCTGGGATGTCAAGGAACGCCTGGCGAAGCCGGATCTCTCGGCCATGCCGCGCCTGCGCTTCCTGACGACCGTGGACTTCCCGCCGTTCAACTACCTCGACAGCGCCGGACGGCTGAGCGGCTTCCATGTCGATCTCGCCCGCGCCATCTGCACCGAACTCGACCTGCAGCAGAAATGCCAGATCCAGGCGCTGCCCTGGGGGGAACTCGAACAGGCGCTGGCGGACAGGCAGGGCGAGGCGATCATCGCCGGGATCGCGGTCAGCGCCGAGAACCGCGAACGCTACGCCTTCTCCCGGTCTTACCTGCAGTTCCCGGCGCGCCTGGTGACGCCCAAGGCCGACGCCATCAGCGAACCGATCCATGGCAAGCTGGAGGGACGCCGCATCGGCGTGATTGCCGGATCGGCCCACGAACGGATGCTGCGCGACTATTTTCCTGCCGCGAAGGTGGTCA
Organism: uncultured Mesorhizobium sp.; assembly: GCA_937958475.1. GTDB lineage: Bacteria > Pseudomonadota > Alphaproteobacteria > Rhizobiales > Rhizobiaceae > DUSC01. The sequence continues at coordinate 7,918 of CALFXR010000145.1, read as the reverse complement.
CCTACACGCGCCAGCAATGGATGTTGCAGGACCTCAAGGACCGCAAGCTGGCAGGCGTCTTCGGCGACGGCATGCGCCTGGCCTTCTGGCTCGCCGGAACCGAGTCCGACAATTGCTGCCGCTATTCGGGAGGTCCGTACCTGTCGCCCGGCCACCTCGGCCTGGGGCTGGCGATCGCCGTGCCGCCGGCCGAGCGGACACTGGTCGACGCCTTCGACTACGCCCTCCAGCAGATCAGCGCCAAGGGCATCTTCGCCGAGCTCTACCTGCGCCACTTCCCGGTCAGCTTCTATTGAGCGCCCTAAAATCTCCCCCGGAATCGACCTGCATAGTCCGGCCTTTTGTCGCCGTTTCGACGGGAACTCCCTCGAGAGATTTGACGCTCACACAATTCGGCGCTCAAGATGAGTGATGGCGCTCTGGCAGTTCAAGTTCCAACTTGTTGCGGCTTCGGTAGCTCAGGCGCACGATGTGGAAGCGCTCTACCTTCACCGCGATGAGGCAGATTCGCCAAAGCCCCAAATAGTCGGCCTCGACCGAGAGAAGCTGTTTGCTAGATTGACCCGGCTGATGCCTGAAAAGCCAGCGTGGTGCAGTGACCTACGTATCTGGGGAGAGGAAAACACCAACGACGTACAGATTTGGTTCGAAGGCGACGCAATCGGAGCGATCGTAGTACGCCTCGACATGCGGAACCTCTCCCTCGCCCTTGTCGACGGCATATGTGCCATCGCGCGTGAACACGCTTGCGTTTTCATTAGAGGCGATGGAGCGGTCACCCGACCAACAAGAAACGCACTCATCAAGATCGCGGATCGATCGGACGCCGCCCGGTTTGTCCGCGACCCGAAAGGGTTTCTCGAAGGGCCTGGCCCATGGGACCTAGAGCCGAACTAGACGCGCTTTTCGTCCTGCCGGGCGCGTTCGAACGTTCGTGACCTCACGTAAGCGTGCGGTGGCGCGCCTTCGCTGCGCGCTCGATGGCGAAGGCGACGTTGTCCTCCAGGCCGAGGGACTCGCGCAGCCGGTCGAGCAGCCGCGCTTCCTCCAGGCGCATCTCGAGATCAACCGCCGCGACCTCGTAGGCCGCAGCGTAGGCGGTGTCGCGCAGACGCTCGGGGATCGCCGCGTTCGCAAGCCCCAGCACACCGTCCAGACCAGCCTCCTCGTGCAGCAGCTTCTCGCATTTCTGCGCGGTGGCGACGAGCTTCTCGGCATCGAAATCCTCGAACACCGGCCAGGTGCGGACGACCTCACCGATGCGCGCCAACTCGAGGTCGGTCATGTCGCGGTCGGATGCGGAGGTGATCACCATGAGGTAGATCATGGCCTGGTGGGTGGTCGTGGCGGGCATCGGGGTCTCCTGATTTGCGCGCAAGGTAGGAACGGGCCGCGCGGCGAGCAAGGAAAAACGCCGCGTCGCGTTGACGCCTCAAGCCGCGCCGAATAGAGCAAGCCAGCCTGACGGGAAAGGCCCCGGCCAGCAAATCCAGGAACGGCGACATGACACTCCCTGCAATCGATCTCACCCCCGAGGTTCTTGCGGCGGCCGCCGAGAGCAAAGCCTGGCCGTTCGAGGAAGCGCGCAAGATCGTCGAACGCTACAAGGGACGCGACTTTCCCGACACCGTTCTGTTCGAGACCGGCTACGGACCGTCGGGCCTGCCGCATATCGGCACGTTCGGCGAGGTGGCGCGCACGACGATGGTGCGGCACGCATTCCGCGTGCTCACCGAGGGCAAGGTGGCGACCAAGCTGCTCTGCTTCTCCGACGACATGGACGGCATGCGCAAGATCCCCGACAACGTGCCGGACCGCGCCTTCCTGGAACCCTACCTGCACATGCCGCTGACGGTGGTGCCGAACCCGTTCGGGGGCGACTATGCGAGCTTCGGTCACCACAACAACGCGATGCTGCGGCGCTTCCTCGACACGTTCGGCTTCGACTACGAGTTCGCCAGCGCGACCGACTACTACAGGTCCGGCCGCCTCGACGCGATCCTGAGGCGGGTGGCGGAGCGCTACGACGACATCATGGCGATCATGCTGCCGACGTTGGGCGAGGAGCGCCGGGCGACCTATTCGCCGTTCCTGCCGATCTCGCCGAAGACCGGCCGCGTGCTCTACGTGCCGATGAAGAAGATCGACGCGGAAGCCGGCACCATCACCTTCGACGACGAGGACGGAACGGAAACGACGCTGCCGGTGACCGGCGGCCGCGTGAAGCTGCAATGGAAGCCGGACTTCGGCGCCCGCTGGGCAGCACTCGGCGTCGATTTCGAGATGTTCGGCAAGGACCACGGGCCGAACATGGGCGTCTACGACCGCATCTGCGAAGCGCTCGGCGGCCGCGCGCCGGAGCACTTCGTCTACGAACTCTTCCTCGACGAGAACGGCCAGAAGATTTCCAAGTCGAAGGGCAACGGACTGACCATCGACGAATGGCTGACCTATGCGCCGACGGAAAGCCTCGGCCTCTACATGTTCCAGCGGCCGCGCCAGGCGAAGAAGCTCTACTTCGACGTCATCCCGAAGGCGGTGGACGAATACTATTCCTTCCTCGCCGCGTATCCGCGCCAGGACTGGAAGGAGCGTCTCGGCAACCCGGTCTGGCACATGCACAATGGCGAACCGCCGCGGATCGAACTGCCGGTCTCCTTCGCCCTGCTGCTCAACCTGGTCAGCGCATCGAACGCCCACGACAAGGGCGTGCTGTGGGGCTTCATCTCCCGCCACGCTCCGGGGGTGACGCCGGAGACCCATCCAGAACTCGACCGGCTGGTCGGCTATGCGATCCGCTACTTCGACGATTTCGTCAAACCGTCGAAGGTGTTCCGCGCCCCGGACGCGGCAGAGGCGGAGGCGCTCGGCGCGCTCTCCGACAAGCTCGGCACGCTTCCGGCCGGTGCCGATGGCGAGGCGATCCAGAACGCGGCGCTCGACGTCGCGCGCGGCATCGAGCGCTACCAGGACCATTCGAAGAAGAGCCCAGAAGGCGGTCCGGGCGTTTCCGTCGCCTTCTTCCAGATGATCTACCAGGTGCTGATCGGCCAGGAACGCGGCCCGCGCTTCGGCTCGTTCGCGGCGCTCTACGGCATCGCCGAGACGCGGGCGCTCATCGGCAGGGCGCTAGCCGGCGAACTCGCCGGCTGATCATCCCGGCGCGTCGCCCGTTGTTTCGGGCGTGAGCTGGCCGGCGGGCGCGGCCTCGAGCCGGTCGAAGTCGGGAAGTTCGGCCTCGGGCAAGGAACTCGGCGGCAGCTGGAACGAGAATACGGGCACGGCGCCGGCCGGCGGCGCGCCGAAGATGCCCAGTCTTTTCTCGCGTGCCGCCGCGCCGGCCGCGGCGTAGGGTCCGCCTTCGACCGCCCGGGCCCAGCCGTTGGCGGCCAGCCAGAGGCCGACGTCCTGCTTGCCGATCCGACAGGTCGCCACGACGAGGTGGCGGTCGCTCTCGGGCGGAATGGCGCAGGAAAGCGAGCGTCCCCGCAGCCAGGTACGGAAGGCGGTGCGGGCGCGAACGCCGCACGGCCACGGGCGCCCCTCCCAGGAGCAAGTCTCTTCCGCATCGACGCCGTCGACGCCGGCAAGCGCGACCGTGCGCCCCATCGCCTCGAAGCGCGCCGAGGCGACGGCGACCGGCCGGTGCAGCAGCGTGCCCTTCCACTTGTCAGGGGGGACCGGCTTCGGCGGCAGGGCGAGCGCAAGGTCCGACAGCGGCTTGCGCGGCTCGGTACGCTGCAATTCCGCCGGATCGAGCGGCGGCGGCGCCACGATCTCCGGCGCTACCGTGCGCGCTGCCGTCGCATGCGCCGGGGCGCCGCCGGCGTCGGCGTCGCCCTCGGCATGGGCGGGGTGGGCCGCGCCGGAAACGGCTTCGTGCCCCGCGGTGCGTCGCGGCGGCGGCGAGCCCGCGTCGTCCGCCGCCGGGAGCGGCGGGCGCGACGCGGTCTCCTGCGGCGTCGCTGCGCCGTCGGCGGCATCGGGAACGAGGAGCGTGCGTCCGGCGAGACTCAGAACGGTCCCGGCCAGGCCGACGGCGAGGACGGCCGCGGCCGCAAGGACCGGCCGCATCGGCCTACTGGCTCGCCCAGACGATGCGGGCGATCCACTCGATCTCGCCAACCGGGATGAGCCGGGCCGGGTGGACCGGGTTGAGAGAGACCAGTTCGACCATCGTGGGGGTCTTGCGCTCGAGCAGCTTGGCCATGACCTCGCCCCCGGTGGTTTTGACGACGACCCGGTCGCCGCGGCGCACGACACCGCCCGGGTTGATGATGAGGACGTCGCCGTCGCGGTAGAGCGGCAGCATGGAATCGCCCTGGACCTGGAGGGCGTAGGAGCCCTCGCCCGCCCGCTCGGGAACCTCGACCATGTCCCAGCCCTGGCCGGCGGGGAAGCCGGCATCGTCGAAGAAGCCGCCGGCACCGGCCTGGGCGAAGCCGATCAGCGGCACGGTCGAACTCTGCGCCGGCAGCGCGCCCTTGATCTCCGGCGCGCGGCCCTCGATCAGGCCGAAGAGTTCCTCCAGCGAGGAATTCGTCGCCTCGATGACCTTGGCGAGGGATTCCGTCGACGGCCAGCGCGGGCGGCCGTCCACCGAAAGGCGCTTGGACTTGTTGAAGGCCGTCGAGTCCAGCCCCGCGCGCTTGGCGAGGCCGGAGGCCGACAGCGAATAGCGCGCGGCGAGCGCGTCGATAGCGGCCCAGACTCGGTCGTGCGAGAGCATCGTCCGCTCCCCGTCAAACAGGAAAATATGCCTTACTGCTGCATCTAGTCCCACGCCGCGCCGATGTCCAGCCGAAAACGGCGGTGGCCATCTGTCACAACGGCTTGAACGGCGGCCTGCCGGTCGCAAGCGCGTGGTCGAGAAGGTCGAGCCGGTCCTGGCCCCAGAAGGGCTCGCCGTGGAGCACGAAGCAGGGCACGCCGCTGGCGTCGACGGCGACGGCGTCTTCGGTGTTTTTCGCCCGGACGGCGGCGATCTCCGGCGTCTTCGCCCGCTCGAGAATTCCCGCGGCGTCGAAGCCGGTCTCTTCGAGGAGAGCCGCGAGGGTCGCCTCGTCGGCAATGTCCTTCTCGTCGGCCCAGACCGCGGAAAACACCCGCCCCATATAGTCGAGCGGGTCGCGGCCGTCGGCGACGATGGCGCAGATCGTGTGGTCGGCGAGCGTCGGATCGGTCGGGAAGTGCGCCGGCCGGAAGTTCATCGGCTTGCCGCGGTAGTGGGCGTGGCGCTGCAACTCGATGAAGCGGTAGCGCTGCCGCACCGCCGGGCGCTCGGCGAGCGCGACCTGGCCCGATACCTTGAACATGCCGCCGAGATTGACGGGCCGCACGGCAAGCATCGCGCCGTGCTTCGCCGCAAGCGCCCGGGCGGCGTCGTGGCCGAGATAGGTCCAGGGGGAGATGGAAGTGAGGAAGTAGTCGATGGTGGCGGGCATCGGTAAATCTCGTCTCAGGGGGTCCGGGCGCGTCAGCGCGCCGGCAAGCCTAGACGATCTCGCGGCAATCTGGAAACGGCGTGCCCGAATTTGCCGGTGCCGAAGCACGGAATGCGGACACGCTCGAGCCGCCGTCAGCCGCCCTTCGCCAGCCGGCGAAGGCCGGCGTGGGAGGCCATGAAGATGCGCTCCTCCTCGGTCGGCGGGCGCGGCGAGATGCGGCCGCCGAGCGCCGTGACGATGTCGTCGATGCGGACGAAGCGACGCTTGCCGGCGTCGTAGATGCCGGCGGTGGTCATGACCAGGGCGGCGGTGGTGCCGCCGTCGAGGACGAAGCGGTGGCGGCCGATGACCTGGGTGTCCTCCCAGGTCTCGATCGTCGAGACGATTTCGAACTTCTTCCACAGGCGGATCTCGCGGACATAGACGGCCTGAAGACCACCCATCATCGGCGCCCAGCCGTTCTGCCGCGCGAGATCGAGCAGCCCGGCGCGCAGGAAGATGTCGATGCGGCCGACATCGGCGAGCATCATGTAGCGGGCGTTGTTCAGGTGGAGATTGGTGTCGACGTCGGTCGGCAGGCAGCGGAAGTCGAGCCGGCTCTCGTCGCCGAACCGGTAGCGCCCACGGCTCTTCGTGGTAAGCGCCATGCGCAGGAAGCGGCCCCAGACATACATGACGAGATCCTCGATACGTCCACGTAGGGGGGCGGATGCCAGCGCCAAGCGAGGCGGATCGGCCGGTCGACGCCGCGCTGCCGCAGCGTCTCGACCCGTCCGATCGCCTGCGCGACTGTCCACCCTCCCCTCGAGGGGGAGGGAAAGCCGGCGCCAGGCCGCAACACCCCCACCCGTCCAATCGCCTGCGGCGATTGTCCACCCTCCCCTCGAGAGGAGGGACAGAACCCTAAGCCGCCTTCTTCGACGGCTTCGCGTAGGGGTCGAAGCGGTCGTAGAAGGTCTCGCCCTTCTCGGCCATGTCGAGGAGAAGCTTCGGCGCCTTGAACTGCGCGCCATACTTCTTCTGCAACTCCCTGGCCCGCTTGACGAAGGCCTTGCCGCCGATGCCGTCGATGTAGGACAGCGCGCCGCCCGTATAAGGGGCGAAGCCGAAGGCGAGGATCGAGCCGACGTCCGCCTCGCGCGGATCGGTGACGATGCCCTCCTCCATGACACGCGCGGCCTCGAGCGCGATGGTGAAGAGGAAGCGCTGCTTCAGCTCCTCGACGTCGATCTTGTCGGGATCGCGCTGCTTGTAGAGGTCCTTCAGGCCGGGCCACAGCTTCTTCTTCGCCGGCTTGGCCGGATAGTCGTAGAAGCCCTTGCCGTTCTTGCGGCCGAAGCGGCCGTGCTTGTCGACGAGCGCGTTGACCAGGGCGAACTGGTCCTTGTCGACCGCCTTCTCGCCGAGATCGCGGATGGTCTGCTTCATGATCTTCTGGGCGAGGTCGATCGCCGTCTCGTCGGTCAGCGCCAGCGGTCCGACCGGCATGCCGGCCATCTTCGCAGCGTTCTCGATCATGGCGGCGGGAACGCCCTCGATCAGCATCTGGTAGGACTCCGACATGTAGCGGAGCACGCAGCGGTTGACGTAGAAGCCGCGCGTGTCGTTGACCACGATCGGCGTCTTCTTGATCGCCCGCACGTAGTCGATGGCCACCGCCAGCGCCTTGTCGCCGGTCTTCTTGCCGAGGATGATCTCGACCAGCATCATCTTGTCGACCGGCGAGAAGAAGTGGATGCCGATGAAGTTCTTCGGCCGCGCCGAGTTCTTGGCCAGGCCCGTGATCGGGATCGTCGACGTGTTCGAGGCGAAGATCGCCGACGGCTTCAACACGGCTTCGGAACTCTCGGTGACGGCCTTCTTGATGGCGCTGTCCTCGAAGACCGCCTCGATGACGAGGTCGCAGCCGTCGAGCGCTGCGTAGTCCGGCGTCGCGGTGATCAGCGAGAGCAGCTTCTCCTTGTCCTCGGCGGTGGCGCGGCCCTTCTTGATCAGGCCGTCCATCAGGCCGGCCGAGTGCGCCTTGCCCTTGTCGGCTGCCTCCTGGTCGCGGTCGATGACGACGACCGGGATGCCGGCCTTGGCCGTCACATAGGCGATGCCGGCGCCCATGAAGCCCGCGCCGACGACGCCGATCTTCCTGAACTTCGTCTCGGCGACGCCTTCAGGCCGGCGGGCGCCCTTGTTCAGCTCCTGCAGCGATACGAACAGCGAGCGGATCATCGCTTCGGCCTCGCGGCTCTGCAGGATCTGCGTGAAGTAGCGCTGCTCGATCCTCAGCCCGGTTTCGAACGGCACGAGCAGGCCTTCGTAGACGCATTTCAGGATGGCGCTGGCGGCCGGATAGTTGCCGTAGGTCTCGCGGCGCAGGATGGCGATCGCCGGCGGCCAGAGGTTGGCGCCCGCGGCCGAGTACACCGGACCCTCGGGCAGCTTGAAGCCTTTCTTGTCCCACGGCGCGACGGGATCGA
>CALFXR010000144.1 GCA_937958475.1 uncultured Mesorhizobium sp. | reverse complement strand
GCGACCGAGCCCGCTGCTCCTGCCCCGCAGGCGACGCAGCCGGCCCAGCCCGCGCCCGCCCAGTAGCCGGCGGCACGTCGATCGACTGAACGCGAACGGCCCGCTTCGGCGGGCCGCTTGTCGTCCTGGCAGGAGGTGGCGGCCGCCGCCGTCAGATATGAATCGACTTGAAGAAGGCGCCGAGCGCGGCTTCCTTGACCGATTCCGACATGGTCGGGTGGGCGTGGCAGGTGCGGGCGAGGTCTTCGGCCGAACCGCCGAACTCCATCAGCACGGCCGCCTCGTGGATCATCTCGCCGGCGCCGAAGCCGACGATGTGGACGCCGAGCACGCGGTCGTCGTCCTTGGCCGCCAGCACCTTGGCGAAGCCGTCGGTGTGCAGCATGGCGCGCGCCCGGCCGTTGGCCGAGAACGGGAACTTGCCGACCTTGTAGGCGATGCCTTCTGCCTTCAGCTGCTCCTCGGTCTTGCCGACCGAGGCGACTTCGGGGCTGGTGTAGACGACCGACGGGATGACGGCGTAGTTCACGTGGCCGGCCTGGCCGGCGATGATCTCGGCGATGGCGACGCCCTCGTCTTCCGCCTTGTGCGCCAGCATCGGCCCGGCGATCACGTCGCCGATGGCGTAGATGCCGGGAACGGAGGTGCGGTAGTGGCCGTCGGTCTCGACGCGCCCGCGGCCGTCGAGCGTCACGCCCGCCTCGGCGAGGCCGAGTCCTTCGGTATAGGGCTTGCGGCCGGTGGCGATGAGCACGACGTCGGCGGAGATCGTCTCGGCATCGCCGCCCTTGACCGGCTCGAAGGTGACGGTCGCGCCCTTCTTCGCCCTGGCGACGCCGGTGACCTTGGCGCCGAGCTTGAACTCGAAGCCCTGCTTGCCGAGCATGCGGTGGAACTGCTTGGCGACCTCGCCGTCCATGCCGCCGAGGATCGTGTCGAGGTATTCGACGACGGTGACCCTGGCGCCGAGGCGGGCCCAGACCGAACCGAGCTCCAGCCCGATGACGCCGCCGCCGACGACGACCATGTGCTCCGGCACCTTGGCGAGCTCCAGCGCGCCGGTGGAGGAGACGACGACCTTCTCGTCGATGTCGACGGCGACGCCGGGGATGCCGGCGACGTCGGAACCGGTGGCGATGACGATGTTCTTCGTCTCCAGCACCTGCTCGCTGCCGTCCTCGGCGGTGACGGCCACCTTGCCGGCGCCGAGAATGCGTCCGGTGCCGCGGACGGCGTCGATCTTGTTCTTCTTGAAGAGGAAGGCGACGCCGCCGACATTGGCCGCCACGGTGGCGTCCTTGTGCGCCAGCATGGCCTTCAGATCGAGCTTCGGCGTGCCGACGTTGATGCCGAGCGCAGCGAAGGAGTGGCCGGCCTCGGCGAACATCTCGGAGGCGTGCAGCATCGCCTTCGACGGGATGCAGCCGATGTTGAGGCAGGTGCCGCCATAGGTAGCGCGCTTCTCGACGACGGCCGTCTTCAGGCCGAGCTGGGCCGCCTTGACGGCGCAGACATAGCCGCCGGGGCCCGATCCGATAACGACGACATCGTATGTGGTGGACATTTGGTCCCCTTTCCCGATTTCCCGGCCGCGTCGGCTACACGACGAGCCGCCACAGCATGATGACAAGGCCGATCGCGGCGAATTTCCAGATGAACGATCGAACCCAGGCGACCCCCGCCAGATAGGCGGGGAGATAAGCAACACGGCACCAGAAATAAAGCGCGGCGCCGAAACCGGTCCACCAGTCGCCGGCGCCGAGCACCTCGACCGCCAGCGCCAGCCCCACGAAGGCCGGAAAGGTCTCGCGGAAATTGGCGTAGGCGCGCGCCGCGCGGCCGGCCATGCCGGTGGGCTGCAAGCCTTCGTCTCGCGCTCCGACCGTATAGCGGTTGCCGACCTGCGCCTTGAAGGTGAAGGACTGGACGGAGAGATGCACCAGAAGAAGCACGACCGAGAGGACGAGATAGAACATCTCGGCCGAGAGATGCGCGACAGCAAGGTCCATGCCGCTCCTCCCCGCTCCTATCGACCGCCGGAGACGTCGATGATGGCGCCCGTCGTATAGGACGCTTCATCGGACAGCAGCCAAAGGATGGCCGACGCCACCTCCTCCGGCCTGCCTTCTCGCTTCATGGGCACCAGGGGCCGGACGCGCTCGATCCGGTCGGGCTGGCCGCCCGAGGCGTGGATCTCGGTGGCGATGATGCCCGGGCGCACGGCGTTGACGCGGATGCCTTCCTCGGCGACCTCGCGGGCGAGGCCCACGGTGAACGAGTCGATCGCGCCTTTCGAGGCGGCGTAGTCGACATATTCGCCGGCGGAACCGAGCAGCGAGGCGACCGAGGAAACGTTGACGATCCCCCCGCCCCGGCCGCCGCGGCGCGTCGACATGCGGCGCACCGCCTCGCGGGCACAGAGGAAGGAGCCGATCACGTTGACACGCATCATCCGCTCCAGGCGGGCAGCGTCCATGTCCTCGACGCGTCCCTTTCGGGCGACCACGCCGGCATTGTTGACCAGCGCGTCGAGCGGCCCGTAGGCCCGGTCGACGGCCTCGAACAAGCGCACGACGTCGGCCTCGACGCCGACGTCGCCCCTGATCGCGATCGCCTCGCCCGAGGCGTCGCGGATCTCGCTGACCAGCGCCTCCGCCGCCGCCGCGTTCTCGGCGTAGTTGACCGCCACGCGCCAGCCGCGGCCGGCGGCGATCCTGGCGACGGAAGCGCCGATGCCGCGGCTTCCGCCGGTGACGAGAAGCGTCCGGCCGCTCATTCCTGGCACCCGCTCAGCTTGAAGACGTCCCACGGCACCTTGCTGAAACCGGCGGCCCCGTATGCCGCCGAATGCCTGAGCGAAGGCCCGAGGTCGGGGAAGATCAGCTTCGCCGGCGCGCCGGCGGCTTCCGCCGGCAGGAGTTCGATGTTGCCGAGATCGTCGGACGTGTAGATGACGCCCTCCCACATGGTGCAGGCGGCGATCTCGGCGCCGGTGGCGTCGCCCTCGGGACACTTGTAGGTGAGCATGCCGTAGGGTCGACCGATCCCGTCCGACCACATGACGATGCCGTCGAGCACGACGTCGTTGTCGAGCAGCATGCGGAACGTGTTGGTGACCGCCGCCCCGCTCGTCGGCGTGAACTCGACGGAAGCGGCGTCCTCGAGGTCGCGATAGGCGGCGAGCCCGACCGGGCAGTCGGCCGATGCCGGCGACGACGCGGTGAACAGCACCAGCATGGAGACGAGCAGCGGCCGCGCGCTCACGGCTTGCCGCCCTTCAGCGCGGTCTCGACGTCGCTCGCCAGCGTGTACCACGCCATGATCGAATAGCGCTCGAACCAGGCCTGGTCGGCCGCGCAGGCGGCCGCAGCGGCGGACCGGTCGGCAGGAGCCTCGAACAGCTTGCCGGCGCCGGCGGGTTCGAGGATCCGGGCATAGGCATGCGCGGCATAGCCCTCGGCGGCGAACAGGTGGCCGACCTGGGCAACGAGGCGGTCCCAGTCGCCATAGGCGAGGACAAAGCCGCGCGGATCGAGAAGCGACAGGCATTCGAGCATCCGCGCCTGGAGCGGAAGCGCCTTTGCAACCACGGCGCCGGCCGCAGCGAGGCGTTCGTCGCCTGCCACGGGAACGACGGCACGCAGCCCCGCGGCTTCGAGCACCGCGCGATGGTACGCCGGCCAGTCGGATCCTTCGGCCACGCCGGCGCGCAGCCGGTGCTCAGGCGCGTCGCAGTCGACCGGCTTGCTGCCGGCCGCCGCCGCCATACCGGACGCGATCGCCGCGACGCTGTTGCCGTCGAGGCCGGCGGCGCGCAGCGATTCGACCAGCAGGGCGGCCCCCTCGTCCCAGCCGCCGGGGGCAGTGGGCGCGCAGGCCGCAGAGATGTCGCGCAGTTCGACCACGGAATCAGCGTAGGCCGTCATCACCGTCGCCAGATCGGGACCGGCGAGAGGCGCATTCTGGGCCACCGCGGGCGCCGGCAGCCAGATCCAGGCGGCGAGCGAAACCGCTGTCGCTACCTGTCGTTCCTTGCGGAAAGGCATGCGCGCGCTCCTTTGCCGGCGCCTGCGCGACCTCCTAGAGGTCGAGCACCAGCCGCTCGGGATCCTCCAAGCTCTCCTTGACGCGGACGAGGAAGGTGACCGCTTCCTTGCCGTCGACGATCCGGTGGTCGTAGCTGAGAGCCAGGTACATCATCGGGCGGATGACGATCTGGCCGCCGACGACGACCGGGCGGTCCTGGATCTTGTGCATGCCGAGGATGCCGGACTGCGGCGCGTTGAGGATCGGCGTCGACATCAGCGAACCGTAGACGCCGCCGTTGGAGATGGTGAAGGTGCCGCCCTGCATGTCGGCGACAGACAGCTTGCCGTCGCGCGCGGCGACGCCCAGCCGACCGATCTCCTTCTCGATCTCGGCGATCGACATGGCGTCGGCATCGCGCACCACCGGCACGACGAGGCCCTTCTCGGTGCCGACGGCGACGCCGATATGAGCGTAGTTCTTGTAGATGATGTCGGTGCCGTCGATTTCGGCGTTGACCGCCGGGATCTCCTTCAGCGCATGCGTCACGGCCTTGGTGAAGAAGCCCATGAAGCCGAGCTTGACGCCGTGCTTCTTCTCGAAGACGTCCTTGTACCTGTTGCGCAGGTCCATGACCGCCTTCATGTCGACCTCGTTGAAGGTGGTCAGCATGGCGGCGGTCGCCTGTGCGTCCTTCAGGCGGCGCGCGATCGTCTGGCGCAGCCTTGTCATGCGTACCCGCTCCTCGCGCGACTCGTCGTCGGCGCTGGCGGGAGCACGCACGGCCGCCGGAGTGGCGGGCGCCGCCGCCGGCTGGCTGGCCGCACCCTTGGCCAGCGCCTCGAGCACGTCGCCCTTGAGCACCTGGCCGCGCTTGCCGGAGCCCGACACCTGATCGGCGGAGAGGTTCGACTCGGCGAGCAGCTTGGCGGCGGCCGGCGCCGCCGGCATCTTGCGTTCGACGACCGGCGGTTCGCCAGCGATCTCGGCGGTCTTCTCCTCGGCCTTCTTCACGGTCGCCGCACCGGCGCGGCCCGAAGCGGTCGCCACGGCCTCGGTCTTGGTCGGCGGCGTCTTCGCCGCGGCACCGCCCTCCGCGATCATGCCCAGCAGGGCGCCGACGCCGACGGTCTCGCCGTCCTTCGCCGTGATCTCGGCGAGCGTGCCCGACGCCGGGGCGGGAACCTCGACCGTGACCTTGTCGGTCTCCAGCTCGACCAGCGGCTCGTCGGCGGCAACCGCGTCGCCGGCCTTCTTGAACCACTTGCCGATGGTCGCCTCGGAGACCGATTCGCCAAGCGTCGGAACGCGGATTTCAGTAGCCATGGTTCAGATCCTGACCTTGAGTTCTTCTTGTCGCCCAGTCCGTGTCATTCGCCCAGCGCGTCCTCGAGGAACGCGGCGAGCTGCGCCATGTGCTTCGACATCAGCCCGGTCGCCGGCGAGGCCGCCGCCGGGCGGCCGGTGTAGCGCACCCTCTGGTGCTTGGCGTCGATGTGCGCCAGCACCCACTCCAGGTAGGGGTCGATGAACGACCAGGCGCCCATGTTCTTCGGCTCTTCCTGGCACCACACCATCTCGGCGTTGCGGAACCGCGACAGCTCGGTGATCAGGGCCTTCGCCGGGAACGGATAGAGCTGCTCGACGCGCAGCAGGTAGACGTCGTTGATGCCGCGCTTCTCGCGCTCCTCGTAGAGGTCGTAGTAGACCTTGCCGGAGCACAGCACGACGCGGCGGATCTTGGAATCCTTGACCAGCTTGATCGGCTGGTCGGAGAGGTACTGCGCATCATCCCACAGAAGGCGGTGGAACGAACTCTCGCCCGACATCTCGGCGAGCGCCGACACCGCCCGCTTGTGGCGGAGCAGCGACTTCGGCGTCATCAGGATCAGCGGCTTGCGGAAGTCGCGCTTCAGCTGCCGGCGCAGGATGTGGAAGTAGTTCGCCGGCGTGGTGACGTTGGCGACCTGCATGTTGTCCTCGGCGCAGAGCTGGAGGAAGCGCTCCAGCCGGGCCGACGAGTGCTCCGGCCCCTGCCCTTCGTAGCCGTGCGGCAGCAGGCAGACGAGGCCCGACATTCTCAGCCACTTGCGTTCGCCCGACGAGATGAACTGGTCGAAGACCACCTGGGCGCCGTTGGCGAAGTCGCCGAACTGGGCCTCCCACAGCGTCAGCGCCTTCGGTTCGGCGAGCGAGAAGCCGTATTCGAAGCCGAGCACCGCCTCTTCCGAGAGCATCGAGTTGATGACCTCGTAGTGGCCCTGGGCCGCCGACAGGTTGTTCAGCGGGATGTAGCGGTTCTCGTCGCGCTGGTCGTAGAGCACAGAGTGGCGCTGCGAGAACGTGCCGCGCTCGGAATCCTGGCCGGACAGGCGGATCGGGTTGCCGTCGAGCAGGATCGAACCGAACGCCAGCGCCTCGGCGGTGGCCCAGTCGATGCCTTCGCCGGTCTCGATCGCCTGGCGGCGGTTGTCGAGGAAGCGACCGATGGTCCTGTGGACCTCGAAGTCCTTCGGCACATCGGTCAGCTTCTTGCCGACCTCCTTCAGCGTCTTGACCGGCACGGCGGTCTTGCCGCGGCGCTGCTCGTCCTGATTGTCGGCGGTGCGCAGGCCGGACCAGGCGCCGTCGAGCCAGTCGGCCTTGTTGGGCTTGTAGCTCTGGCCGGTTTCGAATTCCGCTTCGAGGTGGGCGCGCCAGTCGGCCTTCATCTTCTCGAACTCGCCCTCGCTGATGAGGCCTTCCTCGATCAGCTTCCTGGCGTAGATCTGCGTCGTCGTCTGGTGCGCGCGGATGTTGCGATACATGATCGGCTGGGTGAACGCCGGCTCGTCGCCCTCGTTGTGGCCGAAGCGGCGGTAGCAGAGCATGTCGATGACGACCGGCTTGTGGAACTTCATCCGGAATTCGGTCGCGATCTTGGCCGCGTAGACGACCGCCTCTGGGTCGTCGCCGTTCACGTGGAAGATCGGCGCCTCGATCATCTTGGCGACGTCGGACGGATAGGGCGACGAGCGCGAGAAGCGCGGGTTCGTCGTGAAGCCGATCTGGTTGTTGATGATGAAGTGCACCGTGCCGGCGACACGGTGGCCGCGCAGGCCCGACAGGCCGAGGATCTCGGCGACGACGCCCTGGCCGGCGAAGGCCGCATCGCCGTGCAGCAACAGCGGCATGACCTTGGCGCGCTCGTCGAGCGGCACGAAGTCCTCGCGCTTGCGGCCGAATATCTGGTCCTGCTTGGCGCGGGCCTTGCCCATGACCACGGGATTGACGATCTCGAGATGCGAAGGATTTGCGGTCAGCGACAGGTGCACCTTGTTGCCGTCGAACTCGCGGTCCGACGACGCACCGAGGTGGTACTTGACGTCGCCCGAACCCTCGACGTCGTCGGGCGTGAACGAGCCGCCCTTGAATTCGTGGAAGATGGCGCGGTGCGGCTTGGCCATCACCTGGCTGAGCACGTTGAGACGGCCGCGATGGGCCATGCCCAGAACGATTTCCTTCAGGCCCAGTGCGCCGCCGCGCTTGATGATCTGCTCGAGCGCCGGAATGAGCGATTCACCGCCGTCGAGGCCGAAGCGCTTGGTGCCCTTGTACTTGACGTCGATGAACTGCTCGAAGCCCTCGGCCTCGATCAGCTTGTGCAGGATCGCCATCTTGCCGTTCTTGGTGAAGGCGATGCCCTTGTCCGGCCCTTCGATGCGCTCCTGGATCCAGGCCTTCTCCTCGGGGTGGGAGATGTGCATGAACTCGACGCCGAGCGTCGAGCAGTAGGTGCGCTTGAGAATCTCGATCATCTCGCGGATGGTCGCGAATTCGAGGCCGAGCACGTGGTCGATGAAGATCTTGCGGTCGTAGTCTGCCTCGGTGAAGCCGTAGGCGGTCGGCGACAGCTCGTCGTAGTCCTCGAAGGGCTTGGCGATGCCGAGCGGGTCGAGGTTGGCGTGCAGGTGGCCGCGCATGCGGTAGGCGCGGATCATCATGATGGCGCGCACCGAATCGCGCGTCGCCCGGGTGACGTCGGCTTCGGAAAGGCCGGCGCCCTTGGCGGCGGCCTTCTCCTTCACCTTCGTCGAGATCTGCTTTTCCAGCGCGCCCCAGTTGCCGTCTAGCGCCGAGACGAGTTCGCCATTGGCGGCGACCGGCCAGTTCGGCCGGGTCCAGGAAGCGCCCTGCGCGTTGCGGCGGACGTCGCCGGAATCATCCTTGAGCGCGGCGAAGAAAGCCTGCCATTCGGCGTCGACGGAGGACGGATCGTCCTGGTAGCTGGCGTAGAGTTCCTCGATGTAGTCGGCGTTGCCGCCGTAGAGGAACGAAGTCAGGGAAAACTGGTCGTTGGCCTGATCCTGCCGTGCCATCGCATCTCCGGAGCCGAACGCTCCGTCTCCTTTTACTTGTGGCAGTCGCCAATAGGCAGTCGGCAGTCGGGAAAAGCGAGGTGTTCCGATACGACTGCCGATTGCCTACCTCCGACTGCCTAACCCTTGATCGCCTCGACCAGCGTCGTGCCGAGCCTGGCCGGCGACGGCGAGACGCGGATGCCCGCTGCCTCCATGGCCGCGATCTTGTCTTCCGCGCCGCCCTTGCCGCCCGAGATCACCGCGCCCGCATGGCCCATGGTGCGGCCCGCCGGCGCCGTGCGCCCGGCGATGAAGCCGGCCATCGGCTTCCTGCGGCCGCGCTTGGCCTCGTCCCGGAGGAACTGTGCGGCGTCTTCCTCGGCCGAGCCGCCGATCTCGCCGATCATGATGATCGACCTGGTCTCGTCGTCTGCGAGGAACATCTCGAGCATGTCGATGAATTCGGTGCCTTTCACGGGGTCGCCGCCGATGCCGACCGCGGTCGTCTGGCCGAGGCCGACATTGGTGGTCTGGAACACCGCCTCATATGTAAGCGTGCCGGAGCGCGAGACAACGCCGACCGAGCCCTTCTTGAAGATGTTGCCCGGCATGATGCCGATCTTGCATTCCTCGGGGGTCAGTACGCCGGGGCAGTTCGGGCCGAGCAGCCGCGAGGTCGAACGGTCGAGCCGTGCCTTGACCTTGACCATGTCCATGACCGGGATGCCCTCGGTGATG
>CALFXR010000143.1 GCA_937958475.1 uncultured Mesorhizobium sp. | reverse complement strand
CGATCAGCGAGTCGAGGGCGACCGAAAGAAGGTCGGCCCGGTCGCGTGTCGGCACGATGATCGTGACGCTCGGGAAGCGCTCCCGCGCCTGCGTCCTTGTCCCCGCCGGCACGGTTCGGGCGGCCGCCGACGCGCCCGCTGGCCGTGCCGAGCGGCAGGCGACGCGCGGAATGTGCCGGATCAGTGCCTCGTCCAGCGGGCCCGTGACCCGCAGCATGAGTTCGTGGAAGGGATTTGCCGCGGCATCGTCGATCCCGCCTGCTGCGAGGATGTCGGAGCGGCGATAGACGGCGATGTCGCCGACATAGTCGCACGCCTCGAGAAGGCGCGGCGAGAACGCCGGCTTGAAAACGCCCTGCCGCAGCGTCCCCTTGGCGTCGATCCGTTCCTCGTCGGTGTAGGCGAAGCGTACGTCCGGTTCGTCGGCAAAGCAGTCCCGCAGCATGGCGACGGCGTCCCGCGTCGGCAGGACGCCCGGCCGGAGTAGTACGACGTGATCGCCGTCGATCGCACCGAGCGCCGCGTTCACCGTCGCCGCGAAGCCCGTTGCTCCGGTCACGACATGCTGCCAGCGCCCGTCGCCCGGTACTGGCTGCGGAGCGACCGGGATCGGCCCGGAACCTACCGGCACGACCAGCCGCCACTCCTGGTCGGTCTGCGCGGCGAGCGCGGCAGCAAGCCGCGCCGTCACCTCAGATGTCGCTATGCCATGGCGGTCGGCGAGGACGAATGTGATCGGGCCTGTCGTCGAGGCGGGCCTGACCGTCGCGAAGTCTCCCACGAAGCGGGTGCTCCAGGCGCGGTAGAGTGCGCCTTCCGGCCGGCCGGCTACTGCCTTCCATCTTCGACGGAACAGCCGTGGTGCGTTTTCCGATGGGGAGGCGCCGGATGCATTGGTGCGCAGGCCGAACGGATCGAGAAGCCACACCAGGGGCCGCGCCACGGGAAAGAAGCGAACCGCGCGGCCCTCGACAGGCACCGTCCCTGTGATCTCGATGCGCTGCGTCCCGCGCGGGAGTGTCGGAAGGTAGACGCCATGATCGACGAGCACCTCGGATGCCCGCACGACATCGATTTCCTCGACTGCTTCACCCAGGAACCGCAGGAAACTCGATCCGGTGATCGCCGCACCGGGTCGCCACATGAAGGCTGGCGTATCCGCCCAACGGGTGGCGATGCCTAGCCACGCCGGCAGTGCCGCGCCGACGACAGGCGGCGCGGCGTTCGGCCCAATTGCGCTGCCGACCGCATCTTCACCCGGTTTGTCCACCCACCCCTCGCTGTCGCCCGCCCCGTCAGCGGGCTAGCATCTTTCACGCGGCGAAAAAACGGTGATCGCAGGCGGATCGCGGGGCTTGGGGGCAGTATCAGGCCGCTTCAATCTCGGGCAGGAGCTTGCGGAAGTATTCGATCGTACGAGCGAGCCCCTCTTCGAGGCCGATCACCGGTTCCCAGCCGAGCTTCTGCTTTGCACGGGTGATATCCGGGCGCCTCTGACGCGGATCGTCCAGCGGGAGGGGACGGTATTCGATCGGCGAACGCGATCCGGTCAACCGCACGGTCATCTCGGCGAGTTCGCGGATCGAGAATTCGACCGGATTACCGAGATTGATCGGACCCGTGACTGTTTCGTCGGTCTCCATCAGGCGGATGAAACCGTCGATCATCTCGTCGACGTAGCAGAACGATCTTGTCTGAGAGCCGTCCCCGTAGAGGGTGATCGGTTCGCCGCGCAGCGCCTGGATGACGAAGTTCGAGACCACGCGCCCGTCGGCGTGATGCATGCGCGGACCGTAGGTGTTGAAAATGCGCGCCACCTTGATCAGCAGTCCGCATTGGCGGTGATAGTCGAAGAACAGCGTCTCGGCGCAGCGTTTTCCTTCGTCGTAGCAGGAGCGCGGGCCGATCGGATTGACGTTGCCCCAGTAGTCCTCCGTCTGCGGGTGAACCGTCGGATCCCCGTAGACCTCGCTCGTCGAAGCCTGGAAGATCTTGCATTTCAACCGCTTCGCCAGGCCGAGCATGTTGATCGCGCCGTGGACCGACGTCTTGGTCGTCTGGATCGGGTCATGCTGGTAGTGGACCGGCGAGGCAGGGCAGGCGAGGTTGTAGATCTCGTCCACCTCGACATAGAGCGGGAATGTGACATCGTGGCGGAGGAACTCGAAGCGCGACTGGCCGTGCAGGTGATCGATGTTCCGCTTGGTGCCGGTGAAAAGGTTGTCAGCGCACAGCACCTCGTGTCCCATGTCGAGTAGCCGGTCGACCAGGCTCGAGCCGAGGAACCCGGCGCCGCCGGTGACGAGGATGCGCTTCCTGCTGTCGTAGAGCCGTGTCATCGGAATCCTTATACGAAGCCTCTCGCCGGCGGCATGTCGGCGCGCCCGCTCGTCTGGTCGCGCGCCGGTCTAGCTGAAATCCGTGCGTTCCCCAAGCCCCGGCCCCCGGCGAGCGCATCGCTATCCGCCGGTCGAAGCCTCGGCTCCCGTCTCCCCGCAGTGCCGCGCTAGAAGATCGACGGAAATTGCGCGTACCGTGAGATGCTTGAGGACATGCTGGCGGGCCGAGAGCGCCATTGCGCGCAGCCGTTCCTTGTCGGCGAGCGCCGCGCCGACGATGGCGACGATCCGGTCTTCGTCGGGGTGATAGCTGAGGCATTGTTCGCCGATGACCAGTGGGCGGTACCGGTCGATCGTCGGCGCGCTCACCAGCGGCACCGAGCCTGCCAGCGCCGCCTCCATGTGGCGATAGCAATCCCAGCCCAGGCCGGCGGGCGACAGCGTGATCCAGGCCTGCGCGCAGCGCTTCATGAATTCGTCGGCGGGCAGGTGCCGATCCGGGGCGTCGACAGCGAAGCCCGCGGCCCTGAGCTTGTCGAGCAGTGCCGGCACCCCCGCGCGCACGGAACTGTTTCCCGCGATGGTCGCGGCGAAAAAGACGTCGCTCGTCTTTTCCGCGGGATACGCGGCGTTGGCGTGGTTCTCGGCATAGATCGGCAGGCCGAGACCGATCGGCCGCAGTTTCGCCAGCCGCTTCGACCAGCGTCTTTCCAGGCGAAACCGCCGGCCGGGCAAACGCCTGTGGGCCGAACCGAAGAACACCTGCCAGTGGTCGTAGGGCAGTTCGCGCTTATAGAAGGCCTCGGCGCGGTCGAGCAGGAAGAAGCTGTGGGCGGGCAACCCGAAGCCGTCCGACCGTTCGATCGCGATCATGCGGCAGGCCGGCAGCAGCCGCAGCAGGGAAAAATAGAGCGGGCTGGTGACGGCGCCGTAGAGATCGCGCGGCCGTCCTTTAAGGATCGAGAATTTCACGGCGGCCAGGAACGACCGCCAGTGCCATCCCGGGTACAGGGGCGGATGGAGCACAACGAGCCCGTAGCGCCCTCGGCGAACGTCGCGGAACGCCTTCAGCAGGTTTCGCAGGCCGAGATAGGCGCGGTCCCGGCGCAGGTCGGCTCGGTAGCTGGTGTAGAGCGCGTCCGTCCTCTCTTTCATCGCCCAGTGGAACAGCCCGGTTTCGCCGATCTCGAGGATGCGGCCTGCCGAGGGAACTTTCGTCGGGAAGTCGTCGTCCCTTTCCATGCAGGCTCCGTGTCGCCGGGTTGTGCGCTTTCGGGCCATCGCTCGCCGGCCAGCAGCACGAGGCCGCAGGCATGCCGCGAACTGGCGTCAGCAGTGCTATCCTGCCACGGGCGGGTATCATGCGAAACCTTCGGCTAAAATAGCGTCGGGAACGCAAATCCTTTGAACCGATTTTTCCGTGGCAGGGCCGACTTCGAACGAATATGACGTCGGCACCGGATTCCCTTGGCGAGGACGCGCGATGACGAAATGGGTCTACCTGTTCGGGGATGGCGCGGCGGAGGGACGTGCCGAGGACAAGAACATTCTCGGCGGGAAGGGGGCCAATCTCGCCGAAATGTGCAGCCTCGGCCTTCCGGTCCCCCCGGGCTTCACGATCACGACCGAAGCCTGCAACTGGTTCTACGCCAACGCCAGGAGCTATCCGGTCGACCTCGCCGATCAGGTCGATACGGCTCTTCTACATATCGGGGCGATCACCGGCAGGCGCTTCGGCGACCCATCGCGGTTGCTGCTCGTCTCGGTTCGCTCCGGGGCACGCGCTTCGATGCCGGGCATGATGGACACTGTTCTCAATCTCGGCCTCAACGACGAAACGGTCGAGGCGCTGGCGAGCGATTCCGGTGATTCGCGCTTCGCCTACGACAGCTACCGCCGCTTCATCCAGATGTACTCCGATGTCGTGCTGGGGCTCGACCACGAGGTCTTCGAGGAGATCCTCGAGGAGGAGAAGGCACGGCTCGGCCATGAACTCGATACCGAACTGTCTGCCGGCGAGTGGCTCGACGTGATCTCGCTCTACAAGGCGAAGGTGCGCGAGGAGCTGGAGCGCGATTTCCCCCAGGACCCGCGCGAACAGCTGTGGGGCGCGATCGGCGCGGTCTTCTCCAGCTGGATGAACCATCGCGCCATCACCTACCGGCGCCTGCACGACATCCCCGAGAGCTGGGGTACGGCCGTCAATGTCCAGGCGATGGTCTTCGGCAACATGGGCGACACCTCGGCGACGGGCGTCGCTTTCACCCGCAACCCGTCGACCGGCGAGAAGATGCTCTACGGCGAATTTCTGGTGAACGCCCAGGGCGAGGACGTCGTCGCTGGCATCCGCACCCCGCAGAACATCACCGAGGCGGCGCGCATCGCCGCCGGCTCCGACAAGCCCTCCCTGCAAAAGTTGATGCCGGAAGCGTTCCGCTCCTTCGTCGCCATCGCCGACCGTCTGGAGAAGCACTACCGCGACATGCAGGATCTCGAGTTCACCATCGAGCGCGGCAAGTTGTGGATGCTGCAGACACGCTCTGGCAAGCGCACGGCGAAGGCCGCCTTGCGCATCGCCGTCGACATGGCGGCCGAGGGGCTGATCAGCAAGGAACAGGCGGTGTCGCGCATCGATCCTTCCTCGCTCGACCAGCTCCTGCATCCGACCATCGACCCTGCGGCGAAGCGCGACGTCATCGGCATCGGCCTGCCCGCGTCTCCGGGGGCGGCCACCGGCGAGATCGTCTTCTCCTCCGACGAGGCCGAGGACATGAAGGCGCAAGGCCGAAAGGTCATCCTCGTGCGCATCGAGACCAGCCCGGAGGATATCCACGGCATGAACGCTGCCGAAGGCATCCTGACCACGCGTGGCGGCATGACCAGCCATGCCGCCGTGGTCGCCAGGGGCATGGGCAAGCCCTGCGTCTCGGGTGCCGGGTCGCTCAGGATCGACTATCGCGCCGGCACGATGACCGCGCTCGGCACCACCTTCCGCAAGGGAGAGGTGATCACCATCGACGGCGCCAACGGCCAGGTGCTGCGCGGCGCCGTGCCGATGCTGCAGCCGGAACTCTCCGGCGACTTCGCCGCGATCATGGAATGGGCCGACGACATCCGCCGCATGAAGGTGCGCACCAATGCCGAGACGCCGGCCGACGCCCGCATGGCGCGCTCCTTCGGCGCCGAGGGCATCGGGCTCTGCCGCACGGAGCACATGTTCTTCGAGGGCGAACGCATCGTCGCCATGCGCGAAATGATCCTCGCCGACACGGAAAAGGACCGCCGCGCGGCACTCGCGAAGCTGCTCCCCATGCAGCGCTCCGACTTCGTCGAACTGTTCGAGATCATGGCGGGTCTTCCCGTGACCATCCGCCTGCTCGACCCGCCGCTGCACGAGTTCCTGCCCAAGTCCGAGGAGGAGATCGCCGAGGTCGCCGCAGCGATGAACGTTCCGACGGAGAAGCTGCGCCAGCGCACCGAGGCGCTGCACGAGTTCAATCCGATGCTCGGTCATCGCGGCTGCAGGCTTGCCGTCTCCTATCCGGAGATCGCCGAGATGCAGGCGCGCGCCATATTCGAGGCCGCGGTCGAGGCGGGGCGCAAGACCGGCAGCCCGATCGTGCCCGAGGTCATGGTGCCGCTCGTCGGGCTGAAGAAGGAACTCGACTTCGTCAAGGCGAGGATCGACGACGTCGCCCGCGCAGTGGCTGCCGAGACGGGCGTCGAGATCGACTATCTCGTCGGCACCATGATCGAATTGCCGCGCGCGGCCATTCGTGCCCATGTCATTGCCGAGACGGCCGAGTTCTTCTCCTTCGGCACCAACGACCTCACCCAGACGACCTTCGGCATCTCGCGCGACGACGCCGCGGCTTTCCTGGAGACCTACCGGCAGAAGGGGGTCATCGAGCAGGATCCGTTCGTGTCCCTAGACATCGACGGCGTCGGTGAGCTCGTGCGCCTCGCCGCCGGGAAGGGCAGGGCTACGCGACCCGACATCAAGCTCGGCATCTGCGGAGAGCATGGCGGCGATCCCGCCTCGATCCGCTTCTGCGAGGAGGTCGGCCTCGACTACGTCTCGTGTTCGCCGTTCCGCGTGCCGATCGCGCGGCTCGCTGCGGCGCAGGCCGCCGTACGCGAGCGCGGCTGACGGACAGCCTCAGAGGGGATCGGGCGGAAATCGTCGGTCTGCGGCTTCGATGAGGTCGCAGGCGGTTTCGATGCCCGAGTAGAGATACGGATCGGCGCCGTAGGCGATCCCGCGGCGGGAGTATTCCTCCTGCTTCTCGCCGCTGGCTTCGGCGAGGGCCTGGCTGAGGGCGGCGGGGTCGAACGGTGAGGGGACGACGATGCCGGCGCCGCTCTTTTCCACATGGGCGGCGAAGCCGCAGACGTCGGTCGCCACGACGGGCAATCCGTTGACCAGGGCTTCCAGTATGGTGCTGCCGGATGCTTCCCTGCGCGCGGGATGCGCCAGGACGTCGGCTGCCGCCAGCACGGACGAGTATTGTTCGCCGCCGAGGTAGCCGAGGAACTGGACACGATCCTGGAGGCCGAGGTTGCGGATGTGGACATGCATTGGTCGCGCTCTGTGGTGATCCGCCTGCATGCCGCAGATCAGCAACCTGGCGTTCCGGTGCTCGACCAGGGCACGCAGAACCCGGTCCAGTCCCTTCACTTCGGGCTGCAGCCCGACCCACAGCCAGGCTTTCTGCCCGTCGTCGATTCCTAGGGACTTGCGGAAGGCGGCGCGCCTGTCCGCGGCCCTGAACTCTGGCCTGTGGCGCTCGCGCTGGAGCGTGGGGGGCAGTATCGCAATGCGGCTTCGGCTATCGGGGTAGCGCTCCACGAACGCGCGCATCTGTGTCGCCGAGAAGCCAACGATACGCACATTTGAATCGGGACCGAAGCAGCCAGCTTCGAGAGCCGCGAAGGTCTTATATCGGGGAGTCAGCCGCTTCAGCAGGCTCGCATCCTGGCGGTTCCGCACGTCGTCGCCGATGAAGACCATGTCGACGCCCGCGGTCGGCTGAAACGCGACGGTGCGGTCGAAACTCGCCGTCGTCCGCTCCACGAATTCGGCCGAGAATCGTGCTGCCATGACATGGTTGGGGCGTAGATATCCGCTGCTCGCGACTTTCACCGTCGGTATCGCGAGATCGCCCGCGTCGTCGCTGGAGAAGATCGTGACTTCATGGCCGCGTTCGAGCAATGCCTGCGCGATCCGGATGCAGTGATCCTCCTGCCCGCCCCTTGGCCGAAGATGATGGATTCCCAATGCTACTCGCATCGAAGTCTCGGCACGGTTGAGCGAGCACGAGTCGGCCCGTACATCCCCGTGTAGCGCAGGTTTTCGATGAAGTCAGATGGGACATCCGACCATCTGTGCACATTTTGCATGGATCGTTATCGTCTCGCTATCATTCTCGAACGTCGCCACTGTCGATAGCTTCTTCAGGTCGATCGGGATCGGCGCATGCCGGAGGTTCCCTCCGGACCAGACGACGATGACGTCGAACGCCTCTTCCTTCTCGAAATCGGTCGACGGCAGCCCGAGAAGCCGAGTGACGCCGCCTGTCTCGCGATAGGACCGACCGGAAAAGTAGG
>CALFXR010000142.1 GCA_937958475.1 uncultured Mesorhizobium sp. | reverse complement strand
CGATCGTGCCGATGTTCACATGAGGCTTCGTGCGCTCGAATTTACCTTTGGCCATGTGAGGTCTCCATTCCTGTCAGCCCGTTAGGGCGTTAAACCAATATTCCTGCGCAATCCCTTGAAATTACGCGTACTTCTTCTGAATTTCCTGAGCCACTGCAGTCGGCACCGGCTCGTAGTGATCGAACTGCATCGTGTACTGGGCTCGGCCCTGCGACATCGAACGCAGATTGTCGACGTACTTGAACATGTTCGCCAGCGGCACCATGGCGTTGACCACGACGGCGACGCCGCGGCTCTCCTGGCCATGGATCTGCCCGCGACGGCCGTTCAGGTCGCCGATGACGGAGCCGACATAATCTTCCGGCGTCACCACCTCGACCTTCATGATCGGCTCGAGCAGCTGCGCGCCGGCCTTCTTGGAGGCTTCGCGGAAGCACGCGCGGCTGGCGATCTCGAAAGCCAGCACCGAAGAGTCGACGTCGTGGAAGGCGCCGTCGATCAGGGTCGCCTTGATGCCGAGCATCGGGAAGCCGGCCAGCGGACCCGAAGACAGCACGCTCTGGATGCCCTTCTCGACGCCGGGGATGTACTCCTTCGGCACCGAGCCGCCGACGACCTTGGATTCGAAGACGAATTCGTCGCCGTCCGGGTTCGGCTCGAAGATGATCTTGACGCGGGCGAACTGACCCGTGCCGCCGGTCTGCTTCTTGTGCGTGTAGTCCTCTTCCGTGCGACGGGTGATCGTCTCCCGATAGGCCACCTGCGGAGCACCCACGGTCGCCTCGACCTTGAACTCGCGGCGCATGCGGTCGACGATGATGTCGAGGTGCAGTTCGCCCATGCCGGCGATGATGGTCTGGCCCGATTCCTCATCGGTTCTGACACGGAAGGACGGATCCTCCGCCGCCAGGCGATGAAGCGCCAAGCCCATCTTCTCCTGGTCGTTCTTGGTCTTCGGCTCAATGGCGATCTGGATGACCGGGTCCGGGAATTCCATGCGCTCCAAGATCACGGGGTGGAGCGGATCGCACAACGTATCGCCCGTGGTGGTGTCCTTGAGGCCGGCCAGCGCGACGATATCGCCGGCGAAGGCCTCCTCGATGTCGGCGCGGCTGTTCGCATGCATCTGCAGCATGCGGCCGATGCGCTCCTTCTTGCCCTTCACGGTATTTTCGAGCGAGGTGCCCTTGGTGAGCTTGCCCGAATAGATACGAGCGAAGGTGAGCGAACCGACGAACGGATCGTTCATGATCTTGAAGGCGAGCATCGACAGCGGCTCGTCGTCGGACGACCTGCGGGTGACCTCGGCCTCGGTCTTGGCGTCGATACCCTTGATCGCCGGGACGTCGACCGGCGACGGCAGGAATTCGACCACAGCGTCGAGAAGAGGCTGAACGCCCTTGTTCTTGAAGGCGGTGCCGCACAGGACCGGGTGGAACTTCACCGCGATCGTCCCCTTGCGGATCAACGAGCGGATCTCTTCTTTCGACGGCATGTTGCCTTCGAGGTAGTTCTCCAGCGCGGTCTCGTCCATCTCGACGACCGCCTCGATCATTTTCTCGCGATACTCCTCGGCCTTCGCCTTGAGGTCGGCCGGGATCTCGACGACGTCCCACTCGGCGCCGAGCGTCTCGTCACGCCACACCAGAGCGTTCATCTCGATCAGGTCGACGACGCCCTTGAAATCGTTCTCGGCGCCGATCGGCAGCTGAATCGGCACCGCGATGGCGCCGAGCCGCGACTTGATCATGTCCAGGCAGCGGTAGAAATCCGCGCCGGTCTTGTCCATCTTGTTGCAGAAGATCATGCGCGGGACATGATACTTCTCGGCCTGGCGCCACACGGTCTCGGTCTGCGGCTCGACTCCGGCATTGGAATCCAGAAGCGCGATGGCGCCGTCGAGCACGCGCAAAGACCGCTCTACTTCGATGGTGAAGTCGACGTGGCCAGGCGTGTCGATGATGTTGAAGCGGCGCATCTTGCCGTCACGGCCCTTCCAGAAGGTCGTGGTCGCGGCCGACGTGATGGTGATGCCGCGCTCCTGCTCCTGCTCCATCCAGTCCATGGTCGCGGCGCCGTCATGGACTTCGCCGATCTTGTGCGACTTGCCCGTGTAGTAGAGAACGCGCTCGGTCGTCGTGGTCTTGCCGGCGTCGATATGCGCCATGATACCGAAATTGCGGTAGTCTTCGATCTTGTATTCGCGAGCCATGGGAGGTGCCTCTCGGAACGTTCGTTCGCCGTTACCAGCGATAGTGCGCGAAAGCGCGGTTGGCTTCCGCCATCTTGTGGGTGTCTTCGCGCTTCTTCACAGCCGTGCCGCGATTGTTCGCCGCGTCGAGCAGTTCGCCCGACAGGCGGTCGACCATGGTGGTCTCGTTGCGGTTGCGGGCAGCCGTGATCAGCCAGCGGATGGCGAGCGCCTGGCGGCGCTCCGGACGAACGTCGACCGGGACCTGGTAGGTCGCACCGCCGACGCGCCGCGAACGGACCTCGACGTGCGGCGCCACATTGTCGATCGCCTGACGGAACACCGTGACGGGCTCCTGCCGGGTCTTCGCCTGGATCTGGTCGAGCGCGCTGTAGACGATCGTCTCGGCGATCGACTTCTTGCCGTCATACATGACGGCGTTCATGAACTTGGTGACCACCAGATCGCCGAACTTCGGATCCGGGTTGATCTCGCGCTTCTCTGCACTGTGACGACGGGACATACTTTTCTCAGCCTCAAATCTTGTGCGGGGCCTTGATCCCGGATCGTCGCTTTGCGGCGCCCGGGATGACCTCGGCTAAGCCTCGGTCACTTCGGACGCTTGGCACCGTATTTCGAGCGGCGCTGCTTGCGGTTCTTCACGCCCTGCGTGTCGAGCACGCCGCGGATGATGTGGTAGCGCACGCCCGGCAGATCCTTGACGCGGCCGCCACGGATCATGACGACCGAGTGCTCCTGGAGGTTGTGGCCCTCGCCCGGAATGTAGCCGATCACCTCGAAGCCGTTGGTCAGGCGGATCTTGGCGACCTTGCGCAGGGCCGAGTTCGGCTTCTTCGGCGTCGTTGTGTAGACGCGCGTGCAGACGCCCCGCTTCTGCGGGTTCTGCTGCATCGCCGGGACCTTGTTGCGCGTCGCCGGCGCTTGGCGCGGCTTGCGGATCAGCTGGTTTACGGTAGGCATTTAACCTTCCTCTTGTCTCTCAATCTCGTGTCGCAAGCCCTTTTCAAGGCCGTTTCGAACGTCGTTTCCATACGCAAATTCGGGCCACAAACCGCGTCTCGCGGTCTTGCCCGAACAAATGGCAGAGGAAGCGTTGCCGCTTCTTGCGCGCCGGAAATGTCTTTTCGCTCGTAAAACGAACCCTGTTTGAGGTGAACTCGAAGACGAGGCGTCTCCGAAGGCCAGACCTCACATCGGCTCAGACGCGGCGGGTAATACTCGCAACACCGCGACCCGTCAACCCCGGCGGGGGGTTTATCTCGCCGCATCCGGGGCTTGCCGGCGAAGCGTAGCCCGGCGCGGCCGGCGGCGCAATTTTGTTGCGCCCATTCATCCATAGGCGGAACATTGTGAGCCTGTTGCGCCTGTCGGCCGCCGGGCCGTTGTGCGAAGATCGCCGCGGGAGCGCCGGGCGGAGGCCGCGAGCGCCGAATCCACGGGAATCACACGCATGAACGACAATGACGAACGCCCCGTCACCATCATCACCGGCCGAGTCTGGCGCCGCAAGGGCGGCAAGGTGGAGGGCGTACACCTGATGCTGGTCGCCCCGGACGACGATTCGGCCGTGCGCCGCGCACTCGAATCGCTGGCGGCGGAAGGTTATGCCGAAGCCGAGCTCGACCAGATCGGCGATCTCGACGGCGTGCCCGACGACGAGCCGCACCTGTCGGCCTACCAGGGCGCCCTCGAGGGCGAGGTCTCGATCATCACCTTCGACGAGCCGCTGTAGGGTCGAGGTGCCCTGCCCGGCCGGTAGGCCCCGTCGACTGCCATGCATCTGAAAGGAAACGGCCGCCGGATCGCTCCGGCGGCCGTTCTGGCTCGTGCTTTCGCGGCCGCCTACTGCGCGGCGGTCGACATGTCGGTCAGCATCGGCTCGGCGATCTCGACGCCCGACTGCTTGCGGCGTTCGTCGAGGATCAGCTCGTCACGGGCCGTGGCGATGCGCCGGATCTGGCTCATCGTGCCGCCGGTACCGGCCGGGATGAGGCGGCCGACGATGACGTTCTCCTTGAGGCCCTGCAGCATGTCGGTCTTGCCGGCGACCGCCGCCTCGGTCAGCACGCGGGTGGTCTCCTGGAACGACGCTGCCGAGATGAAGGACGGCGTCTGCAGCGAGGCCTTGGTGATGCCGAGCAGGACCGGATCGCCCGAGGCCGGCTTCTTGCCGTCCTCGACCAGCCGCTCGTTGACCTCGTCCAGTTCGATCACGTCGACGTGGTCGCCGGTGATGTAGGTCGAGTCGCCCTGGTCGGTGATCTCCACCTTCTGCAGCATCTGCCGGACGATCACCTCGATGTGCTTGTCGTTGATCGACACGCCCTGCAGTCGGTAGACCTCCTGGATCTCGTTGACGAGGTAGGAGGCCAGCGCCTCCACGCCCTTGATCGCCAGGATGTCGTGCGGCGCCGGGTTGCCGTCGAGGATGTAGTCGCCCTTCTCGATGGCGTCGCCGTCCTGGAGATGGAACGGCTTGCCTTTCGGGATCAGGTACTCGACCGGCTCGAGCGTCGAATCGTGCGGCTCGATGATGATGCGGCGCTTGTTCTTGTAGTCGCGCCCGAACCGCACCGTGCCGTCGATCTCGGCGATGATGGCGTGATCCTTCGGACGACGCGCCTCGAACAGTTCGGCGACGCGCGGCAGACCGCCGGTGATGTCCTTGGTCTTGGCGCTTTCCATCGGGATACGCGCAAGCACGTCGCCCGGCCGGACATGGCTGCCCGGCTCGACCGAAAGGATCGCCTCGACCGAGAGCAGGAAGCGGGCGTCGCCGCCCTTCGACAGCTTGGCCACCTTGCCCTTGGCGTCCTGGACCGTGATCGCCGGCTTCAGGTCCGAGCCGCGCGGCGTCGACCGCCAGTCGATGACCTCGCGCTTGGTGATGCCGGTCGATTCGTCCGCCGTCTCCTGGACGGAGATGCCGTCGACCAGATCCTCGAACGAGACCCTTCCCTCGACCTCGGTGAGGATCGGACGGGTATAGGGATCCCACTCGGCGATGCGCTGGCCGCGCTTCACCTTGTCGCCGTCGTCCACATAGATGCGGCTGCCGTAGGTGACCCGGTGCGTGGCGCGTTCCTTGCCGGCCTCGTCGAGGATCAGCACCGCCATGTTGCGGCCCATCACCACGAGGTGGCCGTCGGAGTTGCGGACCACGTTGCGGTTGCGGATCTGCACGATGCCCTCATACGAGGCTTCCAGGAACGACTGGTCGACGACCTGCGCCGTGCCGCCCATGTGGAAGGTACGCATGGTGAGCTGGGTGCCCGGCTCGCCGATCGACTGCGCGGCGATGACGCCGACAGCCTCGCCGATGTTGACCGGCGTGCCGCGCGCCAGGTCGCGTCCGTAGCAGACCGCGCAGACGCCGGTCCTGACCTCGCAGGTCAGCGCCGAGCGGATGCGGATCGACTGGATGCCCGCCTTCTCGATGGCGTCGACGTCGCGTTCGTCGATCAGCTTGCCGCTCTTCACCAGCAGATCGCCGCTCAGCGGATGGCTGATGTCGTCGAGCGCGGTGCGGCCGAGCACGCGCATGCCGAGCGAGGCGACGACCTGGCCGGCGTCGACGATCGGCTGCATGGTCAGGCCCTTGTCGGTGCCGCAGTCCGGCACCGTGACGATGCAGTCCTGCGCCACGTCGACGAGACGGCGCGTCAGATAGCCGGAGTTGGCCGTCTTCAGCGCGGTGTCGGCGAGGCCCTTGCGCGCGCCGTGGGTCGAGTTGAAGTACTCGAGCACGGTCAGGCCTTCCTTGAAGTTCGAGATGATCGGCGTCTCGATGATCTCGCCCGACGGCTTGGCCATCAGGCCGCGCATGCCGGCGAGCTGGCGCATCTGGGTCGGAGACCCGCGGGCGCCCGAGTGGCTCATCATGTAGATCGAGTTCATCGGCATCTGGCGGCCCGTCGCCGGATCGAACTCGACCGCCTTGATGCGAGCCATCATCTTGTCGGCGACCTTCTCCGAGCACTTCGCCCAGGCGTCGACCACCTTGTTGTACTTCTCGCCCTGGGTGATCAGGCCGTCATTGTACTGCTGCTCGTATTCCTTCGCCAGCGAGTCCGTCTCGGCGATGAGCTGGGCCTTGTCGTCCGGGATCAGCATGTCGTCCTTGCCGAACGAGATGCCGGCGCGGCAGGCGTGGCCGAAGCCGAGCGCCATGATGCGGTCGCAGAAGATCACCGTCTCCTTCTGGCCGCAGTGGCGATAGACCGTGTCGATCATCTTGGAGATGTTCTTCTTGGTCATCTCCTGGTTGGCGGTCTCGAACGGCACGTTGACGTTCTTCGGCAGGAGTTCGCCGATGATCATGCGGCCGGGCGTCGTGTCATAGATCTTCGACACGACGTTGCCCTTGGCATCGACGCCCTTGTAGCGGCCCTTGATCTTGGCGTGCAGGGTCACCGCCTTGGTCTCGAGCGCGTGCTGCAGTTCGCCCATGTCGGCGAAGGCCATGCCCTGGCCCGGCTCGTTCTCGTTGACGATCGAGAGGTAGTAGAGCCCGAGCACCATGTCCTGCGACGGCACGATGATCGGCGCGCCCGACGCCGGATGCAGGATGTTGTTGGTCGACATCATCAGCACGCGGGCTTCGAGCTGGGCCTCCAGCGACAGCGGCACGTGGACCGCCATCTGGTCGCCGTCGAAGTCGGCGTTGAAGGCCGTGCAGACCAGCGGATGCAGCTGGATCGCCTTGCCCTCGATGAGGATCGGCTCGAACGCCTGGATGCCGAGGCGGTGCAGCGTCGGCGCGCGGTTGAGCAGCACCGGATGCTCGCGGATCACCTCGTCGAGGATGTCCCAGACCTCCGGCTTCTCCTTCTCGACCAGCTTCTTCGCCTGCTTGACGGTGGACGAGAAGCCCTTGGCGTCGAGACGGGCGTAGATGAAGGGCTTGAACAGCTCGAGCGCCATCTTCTTCGGCAGGCCGCACTGGTGCAGCTTGAGCTCCGGACCGGTGACGATGACCGAGCGGCCGGAATAGTCGACGCGCTTGCCGAGCAGGTTCTGGCGGAAGCGGCCCTGCTTGCCCTTCAGCATGTCGGAGAGCGACTTCAGCGGGCGCTTGTTGGCGCCGGTGATGACGCGGCCGCGGCGGCCGTTGTCGAACAGCGCGTCGACGGCCTCCTGGAGCATGCGCTTTTCGTTGCGGATGATGATGCCCGGCGCCTTCAGCTCGATCAGCCGCTTCAGGCGGTTGTTTCGGTTGATGACGCGGCGGTAGAGGTCGTTCAGGTCCGACGTGGCGAAGCGGCCGCCGTCGAGCGGAACCAGCGGACGCAGGTCCGGTGGGATCACCGGGACGATCTTCATGATCATCCACTCCGGACGGTTGCCGGATTCCATGAAGTTCTCGACCACCTTCAGGCGCTTGAGCAGCTTCTTCTGCTTGAGCTCGGACGTCGTCGAGGCGAGTTCGGAGCGCAGGTCGCCCGCGATCCGCTCGAGGTCCATGCCGGCGAGCAGGTCGTGGATCGCCTCGGCGCCGATCATGGCGGTGAACGAATCCTCGCCGTACTCGTCGACGGCGATCATGTACTCTTCCTCGCTGAGGAGCTGGTGCTCCTTCAGCGCGGTGAGGCCCGGCTCGGTGACGATGTAGTTCTCGAAGTAGAGGACGCGCTCGATGTCCTTCAGGGTCATGTCGAGCAGCGTGCCGATGCGGCTCGGCAGCGACTTCAGGAACCAGATGTGGGCGACCGGCGCGGCCAGCTCGATGTGACCCATGCGCTCGCGGCGAACGCGCGACAGCGTGACCTCGACGCCGCACTTCTCGCAGATGACGCCCTTGTACTTCATGCGCTTGTACTTGCCGCACAGGCATTCGTAGTCCTTGATCGGACCGAAGATGCGCGCGCAGAACAGGCCGTCGCGCTCGGGCTTGAACGTGCGGTAGTTGATCGTCTCCGGCTTCTTGATCTCGCCGAACGACCACGAAAGGATCTTCTCGGGGCTGGCGAGCGATATCCGGATCGAATCGAACACCTGCGCAGGCGCCTGCGCGTTGAAGAGATTCATGACCTCTTGGTTCATGCCGTTCTCCTTGTGGGGCCCTCGTCGACCCCTCTGAATTCCATGCGGGCAGTGGCCCGTCGCTTTTCCGGCTCCGGCCGGTCAACTTGCCGGCCGCGGGGGCATCCCCCGCGGCCAGGCCGATCCGCTACTCCGCGGCGTTCGGCAGCCGCGTGGTTTCTTCCGGCTTGGTGTTCTCGAGCTCCACGTTGAGACCGAGCGAGCGCATTTCTTTGACGAGAACGTTGAAGCTCTCCGGAATGCCCGCCTCGAACGTGTCGTCGCCTCTGACGATCGCCTCGTAGACCTTGGTGCGGCCGGCGACGTCGTCCGACTTCACCGTCAGCATCTCCTGCAGCGTGTAGGCCGCGCCGTAGGCCTCGAGCGCCCAGACTTCCATTTCGCCGAACCGCTGTCCGCCGAACTGCGCCTTGCCGCCCAGCGGCTGCTGGGTGACGAGCGAGTAGGGTCCGATCGAACGCGCGTGGATCTTGTCGTCCACGAGGTGGTGAAGCTTGAGCATGTAGATGTAGCCCATCGTCACCTTGCGATCGAACGGCTCGCCCGTGCGGCCGTCGTAGAGCTGCGACTGTCCGCTGGTGTGCAGGCCCGCCTGCGTCAGCATCTCGTCGATGTCGGCCTCGTGCGCGCCGTCGAACACCGGGGTGGCGATCGAGACGCCGCGCCGCATCTGCTCGCCGAGGCGAACGACGGAAGCGTCGTCATAGTCGCGGACCGGTTCGTTGCGGTCGTTGGCCGGGATGATCGACTCGATCGTCGCCCGCAGCGGCTTGATGTCTCCAGCCGCCTTGTAGGCGTCGATCAGGTCGCCGATCTTCCTGCCCATGCCGGCGCAGGCCCAGCCCAGATGCGTCTCCAGGATCTGGCCGACGTTCATGCGCGAGGGCACGCCGAGCGGGTTGAGCACGATGTCGGCATGCGTGCCGTCCTCGAGGAAAGGCATGTCCTCGACCGGAACGATGCGCGACACCACGCCCTTGTTGCCGTGGCGGCCGGCCATCTTGTCGCCGGGCTGCATCTTGCGCTTCACGGCGACGAAGACCTTGACCATCTTCATCACGCCGGGCGGCATCTCGTCGCCGCGCTGCACCTTCTCGACCTTGTCCATGAAGCGCTGCTCGAGCGCCTTCTTGGACTCGTCGTACTGGCCGCGCAGGGCCTCGAGCTCGCTCTGGACCGTCTCGTCCTCGACGGCGAACTGCCACCACTGCGAGCGCGGGTAGTCGTCGAGAATCGCCTTCGACAGCGCGGTGCCCTTCTTGAAGCCCTTCGGCCCGGCAATCGCCTCGCGGCCGTTCAGCATGTCGGCCAGACGGCTGTAGACGTTGCGGTCGAGGATCGCCTGCTCGTCGTCGCGGTCCTTGGCGAG
>CALFXR010000141.1 GCA_937958475.1 uncultured Mesorhizobium sp. | reverse complement strand
AGTCACCATGGCGATGATATTCATAGGCGGATCACGCGACATATTCGAATTGCCGGAACCCGCCGTCGCGCGCGTCGGCGCGATCGTGGCGGCCGAGCACGGTGTGCTGATCGGCGACGCACCCGGCGCCGATGCCGAGGCGCAGAGCCTGCTCGCCGGTTACGGCTACGAACATGTCGGCGTCTTCCATGCCGGCAAGGAGCCCCGCAACAATCTCGGCGACTGGACGGCCTATCGAGTACCGCCGCCCGACGGTGCTCAGGGATTTGCGTTCCATGCAGCGAAGGACCGCGAGATGGCCCGGCGCGCCGACTTCGGCCTGATGATCTGGGACGGCGCCTCGCCGGGCACCTGCCTCAACGTCCTGCGCCTTGCCGCGATCGGATCTCCATGCGTCGTCTACGATATGCTGCGTGGCATGGTGGCGACCATCCACAATCCGGCGGACTGGAGCGCCATGCTGCACAATGCCGGCCCGGAGGTTCGCAATGCGGTCGAGGCTCGCATGACGCCGGACGAGCGGCTGGCGCTTCCTGCCCGAACGCGGCAATCTGCGGCGGCCCCGTGCGGCGCAAGCCGCACGCCCTGACCCGGCCGAAGGCCGACCCTGCGTCCCTGTCGTCTCAGGCCATCGGTCACCGGCGCCTCGCGGGTCCGGCCCGTTGCGGCATCTTCCGTATGTTCCTGAGAGACGTCTTGCCCATCGTCGGGGGCAGGGCCTTTGCGGAACCTGCAACGCGCGCAGGGACACTTCGCTTGAACAGGGGTCGCCTGCCGGTACCGGGATTGAACAGTGCCAGCCCCACGCGACCGCGAGACCGGACGCCTGACGGAGGACTTGGGCGGGGTAGGGCGTCGGCGGGGGACGGTCGGCGCCGAACAGGGTGATGGAAGGCGCGATGCAGCTGGACAAACCCTCTTCTGGGAACTCAGCGCCTGGCGGTGGGGAATGCGATGGCGGCCGGGGGTGCATCGCCTTCGCTCACATCCGGACCATTCCCTTTTCATGTCGCCTTTGTAGAGGACCGCCTGCCTTATGCGGTCAACCCCCGTTGGGGGTACGCTCGACAAAAATTCTGGAAAATTCGATTTCGGTTCTTGGTTGCGGGCTAGGCACTTTCCTTCCCGCAAGCGGGGCCCTTGAAAGTGCGGCCCGCGGATTTCGGAAAATAGAATTTTCCAGAATTTGTGCCGAGTGACCGCAGCAGGACGGCCCTCTCCTTCGACGCCATCGGGAATGGTCCCGATGCAACCGAAGGAGAAGTACCATGGCCACCACGATCGCAAACCTCACCGCCAAGGCCGATGGCTCGATGGAAGGCGTGTTCGCCACGCTGCGGGTCAACGCCCCGATCACCGTCCTGCCGAACGCCAACAAGTCGCGAGAGGACGCCCCCGACTTCCGCGTCCTCAACAAGCGCACGGGCTTCGAGATCGGCGCAGGCTGGTTCCGGACCTCCCAGCGGTCCGGCAAGGAGACCGTCTCGTTCAAGCTGGAGGCCCCCGAGATCGGCGTCGTCTTCGGCAACCTCGCTCCCGCACCGGGCGGCGACGAGAACAAGAAGGTGATTCTCTGGAACAACCCGGAGTGAACAGCGACGGGCCGGCCCCGCAAGGGGCCGGCCCTCTTTGTGTTCCACACGATCAGGAGGCTTCCATGAGCCGCTACACCATCACCGTCACCAGCGACGACCACACCGATCCGGACGCCACCATCGGCTACGATGCGCCGCTGCGCACTTTCTTCCTGCAGGCCTTCCCCGACGAAACCGGCGACGATCTCGCGCTGTGGCTCGGCACGAGCGACCGCGAATTCGAAACCATCGACGCGCTGCTGACGGCGGCACTTTCCAGAGGCTACAGCTTCATGCCGCTGCCCGAGGACATCGCGTTGCTGCTCGCTGCCGACTTCGCAGCGGAGACCGGGCGCCCGCCCCATGAGGGACCGCTCGCCGCGTTGCTGCGACATCTGCAATCGAAGTAGCCGAAACGAGAAGGCCCGCGCTGGAGGATCCGGCGCGGGCCTTTTTTTGTGCCAAGCCTGATCGTCACCCTCATCCCATTCCGGACGCATTACGATAGCCACGTCGCTGCTTCACCCGCGACAGCGCCTCGCGCGCGGCGATGGCTGCCTCCCCGGTTTGATAAAGGTCGATGCGGATACGCCCGGGCCTCCCGATGCGTCCCCATTCGCGCACCAGGCAAATGTCGCCGAACAGGCTCGGCGTCGACGATATGCGATAGAACCGCGCCATGTTGCGCGCTGGATCGATGCGGTGGAGATGGATCGCGTCTTCGGTCTGCATGATATGATCGTCGCGTCCGAGATCGACGCCGTCCAACGCATTCTGTGAATCGGTCAAGCGCCATCGATTCACGATGCTGATGGATAAGGTCCAGTTGCTGGGCGAGCCGGCCTGCGGCCGACCGGGCTCTATTCGCGGCGTTTCGCCGCTCACGGAGCCCGCTAAGCGGTCTCCGCCTTCGGTAACGATCCCATCTCGCAGGACATCAGAGACCGGATCGACCGGCCCCCGATGCCACGAGGGGCAACCCCTCGCGCACCCCACCGGCTGGTCGCCGGATATGGGCGCATCCCCTGTCGGGGATGCGGGTCTATCTCTCTGACGTCCCCAGTCTACTGGCCGCTCCCATCGCCTCAAGGACGCGCGGTCCCGCCAATTTTCCGCCGTCGCCCAGAAGAAGGGCGCCGACAGAAAATCGGGACCCCCACGCGCCGCCTCCGGCGGTCGCTTCGCGATCCTTGACCCGATGCTCGACTTGCCCGTCCGCAGGTCTCCGTCATCAAGATAAAGGAGACCATGACATGGCACACAACACTCTCATGCTTGTCGCGCAGCTGTCCGGTTTGCGGGTCCTCGTTCTCGCCAACCGCCTTGGCTGCGACACCGAACTGGCTCGTACCCTCCACGACAGGCTGGCAACAAAGCTCGCCGAGATGATCGAAGCGCAGCGCAGAATCCTCGTTGCCGACCGGGTGCTTGTCACAGCGCGTGGAACGGCCGATGAAGAGGATGCGTTCTACGACCTGCACCACTACCAGACCGCCTGGTACGAGACATGGCTGATCGAAGCAGTCGCGCTCCTCGACGACGATCTGGTCGACGATCTCACGAACGAATATTTCGATTTCCACACCGGTC
This sequence comes from uncultured Mesorhizobium sp., assembly GCA_937958475.1. Classification (GTDB taxonomy): domain Bacteria; phylum Pseudomonadota; class Alphaproteobacteria; order Rhizobiales; family Rhizobiaceae; genus DUSC01. Next base: position 3,795 of record CALFXR010000141.1, on the reverse strand, counting down.
GCTGGCATCATCGCGATGGCGAGGTCCCGATCGCGGTGCCGGTGCCGGCCGACAAGCTCTGCGGTCTCGCAGCGATCATCGCCGAGATCGAGGACATCAGCGGCGCGCGGTTCAGCGTCGACAATGTCTACTACAGCGAGGCCGAAGCCGAGGCGGCGTGGTGGGAAAGCACCGGAGCAAATCCGGACGAGGTTTTCAGACTACCCGAAACCAGCGGCTCATGAGGCCAACGATCGAGGCGGTGCAAGCCGCTTCGATCTTGCATTTCTCCAACACGGGAGGCCGACGTTTTGTGTAGCCGCTCGCCGTCCGGTCGATATCGTCAGTTCCGCCTCCCGTGTCCGGTCAGCCCCGACGTTTCGTTTCCGGCTGCCTCGCCGCGTTCGCCCCGCTGTCCGGCGAGAGTTCCTCGACCAGCCTGAGGAGATTCTGTGCCGTAGCCGCCGGCAGGTCCAGCATGCGCATCACAAGCTTGAATCTGGTCTCCGCCTCCTGCTCGGTCTCGCCGAAGAACTGCGGAGCCGCCGCGTAGATCGCTTCGATTGGTGAGAAATCGAGCAGTTCGGCGAGATGCAGCAGCCGGGTTACCCTGAGCTTCGCTCCGGCGCGCTCGTGACGTGCATAGATCTCATGATGCAGGCCGACCATCATGCCGACCTGCTCGCGGTTCAGGTTCTGCGCATCGCGCCGCTCTCGCAGAAAGCGGCTCAACTCCTCCTCGATCTCGAGAAGACCGCGAATGCCGCCAAATCCCGGCTTGCGCCAGATCGGTTTTCCAGCCTCGGAATCGTCCGTTTCGACAAGGCCATGCCTGTCGATGTAAGTCTGTACGTCCTTGATGGCCATTGTCTGGCTCGCTCGAACCCGCTCGCTGCCCCAACCCGCCAAAAGAGACGGGAAAATCCCCAATTTGGCTCCAAACCCCAAAAATCAGAGCCAAAACGATGGTGTTCCTAGCAGGGATTCAGACACAATATCAACTCGATTCTCGGCGTAGCTCGGTGCAGACCACACTTCCTGTCAAAATCCGTTCGCGTCCAGATATTGTCGAATGGCCTTCTCCATAAGGGCCTGCATGGACGTCCCAAGGTTGAAGGAGGCCAACTTGAGCCGGCGCTTCGTGTCCCGATCGAGGTTGACATTCACGAAATGGCTTGCGCCTGTCATGCGCGCCCGCTTCATCTGCCGCAGCGCCTTGCTCGCCTCGCTGGATGCCGCGCCTCTCCCGGCTTCCTCTCTGGCCGCCGGTGCTGGCGCACTCTGCGGCGCATCGGGGCTTTCGTCCCCGGTGCGATCCGGGCTCAAACTTGCCGCCGCACGCTGCCGCCGCGGCGCGGTGGCGAATTCGTCGAGTGACAGGCTCTCTTTCCCGCTCATGCCGCGCGTCCCGTCGCTGCCCCGTTCGCGAGCAGTTCGTCGACTTCCGCGACCAGCGCCTGCGTCTCCCGCCGCGCCTTGGCGATCGCCTCCGTCACCTCCTGCATGTGGAGTGTTCCGATCCCATTGTGGATGTCCTTGTAGACGTTGCGCTCGAATACCTCGGTGCGAAACAGGTAGGTCCCGACCTTGTCCTCGATGATCGGTCTGATCTTCCGGTAGAGTTCTGTGTGCCGCACGGTCACGGTGATCCGCGTCCGCAGCACGCCATGCCGGCAGCCCCGCCCGAGCGCCTCGTTGACGCGCAGCACGTTCTCAAAGCCGTCGATGGCCCCAAGCACTTCACGCTTTGACGGCTGGATCGGCGAGATCACCAGGTTGGCCGAAGCGATCACAGGGTCGACGATCGAAGTGTCTTCGCCTGGGGTGTCGATCAGCACGTGATCGAACGCTTGGCCGTGTTCGTCCATCCAGCGCTCTAGCCCCTTTGCCGTCTTGTGGCTGTAGACCTCGATCCCCTCGGGCTGCGCATCCTTCTCCTGACAGTCCGTCCACCATTTCATCAGATTGTTGCGAGCGTCCATATCGATCATGGCGACGCTCCCGCCACGCAGGGCATATTCGCCGGCGATGTTCATCAGAGCGGTGGTCTTGCCCGCGCCACCCTTGCCGTTGATGGCGGCGATCACGACGGTCATCGGCTCATCTCCACGAAAATGTGTTTCTACTGACACATGAATCCATTTCCGTGTGGTCGTGGATTCACATCGATATAGAAACACACGAATATGGAAAAATACAATACTATTGATATTGAAAATAGGACTAAAACGGATGAGAAGCGATAAATATCCATATTTTTGGTTGGCAGGATACGGAAAAATGTGATACATTTTTCCTGACGATCGAGGGACAGGCCCTCGATCCGCGGCGTGCGGCCGCAACCACCACGATCAGAGGTATGGCTGGCGATGGTTCGCAGCATTTCCGAAGCGTCGAAACGGAAGGACAGGGTCGCGCATGTCCGCTTCTCGCCGGCCGAGCTCGATGCGCTGGAGGCGGCCGCGAGCGCCGCCGGGATGACCGTTTCCGCCTTTGTCCGGTCGCTGTCGATGGAGGGCGCCGGCGTGCGGCCGTTTCTCGGGGACGAGGATCGCATGGTGCTCGGCCTGCTCGCCGACGGCATGCGGGCGATCGGCGGCAACCTCAATCAGATTGCCAGAGCCATCAACACCGGCAGAGTCCCGACTGACGGCGACGTCACAGGCAGCATCAAGGATGCGCACAGCGTTGCGACCACGCTCGCTGCCGAACTCGCCGAGATGACACGGCGGTCAGCTGCAGCCCGACGCGGGGAGGGCGCCTGATGGAGTTCTTTCCCGGCGCCTTCGAACGGGAATGGGAGCGCCGTCGCGCCACACTGGTGCATGAAATGCAGCTCGGTCATATCGAAAAGAGCGACTGGGAAGAGCCGCGAAGGGGAGGGATCGCGCGGATCGGCGATGAGCGGCTGGACGGCTTCGGCCGAGCGCGGCGGCGGCAGGGCGGAAACGGGGCGCGGTGGTCGCGTGGTGGCGTGGGCGCGGCCGGCCGCTCGATGAGGACGCGCTTTGGTGCGCTGGCGCGCGGCAGTCAGCCTGCCGTAGTCAAGTTGGCCTCCTACGGCGGCGGCGGCCGTGCCGGCGCGATGATGAGCTATACGTCGCGGGGCGGTGAACTCGCCGTCGAGAATGAGCGCGGCGAAAGGGTGCTCGGAAGGGACGCGCTTGCCGAACAGCGCGCCGAGTGGGAGCATCTCTTCGACAATCGCACTGCCAGCCGGGATCTCGGGGTCTTTCATGTCTCGGTCGATGCAGCATCACTGCGTGATGATGTCGACCAGGATGACCAGCTGCGCGAGATCCTGCGCTCGGGATTTGGTGATCGGCGGTTCATCTACACCGCGCGGGAGCGATCCCCTGACGAGGTCTATGTCTCCGGTATCGTTGTACTGCGCGATGGGCAGGGCGAGCGGCTGACCGGCGACCGGAAAGCTGCCGAGATCGTCCAGCAGCGTTTTGAGGTTTCCGACGCCGGCCGTGATGTCGAGGCGAGCTTTCGGTTCCACGGTTACGGCAACGGCGTGGAATGGGGCACCGCGCGTGTGCGCGAACTGCTCACTGGGACCGACAGGGAAGTTCGTGACGACACCGGGCGGCTAATCGGGGATGCGGCGCTCGCCGGCGATCTTGTCCAGAAAGAATGGCGCAAGGAATTGCACAGTCGCAGGGGCAGGGACGTCATGCATCTGATCGTGTCGGCGCGGGCCGGCACGGATGGGGCCGCGTTTGAAGCAGCCGTTCGCGAGTTCCTGGGCGAACAGTTCGCGGGACATCGCTATGTGTTCGCCGTTCACGATCCGGCGCTCGATCCGAAGGA
>CALFXR010000140.1 GCA_937958475.1 uncultured Mesorhizobium sp. | reverse complement strand
CCGCGAAGCCGCGACCCGCCTCGCCCGCCCGCGCCGCCTCGACGCCGGCGTTGAGCGCCAGCAGGTTGGTCTGGAAGGCGATCTCGTCGATGACGCCGATGATCTGGCTGATCTTGTCCGACGACTTCTCGATCTCGGCCATGGCGGAGATCGCGTCGCGCATGACGGCGCCGGACTTGACCGCGCCGTCGCGCGCCTCGCCGGTGACCCGCGCCGCCTGGCGCGCGCCTTCGGCCGTCCGCTTCACCGTGGTGACGACCTGGTCGAGTGCGGCGGCCGTCTCCTCGAGGCTCGCCGCCTGCTGCTCGGTGCGCCGCGACAGGTCGTCGGCGGCATGGCTGATTTCGCCGGTGCCGGTGCGGATCGCCATGACCGCGCCGTCGATGGTGCGCACCGTCTCCTGGAGCTGCGAGATCGCCGTGTTGAAGTCGGCCTTCAGCTGCTGGGTCTTCGGCGCGAAGGCCTCGGTGATGCGGTGCGTCAGGTCGCCTTCGGCGAGCCGTGCCAGCCCGGTGGCAAGCGCGACGATCGCCCTCTGGTCCTCGGCCGCCTCGCGGGCCTTCTCCGCCTCGGTCCGCGCCCGGCCTCCCTCGACCTCGGCGCGGGTTTCCACGGCCTCGGCCTCGAGCCTGGCCTTCTCGATCTGGGCGGTCTTGAAGACCTGGACCGCGTCGGCCATCTGGCCGATCTCGTCGCGGCGGCCGATCGCGGGAACCGTGACGTCGTTGTCGCCGGAGACGAGACGTCCCATGGCCGCCGTCAGCTGGCGAACCGGCGTGGCGACGAGGCGGGTCAGCAGAAGGCCGAGGGCCACCGCGATCGCGAGAGAGACCGCAAGGCCGGAATACATCGCCATGGTCGCGATCTGGATGTTGCTCGCCGTCTCCGCGGTGAAGGCGGCATTCGCCTTTGTCTCGACCTCGATGATGGCGTCGATGGCGTCCTCGATCGGCGACATCAGCTTGTCGGCCGCGCCGTCGGGGCCGACCATGAGCACCGCCTTGTTGAGGGTCAGCGGATCGGCAGCGAGCTTCTTGCCCACATCGATCACCTCCTGGCGATAGCGGGCCAGCGCCGTCGACGCCGTGTCGACCATGCCGAGCATCTCGGTGTCGCCGGCGTGCAGCGTCCGCAGCGTGTCGAGATGGGAGCTGAGCGTGCCCTGGTGCTTGTCGATGCGCCCGACATAGTAGTCGTCGCCGGAAAGCAGGAAGCCGCGGTAGGAGTTCTCCACCCGCGCCAGCGACAGTCGGGAGTAAATGGCAGCGGCCGCGGCGGACTTCGACCGCGCCTCGTGGACCTGGGCGGCGCCGATCGAGTGGAGATTCCACAGCGCGGCGCCGTTCATCGCGACGATGATGGCGCCGACGGCGAGGTATGCGAGCGCGAACTTGCGCGACATTTTCAGATTCTGCAGGAACAAGGCCTTACCTCTCCATCGATTCCACATGCCGGCACCTGCATGTGCCGTTCTTCGAAACACCGCCCCGCCGAATCGCGAAATCGTGCCGGAACGCGTCCTGTCCAAGACAGAGCGGGCCATCAGATATGCAGATGGTGGGGGGAGCGCTCGATTCCGCGCTTGGCGGTCTCAAGTTCAGATTTGAGACAAATGCGTAAAAGATAGGTTACGCGCCGGCGCGCCGGGGGCCGTTTCTTGCCCTTCCGACCGGCCGGACTTGATGACGTTGCGGAACTCGCGATCTTCTGTCGCAGGATCAGGCGGCGAGCGCGCGTTCGACCTCGGAGCGGATCTGCGCGAGCGTGAAAGGCTTCTGCACGACGTCGACGATGATCGCCGAAAGTTCGGCGGCGCGTTCGCGCTGCTCGGCGTAGCCGGTCATCAGCAGGATCCTGATGCCGGGGTGGGCGCGGGCGGCGGCAAGCGCCATCTCGATCCCGTCCATCACCGGCATGCGGATATCGGAGAGCACGAGATCGTAGCGGCCGCCCATGCGGCCGATGCAGTCCAGCCCCGCCTCGCCGTCCTCCGCGGTCTCGACGGCGTGGCCGGCGGCGACGAGCGCGCGCGCCGTGAAGGTCCGCACCGAATCGTCGTCCTCGACGACCAGTATCCGCGCCATTGCCGTCCGCCCTTGCCTACGCGTCGCCCCTGACGATACCCACGAACGGCAGTTCGCGGAATGCGTGGGCGACGTCCATGCCGTAGCCGACGACGAAGTAGTCGGGGCATTCGAAGCCGACGAAGTCGGCGGTGAGATCCGTCTGCCGGCGCGTGTGCTTGTCGAGCAGCACGGCGATCGCGACGCTGCGCGCCCCGCGCGCCAGCATCATCTCGCGCGTGAACTTCAACGTCTTTCCCGATTCCAGGATGTCGTCGATCAGGAGCACGTCGCGGCCGGCGACCTCGTTGTCGATGTCGCGCAGCACCCTGACCTCGCCGCTGGTCGTGCCGGCGCCGTAGCTGGAGATGAAGATGAACTCGACCTCCGGAGACAGGCCGGTGTCGTGCATGGCGCGGATCAGGTCGGCGGCGAAGATGAACGACCCCTTGAGGATCGAGATGACCAGCAGGTCGTGGTAGTCGCGCGCGGCGATGTCCTTGGCGAGTTCGAGGTTGCGCCGCGCGATCGCCGACGCGCTGTACAGGACCTCGATGTCCTTACCACGAACCACGGGCATGGCCGTCCTCCCTGAAAGCGACCGCAACGGCCTTGACGCCGTTCTTAGGCACTTCGAGCCGGCTGGAAAAGGCATAGCGGCCGCCGGCGGCGACCAACTGCTCGGCTGTCCCCAGATTGTAGAGCGTGACGCGGCCGTTCGCCGCCGTCACCCGGATCTCGATCGGCGGCAGCTGGGCCGGCCGCGAGCCGTCGTTGATCGCCTCGCTGTCGACGAACAGCATCAGCCGGTCGCCGGCCCTGCCGACGCGCGATTCGACCGGGCCGATCCGCAGCGACGTCGCCGGCCCGGCGACGGCCTGCGTTCCGTCGACGACCAGCGCGTGTCCGCCCGACAGCCAGAACGCGGCGGCGACAGCCGCAAGGCCTGTCGCCCAGAAGACCGGTCCCCCGCGCGACGGCCCGGCGGCCGGCGGCGCGACCGAACCGCGCAGCATCTCCATGCCGCCGGCGGCGGCCGTCTCCGGCTGGAGAACGGGGCGCGCCGCATCCGCCGCTGCGGGCGCACGCACGATCTCGTATTCGGCATCGACGATGTCCGCGTCTTCGGCGGCCGCCGCCCGGCCGTGGCGGGCGGCAGTCATGATTTCGCCGGAAACCGGGCGTGCCTTCACTTCGTCTGCCATGCGGTTCATCCGGAGGCGTCCTGCTTAAGGCCGGGTAAACCGAAATGGTTAACGTTTCGCCACCAATCGACGGTGAAGGCCCCTTCCGGTGGTCTTCGTTAACCGCACGTTAACCATGCGGATCGATGGTCGGGAGGCAATCGGGCCGCGCCGGCCGCCGGAACCCAGGGCCAGTCCAACGTGATCCGCTTCGAGAATGTCGGCCTGAGATACGGGATGGGTCCGGAAATCCTCCGCGACATCTCGTTCCATGTGCCGCAGGGCTCGTTCCAGTTCCTCAGCGGGCCGTCCGGCGCCGGCAAGACGACGCTGCTCCGGCTCCTGTTCCTGTCGCTCAAGCCGACGCGCGGCCTCATCACGGTCTTCGGCAAGGACCGGGCGCGCATCACCCGCAAGGAACTGCCGATGCTCAGGCGGCGCATCGGCGTGGTCTTCCAGGACTTCCGCCTGCTCGACCACATGACGACCTACGAGAACGTCGCCCTTCCGCTGCGCGTGCGCGGGCGCGAGGAGGCGAGCTACCGCGGCGACGTCCACGAATTGCTGAAATGGGTCGGTCTCGGCGACCGCATGAACGCCCTGCCCCCGGTGCTGTCGGGCGGCGAGAAGCAGCGCGCGGCGATCGCCCGGGCTCTGATCGAGCAGCCGGAGATCCTGCTCGCCGACGAGCCGACCGGCAACGTCGACCCGCCGCTGGCGCGCCGGCTGCTGCGCCTGTTCCTCGAACTGAACCGCCTCGGCACGGCCGTCGTCATCGCCACGCACGACGTCGGCCTGATGGAGCAGGTCGACGCGCGGCGCATGATCCTCTCTGGCGGGAGGCTGGAAATCCATGATTGAGACCGGCGGAGCCGCCGCCGAAGGCGCCCTTGTCCAGAGCCTGGAGACGGTCTCGCCGCCGCCGCGCCGGACCACGTCCATCGTGCCCGAGCGAAGCGTGGCGGGCAGCGCCCTGGTGCTGGTCATCGCCATCATGACCTTCCTGTCCTGCCTGACCCTCGGCGCCGTCACGCTGGTCGGCGACGCGGCGAATACCTGGCAGACCCAGATCGCCCGCGAGGCCACCATCCAGATCAAGCCGGCCGACGGCCTCGACATGGAGGCGGCCCTCGAAACCGCCTCGCGCCTCGCCGCGGGATTCGCCGGCGTGAAGTCGGCGCGCATCGTCGACCGCGAGGCCACCGCGCGGCTGCTCGAACCCTGGCTCGGCAGCGGGCTGGACCTCGACGAGCTCCCGGTGCCGCGCCTCGTCATCGTCACGATCGACCAGGACAATCCGCCCGATTTCGCCGCCATGCGCACGATGCTGACCGCCGAGCTGCCCAGCGCGTCCGTCGACGACCACCGCACCTGGGTTGACCGGCTCGTCGCGATGGCGCGGACCACGGTGACCATCGGCGCCGCCGTGCTCGTTCTCATGCTGGCGGCCACCGTGCTCTCGGTCGTCTTCGCCACGCGCGGCGCGATCGCCGGCAACGGCCACATCATCGAGGTGCTCAACTTCGTCGGCGCCGATGCACGCTTCATCGCCGCCGAGTTCCGCCGCCATTTCCTCGTCACCGGCGTGAAGGGCGCCGCGGCCGGCGGATTCGCGGCGATCCTCGTCTTCGCCGGCTTCGCCTGGTGGACCGCCTCCAACATGGCAACGCCCGAGGCGGACCAGGCGACGGCGCTGTTCGGCAACTTCTCCATCGGCACGACCGGCTATGCCGGCGTCGCGCTCGTGGTCGCCGCCGTGGCGGTGCTGACCGCGGCGACGTCGCATGTGACCGTGCTGCGCTATCTCGGCGGCCTGGACCAGCGCCCCGTCGACTATTGAGGCGTTCACGGATGGCGAACGACTGTAACTACTTGTGCCGAAGCCTGTGGATTCCCACTGTTCCCTCGGCGATCCGGCGCGCTACGATGCAACCATGACGGGACAGGAACAGATCGCCGGGCGTGGAGCGGGCGACGGGGCGGCAATCGTGCCCGCTCGCCGGCGCACTGCGGTGCGCGCGGCCTCGATCACCGCGCTTCTGTTCCTCGCCGCCTTCGTCGGCGGCTTCGCCTGGTTCGCCAGCCATGTCGGCAGCCTGGCACCGCCCGCCGACCCGCAGCGCGCCGACGCCATCATCGTCCTCACCGGCGGCCAGTCCCGCCTCGGCGCCGCCTTCGATCTGCTCGAATCCGGCAAGGGCCGCCGGCTGCTGATCAGCGGCGTCAATCCCGCGGCGCGCGACGAAGACATCCGCGCCGCGGCCGGCGCCGGCAAGGAACTCTTCTCCTGCTGCGTCGACATCGACCACGCCGCGCTCGACACGATCGGCAATGCCGCTGAAAGCGCGAAGTGGGCGGCCGACCACGATTTCGACCGCATCATCGTCGTGACCAACAACTATCACATGCCGCGCAGCCTCCTGGAGATGCGCCGCCATCTCGTGAGCGCCGAACTGGTGCCCTATCCCGTGGTCAACACGCCGCTCGGCGACGGCGGCTGGATGACCAAGCCCGACGCGCTGCGCGTCATCTTCACCGAGTATACCAAGTACCTCGCCGCCCTCGTCCGCGGGCTGGTCCCCGGCGGCCCGCGCGACGAACCGCTCGCCGTCGCCAAGGCCGCCGATCGCTGAACAGCGCCGATTTTGCTTTTGCGCGGCCATGGTGTAACCAGCGGTCGGTTTATCCGCCCGGTACCTCCATGCTGCAACTCCGCTCACTGGCGTTCAACATCGCCTTCTACGTCAACCTGATCGGCCAGATGATCGTCTGGACGCCGTTCTACTTCCTCGTCGACCGCCAGCGCGCCTGGCTCGTGCCGAAGGTGTGGGTAAAGTCGAGCCTGTGGCTGCACCGGGTCATCGCCGGCACCCGGGTGGAGATCACCGGCGTCGAGAACCTGCCCGCGGGATCCTACATCCTGGCGCCGAAGCACCAGTCCTTCTGGGACGCCATCGCGTTCCTGCCCTATATCCCGGACGCGCTCTACATCCTCAAGCGCGAGCTGACCTGGATCCCGTTCTTCGGCTGGTACGTCTGGCGGATGCGCATGATCCCCGTCGACCGCGGCAGCCGCTCGAAGGCGCTGCGCGCCGTGGTCGCGGCGACCAAGGCCGAGATGGCGCGCAACCCGCGCCAGCTGATCATCTATCCGGAGGGCACGCGCCGGTCGCCCGGCGCCGAGCCTGCCTACAAGTGGGGCATCGTCGAGCTCTACACCGAGCTCGGCGTTCCGGTCGTGCCGGTGGCCCATGCCGCCGGCCTCTACTGGCCGCGCCGCAAGTTCCTCCGCTATCCCGGCACGATCAAGGCCGCCTTCCTGCCGGCGATCCCGGCCGGACTGCCGAAGGAAGAGTTCATGGCCCGGCTGGTCGACGAAACCGAGAAGGCCAGCGACGCCTTCCTCGTCGAGGCCGCGACCGGCCCCAATCCGCCGGCGCTGCCGCCCTCGGCGAAGAAGCGCCTCGCCGAACTCGGCGTCGTCCGGTAATCCCCTCAATGATCTTCCGCGCCGGCGGTACGACCGGCGCGCCTCATGGAAAGTGCGCGCACCGCCGCGCCCACCGGCTCCACTGGCCGATCCGCGGCGATTACTTAAAATTGTACATTGTCGACCTGTGATCACGGCGCATGCCCGTATTGGGCGACTTTACTGCGGATTTGGCACAGGATTTAAGCTTTGCGGTCGCCTAGTGCGTACAAAACACGCAAAACGCCGCAAAAAACGACAATGCCGCTGGGTTATTTCAGCTGGCGTTAATATATGCCGCCTACCGTCCGGCACGTCAGAGAGAGCTTCAGAACGGCACGGAACCATCGCCCGGCCTCGCCACCGGGGAGATTTCGTGCGCCCAGTCACGAGGAATATCATGCATCGCAACGCGGACGCGCTTTCGGCGCGACTGGACTTCATCGGCCTCGACGGGGAGGCGCGGGAGACGCTGCGCGGCATCTCGCCGATCATTCATGACGCCCTGGACGGCGCGCTCGACCGCTTCTACGACAAGGTGCGCCAGACGCCCGAGACCGCCCGCTTCTTCTCCAGTTCCGACCACATGGCGGCCGCCAAGTCGCGCCAGGAAGGCCACTGGCATTCGATCGCCTCGGGCGATTTCGGGCCTGCCTACGAGAAGAACGTCAAGACCATCGGCTCGGTCCACGCACGCATCGGCCTCGAGCCGCGCTGGTACATCGGCGGCTATGCGCTGATTCTCGAGGAGTTGATCACCGCCATCGTCATGAAGCGGTGCGCCAGGGCACCCCGCCGCTTCGGCTTCGGCAGGGGCAGGGAGACGGCCGATCTCGAGGGCATGGCATCGGAACTGGCCGCGCTGGTCAAGGCGGCGATGCTCGACATGGACCTGTCGATCTCGATCTATCTCGAGAACCTCGAAACTGCCCGCCTCGCCGCCGAGACCGAGCAGGAACGGTCCCTGTCCCTGCTCGCCGATGCGCTGGAGCGCGTCGCCGCCGGCGACCTGTCGACCAGCGTCGACGAATCCCTTTCGGCGAAGTCGCACCGCCTGACGCTCGGCTTCAACCGCGCCGTCGACAGCCTGCGGACGATCATCGTCGCCGTGCGCGACGCCTCCGAGGCGATCCAGGGCGGCTCCGCCGAGATCTCGAAGGCGTCCGACGACCTGTCACGCCGCACCGAGCAGCAGGCGGCGAACCTCGAGGAGACCGCGGCGGCGATCGACGAGCTGACCCGGCACGTCCGGGACTCTGCCGAGGCCGCGCGCAAGACGAACGCGGCCGTGTCGAGAAACCGCGACGATGCCGAGGTGAGCCGCGAGGTGGTCGGCCAGGCCGTCGACGCGATGGCCAGGATCGCCACATCCTCGAAGCAGATCGGCCAGATCATCGGCGTCATCGACGAGATCGCCTTCCAGACCAACCTTCTGGCGCTGAACGCCGGCGTCGAGGCGGCGCGCGCCGGAGAGGCCGGCAGGGGCTTCGCCGTCGTCGCCCAGGAGGTGCGCGCGCTCGCCCAGCGCTCGGCCGAGGCCGCCAAGGAGATCAAGGCGCTGATCTCCGCGAGTTCGGAGCATGTCGGCAGCGGCGTCAGGCTGGTCGACGACACCGGCAAGGCCCTGCTACGCATCGCCGGCTCCTTCGCCGAGATCGGCGCGCTCGTCGGCGAACTGGCGACCTCCGCCGAGGTGCAGGCCAACGGCATCGCCGAGATCAACATCGCCGTCGGCCAGATGGACCAGATGACCCAGCAGAACGCAGCGATGGTCGAGGAGAGCACCGCGGCAAGCCATTCGCTGGCCCGCGAAGCCGAGGCGATGACGGCGCTCGTCGCGCGGTTCGAGATAGGCACCGAGCCGCAGCGGGACGATAGCCTGCGGGCGCGCGACACCGTGGCGCCGCGGGCGAACGATCGGGCCCGGCCGAGGCCCTTTGCGGTTCCGGGCAAGGTCGTGTCGGCCTTCGCGCGCGGCTGACCCGCGCGTCGCAATATACGACATAAGTTCGTTACCGTACAAAATGAAGAGGAGAAGCAGCCGAACAGACCGGACAAATACCTCGACGCCGACCCCTTCCCCAGCGTCAGCGTAACCTTTCTCTCCCGGGCGGAGTTCGCATCTTCAGCTTCGAAGAATATTCCGGCTCTTCGAACGGCGCATGTTGACTTCTACGCCATTGTCGAAAAACATTGGCGCGGACATCGCCCTGTCCGCAAGTCTGGCACAAGGCCTTGGGTTTAGGGCTTCGTATGCTCGACTTGCCGGGAAGATCGATGAACGACATCGAAGCACTGTCGCTGAAATTCAAGAAGCCTGGCCGCCGGCCCGACTTCCGCCGAACGGCGAAATGGTCCGGCATCGCCTGCGAACACACGCGCATCAACCACCAGAGCGACTACAGCTTCGCCTTTACCGGTTCGACCCACTACCTCGCGCTGCACGACCTGATTCTTGCCGACGGAAGCATGCATGTCGACGGCCTGAAACCCGTACCCGGCGGCGACCTGCGCAACAAGATTACCTATGTCCCGCCGCAATGCTCCGTCTCCGGCTGGGCCAATCCGGTCGAACGGACGAACAGCTTCACTGTGCTTTATTTCGATCCCGCGTTGATCGCCGAGGAGACGGAGAGGCTCTACCAGGGAGCCGACCACGCACCGCTGATCTACTTCGACGACCGTGCGCTGCAATCTACGCTGATCAAGCTCCAGGACATCCTCACCGACGAGGCCGCGGACGACGAGCTCTATGCAGAGACGCTCGGCCTGCTGGCCGCGGTCGAGCTTCAGCGCCTGCAGGCGCGGGGTTTGCCCGAATCGGTGAAAAGCCGGGTCGGCGGACTTTCGGCCGGCCAGGAGAAGCTGGTCCGCGAGTTCATCGAGGACCGGCTGGGCGACGAGATCCGCCTGGACGACCTCGCCGGCGTAGCGAGGCTGAGCCGCTTCCATTTCGCCCGCGCCTTCAAGGCCACGCTCGGCGAACCGCCGCACCGCTATGTCATGAAGCGCCGCATCGAGAAGGCGAAGGATCTCCTCATCAGGACGCAGATGCCGGTCAACGACATCGCGAACGCCACCGGTTTCCGCAGCGCCAGCCAGTTCAACCGGGCCTTCAAGGAATTCGTCGGCGTCACGCCGAGCACCTGCCGGCGCACCTCGATCGGCTCCTGAAGGACAGGAGCGGATGGCCGCAGGTCACCGAGCCGCGGGCGTGACGAGCCGGCCGACCTCTTCCAGCCAGCGGTCGCTGATGCCGAGCGCCTCGAGATGGGCGATGGTGGACGCCACGTAGTCTTCGTTCGCGCCCGACACTCCGGCCGCGCCGGCGACCGTCGCGGCTGCTTCGGCGGGCTCGAGGTTGCCCGCATACTGCCGATGCGTCCTGTCGACGGTGTAGCAGAGCGCGCCCACCGTTTCGCCTCCTGCCAGGCGGACCGGAAGGGTCCGCTCGAGATAGACGCTGGTGACGAGTTCGCGGTCCCGCAGGTACGCCACCACCTCCTCGCGCAGGTCGTCCGGCACGCGGTAGGCCAGCCCGACGCAGCTGCCGCCGCGGTCGAGGCCGAGCACGAGGCCCGGGCGCCGCTCGGTGCCGCGGTGCACCCAGGAATAGACGCAGAGCGACCTGTGATAGCCGTTCAGCCGCGCGCGGCGGGTCTCGACATGGGCAAAACCCGGGCGCCACATCAAAGACCCGTAGCCGAAAACCCAAAAATCGCCCATATCGCACCACATGCAACCGGCGCGGCCACTCCGCGTCGCCACTGCCCTGCCGTTGCCGTAGCGAGACCCGCAGCATGACGTCAAGCGAAGCCCGACGCCCCAGGAAGAGCCGCAGGTTCCTCTGGCTGACGATCTTCATCGTCGTCCTGTTCGGCGGCTACAGCGCCGGCTGGTTCTACGTCGCCGACCGCGTCAAGGCCGAGGTGGTTGCGAGGCTCGTGACGATGAACCGCGGCGAGGTCAGCGTCGAATGCGACAATCCCCAGGTCGGCGGCTTCCCCTTCCGTATCGGCGTGTCCTGCGATCGCCTCGCCTACGCCGACGGCGCGCGCCGGATCGAGGCTTCCGCGGGAAGCTTCCGGTCGCTCGCCCAGGTCTACCAGCCGAACCGCGCGCTCGCCGAACTCGACGGCCCGCTGCACGTCTCCGCGCCGGGCCTCGGCGCGATCCGCCTCGACTGGGACAGGCTGCGCGCCAGCGTCCGCATCGCCAGGCCGCTGCCCGAGAGGGTATCGGTGGAAGCCGAGGGGCTGAAGGGCACGTCGGACGCTGCCGGCGCGGCGGCCGCGCCGCTTTTCGCCGCCGACAGGACCGAGGGACACCTGCGCCCCGACGGCGCCGACATCGACTGGGCCGGCAGCTTCGCCGGCCTGACCGTCGACCCGGCCCTCGTCGGCGGAAGGACCCTGCCGAAGATGGACGGCAGCGGCGAGGCGACGGTGAAGGACGGCGTCGCGCTCCTGCGCAGCCGGCCGAAGTCGCTGCGCGGCCAGGCCGTCGACATCGCCGCGCTCGACCTCGCCTCCGGCGACGCCGGCGTGTCGATCAAGGGGCCGGTGTCGATCGCCGGGGACGGCCTGATCGATGCCGACCTCATCGTCACGATTCGCGACCCGATGGCGGTCGCCGACGTGCTCGCCACCGCCTTCCCGGAACAGAAAAACCCGATCCAGCAGGGCTTCATGGGGCTTTCCCTGCTCGGCAGCGAACCGTCGATGCCGCTGAAGATCGTGCGCGGCAAGGCCACGCTCGGCTTCATTCCGCTGGGCCAGATCCGGCCGCTGGACTGACGCTTCAGGCTATCGCGGAGCCCAGCCGGGCGCGGCGAGCTCGAAGCTGGCGAAGTCGAAACCCGGCGCCACGGTACAGCCGACCAGCGTCCAGTCGCCGAGGCTGCGCGCCGTCTGCCACCAGTTCGCCGGCACCACGCCCTGCGGCCGTTCGCCGGCGAGGATGTCGGAACCGAGCCGCATCGTCTCCACCGTTCCGCCCTCCTCGCAGATCGAGAGCGCGAGCGGCGCGCCGGCATGGTGGTGCCAGACCTCGACGGCATCGACGACGCGGTGCCAGGCCGAGACGTCGCCTGCCTCCAGCAGGAAGTAGATCGCGGTCGAATGGCCGCGCGGCCCCCCGGCCTGGTCGCGGAACGTCTCCACGTACCAGCCGCCTTCCGGATGGCGCCATGCCGAGTGCGGCGACGATCTCGGCCGCCGTCATCTCAGAAGACGTCCTTGCGCTTGCGGATCTCGGCGAACACCTCGGCGTCGGTCGCCCCCTCCATGCCGAGGTTGCGGCGGATCACCGGGTCGTGCCAGCGCAGGAAGGGATTGGTCGAAAGCTCGGCGCCGATCGTCGTCGGCAGCGTCGGCTCGCCGCGCCCGCGCTGTGCCTCGATCAGCCTGGCACGTTCCTTCAGCGCCGAGTTGGTCGGATCGACCGAGAGCGCGAAGCGCGCGTTGGCGAGCGTGTATTCGTGGCCGCAATAGACCCTGGTTTCCAGCGGCAGGGCGGCGAGCTTCTTCAGCGATTCGTACATGACCGGCGGCTTCGCCTCGAACAGGCGCCCGCAGCCGAGCGCGAACAGCGTGTCGCCGGCAAAGGCGACGCCGGTCGCCGGGAAATGATAGGTGACGTGGCCGGCGGTGTGGCCGGGCGTGGCGATGACGCGCACGGTCTCGCCGCCGAAGGCGAAGCTGTCGCCGTCGGCCACCGTCCGGTCGATGCCCGGGATCTTCGCCGCCTCCGCCGCCGGCCCGACGATGGTCAGGCCGAAGCGCGCCTTCAGCGCGAGATTCGCCTCGACGTGGTCGGCGTGGTGGTGGGTGGTCAGGATATGGGTCAGCTTCCAGCCCGTACGCTCGATCGCCGCGAGGATCGGCGCTTCCTCGGGCGCGTCGATCAGGGCGGTCTGGCCGCTCTTCGGGTCGTGGACGAGGACGCCGAAATTGTCGCTCCGGCACATGAACTGGTCGATCTGCAATGTCATGGCGAACTCCCTGGGAAGGCCGGAACCTAAAGCAGATTCGCGATCGATCATACCTCCGCAAACGCGCGGCGATCATGGCGGATGCGCATGGCGCGGCGCTCCGTCCTTCCTTGCATCGACGGACGCACGCCGCTACCGTCCGCGGCCATGCACTCCGACATCGTCGACCTGCGCGCCTTCTATGCCTCGCTGCTCGGCCGGCTCGCCGAGCGCTCGATCACGCGGGCGCTGTCGTCGATCTGGGCGGCACTGCCCAACGAGCGGCTGGTCGGCCTCGGCTATGCGCTTCCCTGGCTGGAGCGCTTCGGCACCGACGCCGAGCGCGTCTTCGCCTTCATGCCGGCGACGCAAGGGGCGGTGGCGTGGCCGCATGGCGGCCCCTGCGCCACGGCGCTCGTCTTCGACGAGGAGCTGCCGCTGTTCGATTCCTCGATCGACCGCATGCTGCTGGTCCATTCGCTGGAGCATGCCGAGAACCCGCGCGAGACGCTGAACGAGGTCTGGCGGGTGCTCTCGCCGGCCGGGCGGGTGGTCATCGTCGTGCCCAACCGGCGCGGCATCTGGGCGCGCTTCGAGCACACGCCCTTCGGCCAGGGACGGCCGTTCTCCCGTTCTCAGCTCTCCGACCTGCTGCGCGAGACCAACTTCACGCCGGCGGCGTGGTCGGAGGCCCTGCTCTTTCCGCCGTCGCGGCGGCGCTGGCTTTTGCAATCGCACCGCTTCCTCGAAAGCACCGGCCGCCGCCTCTGGCCGATGTTTTCGGGCGTCATCGTCGTCGAGGCGCAGAAGCGGCTCTACCAGGGCGTGCCGGTGGCGCAGCGCGCCTCGCGCCGCGTCTTCGTGCCGGTCTTCTCCCCGCAGGGCGCGGCGACGCGCTCGGCGCGCGCGATCCCTCCACCGAAGCCGAAATCCGCCGCGGCAGGACCGGCCTGACGCTGCGATTTCGCCGCGATTGCATGGCATGCCAGGGCTTCTGAACGGGAGCCGGCACATGCTGGAAGCGGTTCTTGCCTGCGTGGGATGCGCCCTCGGCGAGCCGTCGCTGCCGGCCGGCGGACCGGTCGCGGTCGACGTCGAGCTGGTACTCGCGGTCGACGTCTCGCGCTCGATGGACGAGAGCGAACTCGCATTGCAGCGTGCCGGATATATCGCTGCGCTGATCGATCCCGCCTTCGTCGAAGCCGTGCGCTCGGGCGTCCACGGACGCATCGCGCTCGCCTATTTCGAATGGTCGGACAGCATCCACGATGCCTCGCGCGTCGGCTGGCGCATCGTCGACGGCCCGGAAAGCGCAGCGGCCTTCGCCGCCTCGATCCCCGCGATCGAAACGGGAGCCACACTGGGCACCTCGATCTCGACGGCGATCACCCATGCCGCCACGCTGTTCGATCGAAACGGCATCGAAGGCGACCGCCTGGTCGTCGACGTCTCCGGCGACGGTCCCAACAACAAGGGCGCGCCGGTCGATCTCGCCCGAGACGCCGCGGTGGCGCGAGGCATCGTCGTCAACGGCCTGCCGATCCTCGTCAGCCCGTCGCGCACCTTCCCCGATCTCGACCGCTACTACGCCGAATGCGTGACCGGCGGGCCGGGCGCCTTCGTGCTGCCGGTGAACGGCATCGCCGAATTCGCCACGGCGATCCGTCGCAAGCTCATCCTCGAGGTGAGCGGGCTTTCCGCCGCACCGCGGCCCGTCTCGGCGCGCGAGCCGGTCGACTGCGCGAAGGGCGAGCGCGACGACCGCTTCGCGCCGGACCCGGCGCTCGGCGGTACGGAGGGGTAGCCCCTCGCTGCCGCCTCGACGCCCGATCGGTCGCCGACGCGCGACTTACGTCCCGGTCCGCGACGGCACCGGCGTGGCCGCACCGCTCTTGACGAACTCGTAGGGCGTCGTCTGGTAGACTTGGTTGATCCAGTTGCCGACGAGCAGGTGCGCGTGCGAGCGCCAGCGGTTCAGCGGCGGGCGCGACGGATCGTCGTCGGGATAATAGCCGTGCGGGACGGCGATCGGCACGCCGGCCGCCACGTCGCGGTCGTACTCCTCCTTCAGCGAGGTGGAGTCGTACTCGATGTGGTTGAACATGTAGAGCCGGTTGCCGGTCTTCTCGGCCAGCAGGCAGGGACCGGTCTCGTCCGATTCCATGAGCAGCTCCAGGCCCGACTCCGGACGGATGTCGGCCGCCCGCACTTCCGTCCAGCGCGACACCGGAATGGCGAAATCGTCCGAGAAGCCGGCGAGATAGGGCGAGGTCGGCGCATGGTTGCGGTGGCGGAAGACGCCGAACGCCTTCTTGTCGAGCGTGTACTTGGGCACGCGGTGGAAATGCCAGGCCGCGGCCATCGCGCCCCAGCAGACGAAGAAGGACGAGTGCACGTTCGACGTGGTCCAGTCGAGGATACGCGTCAGCTCCTCCCAGTAGGTCACGTCCTCGAAGGGCAGCAGCTCGATCGGCGCGCCGGTGACGATGAAGCCGTCGAACCGGCGGTCGGCCACCTCCTCCCAGGTCTGGTAGAAGGTGATGAGATGATCCTCCGACGTGTTCTTGGCCTTGTGCGTGCCGATGCGCACCAGGGTCAGCTCGACCTGCAGTGGCGTCGCGCCGATCAGCCGGGCGAACTGCGCCTCGGTGCGGACCTTGTTGGGCATGAGGTTGAGCAGGCCGATCTGCAGCGGCCTGATGTCCTGGCGCAGCGCCGTCCGCTCGTCCATGACGGACACGCCCTCGCGCACGAGCACGTCGCGGGCGGGAAGATGGTCGGGGATCTTGATCGGCATTTGCGCAAACTCCAAAACGAAGACCGGCGGCGACATCGCGGCCGGTCCAGCGGGTTTGCGTTGAACGGCCCTTTAGCGACTTGTTTAACGTGGCTGCAAGCCGACCGGCCAAATCACCACGGGACCTCGGGCTTTTAGGCCCGGCCGGCCTTTGCGTCAACGGCCAAAGCTTGCTAGAGGCAGGCCGCCCGCGAGGGCCCCTTCGAGCAGGACGACCGCCATGACCATCGAGCTCCGCCCGCAGCCGCGCCCCGGCGTGATGGACATCGACGCCTACGTGCCGGGCAAGAGCGCCGCGCCGGCCGGCGTGGCGAAGGTCTACAAGCTGTCGTCGAACGAGAATCCGCTCGGCGCCTCGCCGGCCGCGATCGATGCGGCGAAGGCCGCCGCCGAGCGCATGGAGCTCTATCCGGACGGCACTGCGATGCGGCTGCGTCAGGCGATCGCCGAGACGCATGGGCTGAACGTCGCCAACATCATGTGCTTCAACGGCTCCGACGAGGCGCTGGCGCTCCTGACCCGCATCTATGTCGGGCCGGGCGACGAGGGCATCTACACCGA
The DNA here is from genome assembly GCA_937958475.1 of uncultured Mesorhizobium sp. Classification (GTDB taxonomy): domain Bacteria; phylum Pseudomonadota; class Alphaproteobacteria; order Rhizobiales; family Rhizobiaceae; genus DUSC01. The sequence goes on along the minus strand of CALFXR010000140.1, from coordinate 28,439 downwards.
GCACGGCTTCCTCGCCTACAAGATCTACATCCAGGGCGTCGGCGCCACGCCCGTCGTGGCGAAGGAGAGCGACGAGACGGCCAACGTCGACGCCATCCTCGCGGCGGTGACGCCGCGCACCAGGATCGTCTTCCTCGCCAACCCGAACAACCCGACCGGCACCTACCTGCCGATCGACGAGGTGCGCCGCCTGCATGCCGCCCTGCCCGGCAACGTGCTGCTGGTGATCGACGCGGCCTATGCCGAGTTCGTCCGCCGCAACGACTACGAGGCCGGCGTCGAGCTGGTCTCGGGTTCGAACAACGTCGTCATGACGCGCACCTTCTCCAAGGTCCACGGCCTCGGCGGCGCCCGCATCGGCTGGATCTTCGCGCCGGCGGCAGTCGTCGACGCGCTGGAGCGCGTACGCGATCCCTTCAACGTCAACGCCGTCGCCATCGAGGCGGGCGTCGCGGCGATGCGCGACCGCGGCCATGTCGAGCGCTCGGTCGCCCACAACGGCCAGTGGCTCGCCTGGGTCACCGCCGAGCTCGGCAGGCTCGGCCTGCGGGTGACGCCGAGCGTCGGCAACTTCATCCTGATCCACTTCCCCGACGCGGCCAAGCACTCGGCGGCGCTGGCCGACGAGTACCTCTCCGCCCGCGGCTACATCCTGCGCCGGGTCACCGCCTACGGCTTCCCCAACGCGCTGCGCATGACCATCGGCAGCGAGGACGCCAACCGCGGCGTGGTCGCCGCGCTCGCCGAATTCCTGAAGGCCTGACGATGTCCAAAGTCCTGTTCGACAAGGTCGCCCTGATCGGCATCGGCCTGATCGGCTCCTCGCTCGCCCGGATCATCCGCCGCGAGAACCTCGCCGGCCACGTGGCCATCGCCACGCGCAGCCCCTCGACGTTGGCCCGCGCCGAGGAACTCGGCCTCGGCGACAGCTATACGACCGACATGGCCGAAGCCGTGCGCGACGCCGACCTGATCGTCGTGTCGGTGCCCGTCGGCTCGTCCGAGGCGGTGGCGAAGGCCATCGCGCCGGCATTGAAGAAGGGCGCCATCGTCACGGACGTCGGCTCGACCAAGGCCTCGGTGATCGCGCAGATGCAGCCGCACATCCCGGAAGGCGTGCACTTCATCCCCGGCCACCCGCTGGCGGGCACGGAGAAGTCGGGCCCCGATGCCGGCTTCGCCGACCTCTTCAAGAACCGCTGGTGCATCTTCACGCCGCTGCCGGGCACGGATCCCGCGGCGCTGGAGAAGCTCTCCGAATTCTGGCGCCGCTGCGGCTCCAACATCGACACGATGGACGCCGCGCATCACGACATGACGCTGGCCATCGTCTCGCACCTGCCGCACATCATCGCCTACAACATCGTCGGCACCGCCGACGACCTGGAGACGGTGACCAAGTCGGAAGTCATCAAGTACTCGGCCTCGGGCTTCCGCGACTTCACCCGCCTCGCCGCCTCCGACCCGACCATGTGGCGCGACGTCTGCCTGCACAACAAGGACGCGATCCTGGAGATGCTGGCGCGCTTCTCGGAGGACCTCGCCTTCCTGCAGCGCGCCATCCGCTGGGGCGACGGCGACAAGCTTTTCGACCTGTTCACGCGCACCCGCGCCATCCGCCGCTCGATCGTCGAGGCCGGCCAGGACACCGACGCGGCCGACTTTGGCCGTCAGGCCGTCGAGAAGGCGGAAGCGAAGGCCGCCGACGCCGCCCCGGCCTCGGACTGAGGCATTTACGCCAGGAGCACGCCGAGCGCGATGGTGAGCTGCGCCGCGTAGTAGGCGATCCACACCGCGATGCGCATGGCCAGCCGGTTCGGCGACACGCCCGAGGTGAGGAAACGCTCGGCGGCGAGGATCGCGTCGGAGGCCATGAACAGGATGGCGCCGACGAGGATCCAGTAATTGTCCAGCGTCAGCGCCGAAAGCCCCATCATCAGGATCGCGGCGCCGTAGGCCAGCACCGGCCCGCGCAGCGACGGGCCGACGCGCGGCAGCAGCACGACCATCATGGCGAGCATGAAACCCGCCATCAGCACGGCCACGACCATGCGCCAGAGGTCGACGAGGATGAGGCCGTAGCCGCCGCCGGCAAGCGTGAACAGCGCGATGTAGCAAAGATGCGCGACGAGGAAGCTCGCCAGCCCGCCCATGAAGGCGCGCTCGCCGTTGCGCGACAGGAAGGCGTCGCCGGCCGACGACAGCAGCAGTCCGGCCGTCAGCAGGAAGGGCCCGTCGCGGACCGCCGAAAGAACGGCGAGGAGAAGGATCGACGCGGTCTTGACCGCCGAGCGCGCCAGCGACACCCGGGCCTCGACGATGAACAGGTAGAGCACGGCGGCGGCGAACGAGAACAGAAGCGTCGCGTTCGCGGTCTCCTCGATTCCTCCCGGAAACGGCATCATGCGGAAGCCCCTTCTTTGTGGGCGCGGGACGACTCGCTCCCCCGGCGCCGGAACAGCATCGATTTCGCCGCCAGCACCGCGCCGGACGTGATCAGCGCGCAGGCGGCGAGGACGGTCGGCGTCGGCTCGGCGTAGCCGGTGACGATCAGTGCCAGCGTCGACAGGAGCGGCGCCGCGTAGCTCGCCGCGCCGAGCACCTGGATGTTGCCCTTCTTCACGCCGACGTCCCAGGCGTAGAAGGCGGCACCCACCGGCATCAGGCCGAGTCCGACGACCGCCAGCCATTCGCCCGCGGTTGCCGGCAGCACCGTCTCCTCGAGCGCCAGGTGGCAGAGAAGCGACAGCACCGAGGTGGCCGCGCAGAACCAGGTGACGACGCTGGTCGGAACCGCCGGGAAGCGCCGCGACAGAAGCGAATAGGCGGACCAGACGAAGGCGCAGACGCCCGCCATCAGGTAGCCGAAGGCGTACTGGCCGTCGAAGGCGACGCCGCCGCCCTTGGTGACGATCAGCGCGGTTCCGGCGAGGCCGAGCGCGGCACCCGCCACATGGTGCCATTGCAGCCGCTCGCCGGGCATCAGCGCCGAGCCGAGGACGATGAGGAGCGGCCACAGATAGGCGATCAGGCTCGCCTCGACGGCCGGGGCATGGCGCAGCGCGGTGAAATAGAAGAAGTGGTAGCCGAACAGGCCGGCGATGCCGACGGCCCAGACCTGCAGCGGGATGCGGACCTTCTCCCGCGGCGGCGCGACGAGCCGCAGCGCGAGGCCGACGAGCGTGCCGATGGCGAAGGTCAGCGCCGACAGCAGGAACGGCGGCACCTTGCCCGACGCGTCGGTGAACAGCGCCAGCATCGCCCACATGGCGACGGCCGAAAAGCCGATCAGCGTTGCACGTGCCATCGTCGTCCCCTCGCGGGGCGCGTGCGACGGCCGCCCCCTACTCCCGTGCTTCCAGCCGCCGCGCGGCGAGGGTGATCGTGCCGATCTGCGTGCCGACGGTGGCGTGGATGGGCGCATATATGCCGGTTTTGCCGAGCGGCGCAAACGTCACGGCGATCGCGCCCTTGTCGCGCAGCCAGGCCATCGACTTGTTGCCCGGGCGGTAGCCGGCGACCGGCACGAAGCGGGCGTCGCAGGTCACCGCCTCGCCGCTGTAGGCGCCCGTGTCGACATTGCCTCGCTTGCCGGCCCCGAGCTTCAGGTCGGCGCGCAACTCGCCGTCGAAGACGCTGACGGTGCGCTGGCAGATCTCGTCGAGGCTCTCCGCACGCACCAGCACGGCCGAGATCGGATCGGTGACGGAAGCAAGGTGCTTGCGCGTGACCGGGACCCAGTCCTTGCCGCGCTTCTTCAGCGGCGGCTCGTTGACGACGCCGGAGACGCGGCCGCCGGAGAACGACAGCGCCGTGCGCTTGGCCTTGCCGCCGCTCGTATAGGAGACCGAGTAGCCGTCCGGGCGGGGATTCCTGCCGGAGAAGCGGCCGTTGACCGTCACCGAGGCGGTGGTGCTGTCGAAGATGCGGGCAAGGCCGGCGCTGGAGAGCTCGCCCTCCATGGCGAAGCGGTCGCCGCCGAAGCTGCTGCGGAAGGTGGAACTCGCCACCGGCAGGCCGTAGAAGGAGACGACGTATTCGCCGTAGAAGGCCGCCGCCTCGTCGTCGACGCGGCCGGCCGGCGCATCCTTCGGCGGCGTCACGGTGATGACCATTGCTGCGAAGAGAAGGGTTTGGACAAGGCCGGCCATGGCGTCTCCGGATGACGATTGCGCCGCACCCGCGGCGCGCGAGCCCCCTCGCCCTCTTGCACACGGAAAATGCGGCGCCAGTATGAAGGGGGAGACGGACGCGGCCGCCGCAACGGGCCAGCTTGCGCTTGACGCCCCGCCCAAATGCAACTATGGAACGCCAACTTTTTCCATGAGGCCGCATGACGAGACCGCGCGCCGTACTCAGGTGCGTCTCGATCGATATGGCCCGAAGACCGAAGGTACGCGAACATGTCCCGCGCTTGTGAACTGACCGGCAAGGCCGTGCTGACCGGCAACAATGTGAGCCACGCCAACAACAAGACCAAGCGTCGCTTCCTGCCGAACCTCGTCAGCGTCACGCTGATGTCGGAAGCGCTGAACCAGAACGTGCGCCTGCGCATCTCGGCGAACGCGCTGCGTTCGGTCGAGCATCGCGGCGGCCTCGACGCCTTCCTCGCCAAGGCCGACGAGAAGGAGCTGTCGCAGCGCGCCCGTCTGCTGAAGAAGCAGGTCGCCAAGAAGGTCGCCGAACAGGCCGCCTGATCCTTTCAAGGCGGGGGACAACCGCCTTCCCGGGTCCGTCGGTCTTCGCGACCGCGGGCCACTGGTTCCATCACCCAGGATAAAAAAATGCATTCCTCAACGCGTTTCCTGCCCTTCGTGGCCGCCATGGCGCTCGTCGTGGTCGCCTCCAACGTGCTCGTGCAGTTTCCCGTCCAGGGAAAGCTCGGCGGCTTGAACCTCGCCGACCTGCTCACCTGGGGCGCGTTCACCTATCCTTTCGCCTTCCTCGTCACCGACCTCGCCAATCGCCGCTACGGCCCGGCCGTGGCGCGCCGGATCGTCCTCGTCGGCTTCATGGTCGCCGTGGCCTGCTCGATCGTCGTGCCGCCGCTTCTCTTCCGGCTCGGCCTGATCGAGTTCGAGACCGCCGCCGACCGGCTGGCGCGCATCGCCATTGCGTCCGGTACGGCCTTCCTCGCCGGCCAGCTCCTCGACGTGTCGGTGTTCAACCGCCTGCGCCGGCAGAGCTGGTGGCGGGCGCCGGTGCTGAGTTCGCTGTCGAGCTCGGTCATCGACACGGCGATCTTCTTCTCGATCGCGTTCGCCGCCGCCTTCGCCTTCGTCGGACCGGACGACGCTTTCGCCCTGGAGAGCACGCCGCTGCTCGGCCTGTTCGCCGTCGAGACGGCGCGCTGGATGTCGTGGGCGATCGGCGATCTCGGCGTCAAGCTGGTGATGGCACTCTTCGCGCTGATCCCCTACCGCCTGATCGCCGCGCGGTGGAGCCGGCCGGCGCTGGCCTGATCCGGTGATCCCCTGGGAACAGCTCGGCAGCGCCAGACTGCCCGACGGCAGCGGCGATCTGCGACTGAAGCGCCGCGGCAGCGAGTTCTCGATCATGCTCGGCAGCAACGAGCTGATGAACAGCCGCCTCAGCGGCTCCGAGGAGGCGCTGGCGCGTCTCGCAGCCGAAAGGATCGCCGGCCGGGCGAAGCCGCGCATCCTCATCGGCGGCCTCGGAATGGGCTTCACCCTGCGCTCCGCGCTCGCCGCGCTCGGTGGCGACGCGCGGATCGAGGTTGCCGAGCTCGTCCCCGAGGTGGTCGCCTGGGCGCGCGGGCCGATGGCGGAGATCTTCGCCGGTTGCCTCGACGACGCGCGCGTGACGATCCTCACCGCCGACGTCGGCGCGCTGATCAAGGCCGCCGCTGCCGTCTACGACGCGATCCTGCTCGACGTCGACAACGGCCCGGAGGGCCTCACCGTCGCCGCCAACGACCGCCTCTACGACCACGCCGGACTCGCGTCGGCGCGCCGGGCGCTGAAGCCGGGCGGCGTGCTGGCGGTGTGGTCGCAGGGGCCCGACGCCGGCTTCACGCGCCGGCTGCGCGACAGCGGCTTTTCCGTCGAGGAGGTGAAGGCCAGGGCCGGCCGCGGCCGCGGCGCGCGCCACGTCATCTGGCTGGCGGAGAACGGTCCGGCGAAGGGGCGCTGAGAAGGCGGCAGAACGCGGTGTCCTTGGCCCCCGCCCGTCTCAGTCCTCGTGCATGCGGAATTCGAGGTAGAGGTTGCGCTGCAGCATCGAATGGTTGTCGTCGGACATCAGCGACACCATGATGGCGCCGTCGGGGCGCTGCCAGACGTCCATCGCTTCCATGTTGTCGATCTGATAGCCCATGTCGGCGCTCATCAGCACCGGGCCGTCGGCGACCGTGCCCTTCGCGATCGATTCGCCGTAGATGCGGCGCAGGCGCATCGCCACGCCGTCGGCCATGGTGAAGCGCCGCTCGAGCAGGAGCAGGTCGCCGTCCGGCAGGAAGGCGCCGTCGGTGATGTCGAAGTCGCCGTCGCGCCTCACCGTGAACACGCCCTTGTTGGGCCCCTCGATGATCGCGGCGAAGACGTTGCCGTGCCTGTCGATCGATCGCTCCGAGACGATCACCAGGCCGCCCTCGTGCTGGCCGTGGGGATGCGCCCGCGTCACCGTCTCGAAGCCCTTGTTCTGGCGCAGCTCGTGGGCCGGCACCAGGAACGGCACCTCCTTGAACGCCGGGCCCATGCCGGCCGGGTCGATGCGGTACTGGGCGATGCGGTGGTTGCGCTCGAAGCCGACGCTGGCGATGCCGTCCCTGACGTCGAGCCCCTCGGCATCGACTTCCCACTTGCGGTCGACGGCGGCGCCGCTCTTGTCGACCATCTGCTGCATGCGGAAGTCCGCCATCGCCGAGGGCCGGCCGTCGGCGTCGCGCGCGACCGTGCCGAAGAACCAGAAGCCGGTGTCGGCGACGCCGATGAAGCCGGCGCCCGGCTCGGTGAAGCGGAACGACGACAGCGCGCCGAAATCCCCGGCCGGCGACGTCATCTCCAGCCCGCCGACGAATTCGAACGGGCCGAACCTGCGCTCGTCGCTGCCGATGCGGAACTGCGAGATGGGCCGGGCCGAGACCTCCATCGCCTCGACCGGCGCGCCCGCCGCCGCCGGCGCGACCCCGGCAGCCAGCGCGAGGACGACGGCTGCGAGGACGCCGCGGACGCGGCCCCGGAGACCGTTCATCCGACGCGCCTCATGCCGCCGCGCCGCATGTCGCGCGGCGTCTCCTCGGCGAAGAGCTCGGCGAGCTGCTCGGTCATGGCGCCGGCCAGTTCCTCGGCGTCGACGATGGTCACGGCGCGGCGATAGTAGCGCGTCACGTCGTGGCCGATGCCGATGGCGAGCAGCTCGACCGGCGAGCGGTTCTCGATCAGTTCGATGACGGCACGCAGGTGCCGCTCGAGATAGTTGCCCGGATTGACCGACAGCGTCGAGTCGTCGACCGGCGCGCCGTCCGAGATCATCATCAGGATCTTGCGCTGCTCGGGCCGGGCGATCAGCCGGTTGTGCGCCCACAGAAGCGCCTCGCCGTCGATGTTCTCCTTGAGCAGGCCCTCGCGCATCATCAGGCCGAGATTGCGCCGCGCCCGGCGCAGCGGCGTGTCGGCCGACTTGTAGATGATGTGGCGCAGGTCGTTGAGCCGGCCCGGATTGGGCGGCTTGCCGTCCTTCAGCCATTTCTCGCGCGCCTGCCCGCCCTTCCAGGCGCGGGTGGTGAAGCCGAGGATCTCCACCGAGACGCCGCAGCGCTCAAGCGTGCGCGCCAGGATGTCGGCGCAGGTCGCCGCCACCGTGATCGGCCGGCCGCGCATCGAGCCCGAATTGTCGAGCACCAGCGTCACCACCGTGTCGCGGAACTTGGTGTCGCGCTCCTGCTTGAAGGAGAGCGGCTGCATCGGGTCGATGACGACGCGCACCAGGCGGGCCGGATCGAGATAGCCCTCTTCCAGGTCGAAGTCCCAGGAGCGGTTCTGCTGCGCCATCAGCCGGCGCTGCAGCCGGTTGGCGAGGCGCCCGACGACGCCCTGCAGATTGGCGAGCTGCTTGTCGAGGAAGGCGCGCAGGCGGTCGAGTTCCTCCTCGTCGCACAGCTCCTCGGCGCCGACCGTCTCGTCGAAGGCGCTGGTGAAGACCTTGTAGTCGATCTCCTTGGGCAGCTGCGTGAACGGGTGTTCGGGCCGCTTCGATTCGCCCGGCGTCTCGGCGTCGGCGTCGTCGTCGTCGGCAAGCTCGTCGGAGTCCGAGTCGGAAGCCTCGGTCTCGCCCGCCTGCTGGTCCTCGGTGGAGGATTCGCTGTCCTCGGAGCGCGAATCCTCGGAGCCGGAATCGTCCTCGCCGCCTTCCTCGCTCTGCTCTTCGCCCTGCGGCTGGTCGTCGGCCTGCTCCTCGGAGTCCTCGCTCTCCTGGTCGTCGCCGAGTTCCTCGGCCATCTCCATCGAGGCGAGCATGTCGCGGACGATTCGGGCGAAGGCCTGCTGGTCGTCGAGCTTGTCGGAAAGGCCTTCGAGGTCGGCGCCGGCCTTCTCCTCGACCCACTCGCGCCAGAGGCCGACCATGCGCTCGCCGCTCTTCGGCACGGCGCGGCCGGTCAGTTTCTCGCGCACCATCAGCGCGATCGCCTCCTCGATCGGCGCGTCGGCGCGATCGGTGACGTCGGCGAGGTTGGCCTTGGTGTACTTGTCTTCCAGCATGGAGCCGATGTTGTCGGCCACGCCGAGCATGGCGCGCGAGCCGATCGCCTCGACGCGCGCCTGCTCGACGGCGTCGAAGACGGCGCGGGCCTGCTTGCCTTCCGGCGCCAGCTTGGTGTGGATCTTGAGATCGTGGCAGGCGCGCTTCAGCGCCATCGAATCGCCGAGGCCCCGCGTCACCGCGATGTCGTTGCGCGACGGCTTCTTCGGCAACTCGGGCAGGCGCGCCCGGTTGCCGGCCAGCGCCGGCCGGTCCTTGGCGAAGGCCACTTCCATCTCGTTGTCGCCCGAGATGGCGCGCATGCACACGGTCACGGCGCGCTTGAAGACGTCGCTGTCGTTGCCGCCCTTCGGCTTGTTACGCGTATTGTCGCCGGGACCCGCCATCTGCCCTCGCTACTCGGCGGCCATCGGTTTGCGCCGCACCGGCGCCGGAACGGGATCGCCATCCGCCATCGCGGCCTCGGCCCATTCCAGCGCCGCAAGCCTGACATCCTCGATTGCCTGCATTTCCGTCTCGCCGTCTCCTGTGCAACCGGGAAGCGCCGGAATCGTGGCTAGCCAGCCTCCGCCCTCTGCCCCGTCGAGCGGCCTCAGGACCACCTCGTATGACGAAGAGCCGTCTGACACGATGAGCTTTACCCCAGCACGACGTTGGCCGAGCTCTCCGGCAGTTCCTCGCCGAAGGCGCGCTGGTAGAACTCGGCCACCACGGTGCGTTCCAGCTCGTCGCATTTGTTCAGGAAGGTCAGCCGGAAGGCCATGCCGACATTGCCGAAGATCTCGGCGTTCTCGGCCCAGGTGATCACCGTGCGCGGGCTCATCACCGTCGACAGGTCGCCGTTGATGAAGGCCGAACGCGTCATGTCGGCGACGCGGACCATCTTGTTGACGATGTCCCTGCCCTTGTCGTGGCGGTAATGCTTGGCCTTGGCCAGCACGATCGCGACCTCGTTGTCGTGGGGCAGGTAGTTGAGCGTGGTCACGATCGACCAGCGGTCCATCTGCGCCTGGTTGATCTGCTGGGTGCCGTGATAGAGGCCGGTCGTGTCGCCCAGCCCGACCGTGTTGGCCGTGGCGAACAGGCGGAACGCCGGATGCGGCCGGATCACCCGGCTCTGGTCGAGCAGCGTCAGGCGACCGGACGATTCCAGCACGCGCTGGATGACGAACATCACGTCGGGCCGGCCGGCGTCATACTCGTCGAAGCAGAGCGCGACATTGTGCTGGTAGGCCCAGGGCAGGATGCCGTCGCGGAACTCCGTGATCTGCATGCCCTCCTTGACGACGATGGCGTCCTTGCCGACGAGGTCGATTCGGCTGACGTGGCTGTCGAGGTTGACACGGACCATCGGCCAGTTGAGGCGCGCCGCGACCTGCTCGATATGGGTCGACTTGCCGGTGCCGTGATAGCCGGAGACCATCACGCGGCGGTTGAAGGCGAAGCCGGAGAGGATGGCGAGCGTCGTCTGCTGGTCGAACAGGTAATCGGGATCGAGGTCGGGGACGTGCTCGGTCGCCACGGAATAGGCCGGCACCACCATCCTCGATTCGAAGCCGAACTTCTCCTTCACCGACACGGTCGTGTCGGGCAGGTTGGTGATATCGCGATCGACCTTGTTCATGACGTCCTCGTGCGGCTGCCTGGGATCAGCCGGCAAATATCCATGGTTTCGGCGGCGGTCTTAGAGCCTTTTGCGGCGCGAAGAAAGTTGGAAAAAGCCGCACCCCGGCGCTGGCTCAACACAAACCGGCCTGCTTGAGCACGCGGTAGGCCTGCAATACGTCGCGGAAGCGATCCTCCGAACCGCGATCGCCGCCATTGGCGTCGGGGTGGTGGCGCTTCACCAGTTCCTTGTAGCGGGCCTTGATGTCGGCCGACGTGGCGCGGACGTCGAGGCCGAGCGTGTCGAGCGCCTTGGCCTCGAGCGGCTTGGCCTTGCGCTCCCGCGGCTTGCCTTCGGTGGCGCCGCCGAACATGTTGTAGGGGTCGCGCATGCGGTTGTAGTAGCCGGCGCGGCCCGACCGCTGCTGCGCGATGTCCGGCGAGGAGCGCGCCGCGCCGTTGACGCCCATCGACCAGGTCGGGCGATGGCCGGTGAGCGCCTCCTTCTGGAAGCGCGCGATCTCGCTGTCGGCCAGGCCGGAAAAGTAGTTGAAGCCCTTGTTGTACTCGCGCACGTGGTCGAAGCAGAACTTGAAGTACTCGCCCTCGCGCATGCGTCCCACCGGCGCGCGGTGCGTGCCGGCCTCGGCGCAGCCGTCCCACTGGCAGCGCGGCGCGCGCGACTTCAGCTCGGCCTCGGGATCGGGCCGAACGCGGATGCGCTCGAAATATTTCGAATAGGGCTTCATCTGATTCCGATTATGGGACGTTCGCCGTGCGATACAAGAATTGACATTTCGCCGATGATCGCCCTAACCGCTGAATCGCGGTTTAATTTGTGCGAACGGCGTCCGTTGCGACGACGACGCACATGTGGTGGAGACCGGAGAAAATGTCCAGACAGTCCAGGATGGAAACGAAGCTCGTGGAGGCCTTCTCGCCCGAGCGGCTGGAGGTGGTCAACGAGAGCCATCTCCACGCCGGCCACCACCATCTGGAGGACGGCCACGAGGCGGTCTTCGACGGTTCCGGCGAGACGCATTTCCGCGTGCGCATCGTCGCGCCGGCCTTCGCCGGCATGAGTCGCATCCAGCGCCATCAGGCCGTCAACGCGGCGCTCGCCGGTGAATTGAAGGGCGGCCTGCACGCCCTCGCCATCGAGCCGGCGGCGCCCGGTGAGAAGACGCGCTGGTGAGGCGCCGGCATACGTCGCGCGCCGCGCGCCCGGACAGCTACCAGATCGTTGCGATGTGTGGGTAGCGCCTGATCTTGTCGTCAGCCGTCACCAGCGGCACGCCCAGCTTCATGCATGTCGCGACGATGGACCGGTCTGCCGGGTCCTTGTGGAACATGTCGCCGAGCTGCGTGCTGCGCACGGCAATCTCGTTGTCGATCGGCACGAATTCAACCGGCCCGATCCGGCCCGCGGTCGCCAGCCGCTGCCGCGGATCGGTCGTCAGCTCGATCCGGCCTCGGGCGACCAGGGTCGCGATCTCCCATGCGGTGATCGACGAAACGAAGACCTTTCCGCCCTGCAATTCGCCGTCCAGCGCGCGCTTGCCGGCAAGGCTCAATCTGTCGGCCTGGCCGGTGACCCCACGAAATAAGCGCGTGGGTGTCGACCGCGATCATCTGAGGGCGTCCCACGCCTCGTCGTCGACGGGATCGAGGGGACGATCGTAGCGGAGCACCGTACCCTTCAGGATCTCGAAGGGATCGCGCATATCCTCCGCGATTTTTCGCAGTTCGAGGCTTGGCCGGTCATGATCGGTGATCACCAGCGGCTCCCCGCTCGCCTCGACCTTCCTGAAATACTCGAGCGCCCGTGCCTTGAACTCGGACTTCGAAACCTGCACCGCCATCACCGCCTCCGAGCCTGACTTGCGGTAATTCGAGGCGTGTTATGACCATAATCAATGACCATGGTCACCTGACGCCGGTCTCGGCCGCATCCCTGATCCTCAGCTTCACGATCCTGTTCTTCTCGCGCTTCATGACGATGAAGCGCTTGCCGTGGAAGGTGAAGGCCTGCTTCTCCTCCGGGATCGACTGCGTCTCGTGGATGACGAGGCCGGCGATCGTCGTCGCCTCCTCGTCGGGCAGCGACCAGTCGAGCGCGCGGTTCAGGTCGCGGATCGGCACGGAGCCGTCGACGACGATCGAACCGTCGGCCTCCTTCTTCACGCCCTGGACGGCGACGTCGTGCTCGTCGGCGATCTCGCCGACGATCTCCTCGATGATGTCTTCCAGCGTCACCAGGCCTTCGACCTCGCCGTACTCGTCGACGACGATGGCGACATGGGCCTTGCGGCGCAGGAACTCGTTCAGCTGGTCGTGCAGGCTGGTCGTGTCGGGCACGAACCAGGGCTTGGAAGCGACCTTCATGATGTCGATGCGCGTCGGGTCGTTGCCGACGTCGTGCAGCGCGCGCAGGAGGTCCTTGGCGTGGACGACGCCGACGATGTTGTCGGTCGTCTCCCGGTAGAGCGGCATGCGGGTATAGGGGCTCTGCAGGATCTCGCGCACGACGACGTCCGGCGTGTCGTCGGCGCTGACCAGGCGCATCGCCGTGCGGTGGACCATGATGTCGGAGACTTCGAGCTCGGCGAGGTCGAGGAGGCCGCCGACCCGGTCGCGATCCTGCTTGACGAACGCGCCCTCGCGGTGGAGCACCTCGACCGTGCCGCGCAGTTCCTCGTGTGCCGAGACCATCGGCGCGTCGCGCGACAGGCTGACGCCGAAGAACCACAGGATGCCGCGCACGACGAAATTGGCCGCCGACGAGATCGGTCCGAACAGGAAGACGACGAGCCGGGCGAAGGGCGATACGGCCAGCGCGAACTGCTCGGGGCGGTAGAGCGCCAGCGACTTCGGCAGGATCTCCGAGAAGATGACCAGGATGACCGTCATGCCGAGCGTGGCATAGACGACGCCGGCCTCGCCGAAGATCGACAGGAGCAGGCTCGTCGCCAGCGCCGAGGCGAGGATGTTGACCAGGTTGTTGCCGATGAGCAGGGCGCCGACGAGGCGGTCCTTGCGCTCGATCATCCGTTCCACGGCCGTGGCGCGCTGGTCGCCGCCCGCCGCGAGCGAATGCAGCCTTGCCTTCGAGGCTGCCGTCATGCCGGTTTCGGTGCCGGAGAACAGGAACGACAGGATGATCATCCCGAGGATGATTAAGCCGGTGATCCAGAGTTCGCTCATCCCGGGTGGGTCTCCATGAGAAATGCCAGCACCTCGGACACCGGAACGTCCCTGGCGATGAACGACCGGCCGATTCCGTGCGTGAGGATGAAGGTGAGCGCGCCGCGCGAGACCTTCTTGTCCTGCTGGATGAATTCGAGCAGGCGTTCCGCGGCGGGCAGGCCGCCCGGCACGTCGGAGAGGCGCCAGGGCAGGCCGACGGCCTTCAGATGCGCCTCGACGCGCTCGGCATCGTCCGGGCTGGCGAGATTGAGCCTTGCGGAGAAGCGGTGCGCGAGCGCCAGCCCGATGGCGACGCCCTCGCCATGGACGAGGCGGGAGCCGTCATAGGCGGTCGCCGCCTCCAGCGCATGGCCGAATGTGTGGCCGAGGTTGAGCAGGGCCCGGTCGCCGGTCTCGAACTCGTCGCGCGCCACGACGTCGGCCTTGGCGCGGCAGGATTCAGCGATGGCGCGGGTCCGCGCTTCTCCGCCGGAGAAGACGTCGCGCCAGTTCGCCTCCAGCCAGGCGAAGAAGTCCGGCCGGTCGATCAGCCCGTACTTCGCCACCTCGGCATAGCCGGCGCGGAACTCGCGCGGCGGCAGCGTGTCCAGCGCGTCGGTGTCGGCCAGCACCAGCTTCGGCTGGTGGAAGACGCCGACCAGGTTCTTGCCGCGGGCGGTGTTGATCCCGGTCTTGCCGCCGACCGAGGAATCGACCTGCGCCAGGAGCGATGTCGGCACCTGCACGAAACCCATGCCGCGGCGCACGATTCCGGCGGCGAAGCCGGCGAGATCGCCCATCACGCCGCCGCCGAGCGCGATCACCACGTCGCGCCGCTCCAGCCGGGCGGCGAGCACGCCGTCGACGACGTCCTGGAGCGCGGCGAAGCTTTTCGTCTTCTCGCCGGCGGGGAGCACGATCGGCGTCGCCGCGATGCCCGCCGCCTCGAGGCCTGCGCTAAGCGTTGCGAGATGGGCGCCCGCGACGTTCTCGTCGGTGACGATCGCGGCGCGCACGCCCGGCAGGCGCCTGGCGATCTCGGCGCCGGCGCGGGAAAGCAGGCCGGGACCGATGAGGATGTCGTAGGCGCGGTCTCCCAGGCCCACTTCGACGGTCACGGCGTCGGACGGCGTCATTGTCTCTCCTCCGCGGACGGAGCCTCGTTCTCCAGGCCGAGCAGCGACCACAGCGCCGCCACCACCTCGTCGGCGATCACTTCCTTGCGCTCCTGCCGGGTCGCCACCGTCGCGTCGGCCTGGGCGTAGACGGGGTAGCGCTCCTCCATCAGCCGCTGCATGACGGCGCGCGGATCCGCGGCCTTGAGCAGCGGGCGGTTCTGCTTCTTGGCCACACGCTCCATCAGCGTGTCGAGGTCCGCCTTCAGCCAGATCGAGACGCCGTGGTCGGCGATCGCCTTGCGCGTCTGCTCGTTCATGTAGGCGCCGCCGCCGGTCGACAGCACCAGCGGCCCGTTCTCCAGGATGCGCAGGATGACGCGCTGCTCCAGGGCCCGGAACTCCGGCTCGCCGTAGCGCTCGAAGAGCTCCGGTATGGTCATGCGCGAGACCGTCTCGATCTCGTGGTCGCTGTCGATGAAGGCGAGGCCGAGCGCATTGGCGACGCGGCGGCCGATCGCCGTCTTTCCGGCTCCCATCAGCCCGATGAAGACGATCGAACGGCTGCCGAGGCGCTCGAGAAGCGCCGCGGGCAAGCGCTCCGCCGGTTTGCTGTCGTCCGTCATCGTCAGCCCTTCCGCTGCGGGCGTATCGACATCAAAAGGAAGAACGCGTCAAGCGGCCCGGCCGGCGCCTCGCACTTGAAAAGCCGGCCACCGCGTCCCATAAGGGCACAGCTACGGGATACAAAGAGCGCAGCAGACGAGCGGACCGAGCACATGCCGACCCTTTTCCGCTTCCTCATGACCATCGCCGTGCTGGCCGGCCTCGCCTACGCGGCGATGTTCGCGCTGGCGACCTTCGTCGAGCCGAAGAAGGGCGAGATGACGGTACGTATCCCGCCCGAGAAGCTGAATCCGCCGCAGCAGTAGCGATGAAGCAGCAGCAGCGATGAAGTCCGGCCTGCGCATCGAGGCGTTCCTCGAGATGATGAGCGCCGAGCGCGGCGCCAGCGACAACACGCTCGCCTCCTACCGCCGCGACCTCGAGGACGCCGCCGAGAACCTGTCGACGGCACCGGGCGGGCTCGCCGGCGCGTCGGCCGCCGATGTCCGCGCCTATGTCGCCGATATCGCCGCGCGCGGCTTCGCCCCCTCCTCGCAGGCCCGCAAGCTCTCGGCGCTGCGCCAGTTCTTCAAGTTCCTCTACGCCGAGGGCCTGCGCCCCGACGACCCGACCGGCACCGTCGAGGCGCCGCGCCGCGGGCGGCCGCTGCCCAGGATCATGAGCGAGGCCGAGACCGGCCGCCTGCTCGACCGCGCCGCCGCGGAGGCCGCCGATCCGTCGCTCGCCGGCGCCGGGCGCCTCGCCGCGCGGCGGCTGCATGCGCTGGTCGAGGTGCTCTACGCCACCGGCCTGCGCGTCTCGGAGCTGGTCGGCCTGCCGGCCACCGTGGCGCGGCGCGACGACCGTTTCTTCACCGTGCGCGGCAAGGGCGCCAGGGAGCGCATGGTCCCGCTGTCGGGAAAGGCCCGCGCCGCCATGCGCGCCTGGATGGACGAGCGCTCTGCCGAGCCCCGGCTGGCAACGAGCCCCTGGCTGTTCCCGTCGGCCTCCGAGAGCGGCCACCTGCCCCGCCAGGTCTTCGCCCGCGACCTGAAGGGCCTCGCCGCGCGCGCCGGGATCTCCGCCGCCAAGGTCTCGCCGCACGTCCTGCGCCACGCCTTCGCCAGCCATCTCCTGCAGAACGGCGCCGACCTGCGCGCCGTGCAGCAGCTGCTCGGCCACGCCGACATCTCGACCACCCAGATCTACACGCACGTGCTCGAGGAACGCCTCGTCAGGCTGGTCAACGACCACCATCCGCTTGCCGATTAGGCCCCGCCTCGCTATGTGAGGTCGAATTCCGGGCCGTGGGCACCGTCGTCCACCCCGCCTTTGTCGATGCGCATGCCGCGCCTGGTTCGATCGAAAATGTACAATTACCTCGATTTCGAAAAGCCCGTCGCCGATCTCGAGGGCAAGATCATCGAGCTGAAGAAGCTCGCCGAGAGCGGCGAGGCCGTCGATGTCGGCGACGAGATCGCGCGCCTGGAGAAGCGCTCGAAGGAAGCGCTCCGCGAGGTCTACCGCGTGCTCACCCCATGGCAGAAGGCGCAGGTCGCGCGCCACCCGGACCGGCCGCACTGCGTCGACTACCTGCGCGAGCTGTTCACCGACTTCACGCCGCTCGCCGGCGACCGCGCCTTCGGCGAGGACCACGCCATCGTCGGCGGCTTCGCCCGCTTCCGCGGCGAGCCCGTGGCCGTCATCGGCCAGGAGAAGGGCTCCGACACCAAGACCCGGCTGAAGCACAATTTCGGCATGGCCAAGCCCGAGGGCTACCGCAAGGCCGTGCGCATCATGGAACTGGCCGACCGCTTCGGCGTGCCGGTCGTCAGCCTCGTCGACACCGCCGGCGCCTATCCCGGCATCGGCGCCGAGGAGCGCGGCCAGGCCGAGGCGATCGCCCGCTCGACCTCGCGCTGCCTGGCGCTGAAGGTACCGTCGATCGCCATGATCATCGGCGAGGGCGGCTCCGGCGGTGCCATCGCCATCGCCACCGCCAACCGCGTCTACATGCTCGAGCACGCCATCTACTCGGTCATCTCGCCGGAGGGCGCGGCCTCGATCCTCTGGCACGATTCGACGCGGGCCAAGGACGCCGCAACCTCGATGAAGATCACGGCGCAGGACCTTCTCGACCTGAAGATCATCGACGGCATCGTGCCCGAGCCGCTCGGCGGCGCCCACAGGGCGCCGGAGGTGGTCCTCGCCGCGGCTGGCGACCAGATCGCCGCGGGCCTGCGCGATCTTGCCGCGTCGAACATGGATTTCCGCGAGCAACGGCGGGAAAAATTCCTGGCGATCGGCCGCAGCCTCTGACGGGCGCGGCATTCCGCCCTCCCCCGCACGTCGGCCTCGACACGGTTTCGCCATAAAATCGCCGCCTCGCGACGTTCAATGACAGTAGCGTGAGGGAGGGTTGCCGCGCGACTGCGGTAATCGTTTCTCAAGGTTAACGCATCTAGTGTGGCGAAAAGCCTGACGACCGGCGGCCGCCTCCACGCGACGCGCCGGCAAGAGAAGACGATTTCGAGAGCATGATTTCCAGCGTAGCCCGCACCGCATTGCTGATTGCCGCGCTCGCCGTGGCCGGCTGCACCGAAGGCTCATACGGCGACTTCGCGCCGAAGGCGGAGAAGCGGCTGTCGTCGGAGATTCTCGCGGAAATGAACGCCAAGGGGATGAACCGTACGTCCCCGGTGATGGCCCGCATCTTCAAGGAGGAAGGCAAGCTCGAGATCTGGAAGCAGAAGTCGAACGGCCGCTTCGACATCATCGCCTCCTACGACATCTGCAAGTGGTCGGGGCAGCTCGGGCCGAAGTTCATCGAGGGCGACCGCCAGGCGCCCGAGGGCTTCTACACGGTCCGCCCCGCGCAGATGAACCCGAACTCGAGCTACCACCTCGCCTTCAATATGGGCTACCCCAACGCCTACGACCGCGCCCACGGCCGCACCGGGTCGAACCTGATGGTGCACGGCGCCTGTTCGTCGTCGGGCTGCTATTCCATGACCGACCAGCAGATCGAGGACATCTACGCCTTCGGCCGCGACGCCTTCCGCGGCGGCCAGACCGAGTTCCAGATCCAGGCCTTTCCCTTCCGCATGACCGCGGCCAACATGGCGCGCTATCGCAACGACCCGAACTACGAGTTCTGGAAGATGCTGAAGGAAGGCTACGACCACTTCGAGATCACCAAGGTTCCGCCCAAGGTCGACGTCTGCGAGAAGCGCTACGTCTTCAACCAGATCGCCGAGGAAGGCGCCGCCTTCTCGCCGACCGGCCCCTGCCCGCCGACGACGCAGCCGGCGACGCTCGCCGCAGCCTACCAGTCCTACAAGGCGGGCTACGAGGCGGCGTTCGACGCAGCCGTCGGCAGCGCCTCGCCGATCTCGCCGCGCCCGTCGATCCACGGCATCAAGGAAGCCATGATGGTCCAGGAATGGACCAGGAAGCGGGCCCGCGGCGAGCGCGTCTCGCTGGAGCCGCCGGACATGGTCGAGGAAGGCGTCGTCGTCGAGACGACCGAGCGCAAGGGCCGCATCGATTCGCCGGCCGGCCGCCGCATGGCCGCGCTCGAGGCCGCCGAGGCGGCGAAGAAGAAGGCCGCCGAGGAGAAGATCGCCGCGAAGAAGCGCGCCGAGGAGGAGAAGGCGGCCGCCGCCGCCCTCGCCCAGGCCGTGAAGGATGCCGCCGCGGCGAAAGCCGATGGCGCGAAGCCGGACGCCGCGACCGCTGCTCCCGCCGAGGTCGCTGCCGACCCCGAAACCAAGCCGGGCCTGCTCGGCGGGGTGCGCAAGCGCTTCGCCAACATCTTCGGCAGCTGATCCTTGACATGGCGCCCGACGCCGAGACCTACGATCTGCGCGGCCTCAACTGCCCCCTGCCGGTGCTGAAGGCGCGCAAGCGCCTCCGGGCGATGCCCGCGGGAAGCCGGCTCTGGCTGGAGACGACCGATCCCCTGGCCGTCATCGACATCCCCGCGTTTCTCGCCGAGAGCGGCCACCTCCTGGTGGAAAGCGCCGCCACCGAGCGCGGCCACCGCTTTCTTGTCGAGCGCGGCGCCTGACAACGGGAACAGCTTGTTTCTTGCGGGATGAGGTCCCTTTCCTCAGGCCCGGCGCGGCGCTCCACCGGGAAACCCGGCGATGGCGAGCGGGTTCGCTTCCAGCGCCGCCCGGTCCGGCGCATCGATCGCAGGCCGCCCCGTCGCCGCCGCGAAGAGCCGGCGGACATAGTCCTCGGGCACGTCGATGGCGATGACGACGAGGCGCGTGCCGCGTTCCGCATCGGGCCATGCGGGCAGCCGCGCCGGCGGATAGAGCATGCGCTGCACGGCGTGGACCACGAGCGGCCGCGAACGATCCTCGGCCAGTTCGACGATGCCCTTCAGCCGCAGCAGGTTGTCTCCCTGCGTCGACAGCAGGATGTCGAGGAACGTCTCGATCGCGCCCCAGGGCAGCGGCCCCTCGTGGCGCAGCGACAGCGAGCGGATCCGCGAATCGTGGCGGTGATGGCCGCCATGCGCATGGCCGTGGTCGTGACCGTGACCGCGGTGGTGATGGCCATGGTCGTGGTCATGCACATGGTCGTGATCGTGATCGTGGTCGTGATCGTGGTCGTGGTGGTGGTCGTGATCGTGATCGTGGTGCTCGGCCTCTTCGCCGAGCCAGCGCCGCACGTCGGCGGTCTTGGTCGCCGGATCGTAGAGGCCGCACGACAGGATCGCGGCGCCGAGCGCCGCAGGATCGGACGCGGCGATCACCGGCGCGCGCGGGTTCAACGTCGCCAGCCGCCGGCGCAAGCCCGGCGAGGCCGGCTCGATGTCGGTCTTGGTGAGCACGATGCGGTCGGCCATCGCCACCTGCTTGACCGCCTCGATGTGGTCGTCGAGCGTCTTCTCGCCGTTGAGTGCGTCGACCAGCGTGACGACGCCGTCGAGCCGGTAGGCCTGGGCGAGCGCCGGATGGCCGATGATCGCCTGCAGCACCGGCGCCGGATCGGCGAGCCCGGTCGTCTCGATCACCACCCTGGCCAGCCGCGCGATCCTGCCGGTCTGCACGCGGTCGACGAGATCGGCCAGCGTGTCGACGAGTTCGCCGCGCACGGTGCAGCACAGGCATCCGTCGGACAGCTGGATGACGCCGTCGGAGGCCTGCTCGACGAGGAGATGGTCGATCGCGACGTCGCCGAACTCGTTGATGATGACGGCCGTGTCGACCATCGCCGGGTCCTTGAGCAGGCGGTTGAGCAGGGTCGTCTTGCCGGCGCCGAGGAAGCCGGTGAGGACCGAGACCGGAATGGGGGAGAAGGTGCTCATGAAGATCTCAGTTGGCAGTCGTGGCGCTGTCGCCCTGTGCCGTAGCCTTCGCGGCGGCCGGTGTATAGTCCGGGCGCGGCGTCGGGATGGGGACGTCGGCATATTGCGTCCGCGCCTCCGCCCAGGCGGCCGGAACCGGGCCCTTGGCGCCGCCGAGACCGACGGCGACGAGCTTCGGATTCTCCAGCTTTTCCAGCCACGGCGACTTCGTCGCGGCGGCCTCGTGATCGCCCGCCGCCTCGGACTGCGCCGCCGCGGGCTTCTTCTTGCTGCACACCACCTCGCGCATGTCGGGCGCCGGCATGCCGGCGAGGCCGTAGGCGGGCAGCGTGGCGAGCGTCGCGGCCTCGACACCGCTGCCGGCGAAACCCTGGTCGAGCAGCGCGGCCGCCGCCTCCGTGCGCTCGAGCGCCGATCCGTGGCCGAGCACCACGGCGACGAGCGTGCGCCCGCCGCGGGTCGCCGAGCCGATCATGTTGAAGCCCGAGGCGCAGACGAAGCCGGTCTTCATGCCGTCGGCGCCGGCATAGCGGCCGACCAGCATGTTGTAGCTCATCAACTTGGCCTTGCCGGCGATCAGCCCCTCGATGGCGAAGTAGGGCGCGTATTGCGGGAACTCGCGGCGGATCGCCATGACCAGCAGGCCGAGATCGCGCGCCGTGGTGTACTGCTCGGGTTCGTGCAGGCCGTTCGGATTGACGAAATGGCTGTCCTTCATGCCGAGCCGCGCCGCCTCGCCGTTCATCCGCGCGACGAAGGCGGGCACGGTGCCGCCGACGTTCTCGCCGACCGCCATGGCGATGTCGTTGGCCGACTTGATCAGCATCATCTTCAGCGCGTTGTCGAGCGTCATCACCGCGCCGGCCTTGTAGCCCATCTTGGCGGGCGGCTCGGCGGCGGCGCGCTTCGTCACCTCGATCGGCGAATCGAGTGCGAGTTCGCCGGCGGCGACGGCGCGGAAGGTGACGTAGGCCGTCATCAGCTTGGTCAGCGAGGCCGGGTGCCAGCGGCGGAACGCGTCCTCATGGGCGACGACCCTGCCGGTCGAGGCGTCGAAGACGATCGACGGCGAGGCCAGGGCGGGCGCCAGGCCCGTCGCGATGAGGAGCAGCGCGCCGAGCGCGGCAAGCGAGAGTTTCCGTCGTGCCATCGATCCGGTTCAGCCCTTTGTGTCTGTTCGCCGCCGCGCGAAGCTCCTTGAGCATCGTTGCGCGGATCGTCTATGGTCGCAGCCGTCGCCGGCATCGGAGCGACCTGCCCGATGCCGGCCTAGTTAGCCTATGTGACGCCAAAATGGCAAAGCAGGGCGCGTTCACGATCTCGCGGCCGAAGCGTCCGGCCGTTCCAACCGCAGGAGCGCCGAAATGCCGATCCTCAACCGCGCGGCCGAATTGCAGGACGAGGTCGCCGGCTGGCGGCGCGAACTGCACCGCATGCCGGAGCTCAACTTCGACCTCTACCGCACCTCGGCCTTCGTCGCGGCGAAGCTCCGGGAGTTCGGCTGCGACGAGATCGTCACCGGCATGGCCAAGACCGGCATCGTCGCGGTCATCCGCGGCCGCAACGGGCCCGGGCCGACGATCGGCCTGCGCGCCGACATGGACGCCCTGCCAATCGTCGAGGCGAGCGGGGTGTCGCACGCCTCGGAGACGCCCGGAATCATGCACGCCTGCGGCCATGACGGCCACACCGCCATGCTGCTCGGCGCGGCGAAATACCTCGCCGAGACGCGCAACTTCGCCGGCTCCGTGGCGCTGATCTTCCAGCCCGCGGAAGAAGGCGGCGGCGGCGGCAACATCATGGTCCAGGAAGGCATGATGGACCGCTTCGGCATCGCGAAGGTGTTCGGCATGCACAACATGCCGGGCCTGCCCGTCGGCCAGTTCGCCATCCGGCCGGGCCCGATCATGGCGGCGACGGCGGAGTTCACCATCACCATCAGGGGCAAGGGCGGCCACGCCGCCATGCCGCACCGTTCGATCGACCCGATCGTCGTCGCCAGCCAGCTGGTCGGCGCCTTCCAGACCATCGTCTCGCGCACGACCGACCCGATCGAATCGCTGGTCGTCACCGTCACCAAGTTCCACGCCGGCGACGCCTACAACATCATCCCCGAGCAGGCCGAGATCGCCGGCACCGTGCGTACCCTGAAGAAGGAGGTCGCGGCACTCGCCCGCGAGCGCATCCACGCCATCTGCGCCGGCATCGGCGCAGCCTTCGGCGCCACCATCGCCGTCGACTACGACGCCAACTATCCCGTCACCTTCAACCACGCCGACGAGACCGTGGTCGCCGCGCAGATCGCCGCCGACGTCGCCGGCGAGGCACGCGTCAATCGCGCCATGCCGCCGGTGATGGGCGGCGAGGATTTTTCCTACATGCTCGAGGCGCGGCCCGGCGCCTTCATCTTCATGGGCAACGGCGACACCGCCGGCCTCCACCATCCCGCCTACGACTTCAACGACGAGGCGCTTCCCCACGGCATGAGCTACTGGATCCGCCTCGCCGAGACCACGCTCGCCGCCTGACGGCGGCGGGGCGACCGAACGCCGGCAAATCGCCCCTCTTCTCCCGCCACGGAAACGCTTGGCGGCGCCGGCCGAACCGTCTATGAGGGGCGCGTGGTCCCGTAGCTCAGTAGGATAGAGCGACAGATTCCTAATCTGTAGGTCACAGGTTCGATTCCTGTCGGGATCACCACTTCCCCGAACCCCACGACGGCCGCGCCGGCGGCAAGGCCGGTTTCCCGATCGACCGGACGGAAGTCCGCTCCGAGGGAGCCTCCGCCCCTCCTACTCGGCGAAGCCGACGGCCTTCGCGGCCGCCAGCGTCTCGCTCGGGCTGCAGCCGTAGCGGGCCCGGTAGATCTGGGCGAAGCGGCCGAAATGGTTGAAGCCCCAGCGCAGCGCCACGTCGGTGACCGTCAGCCCCGGCGCCGCGGACTGCAGTTCGCGATGCGCGTGGTCGAGCCGCGCGTCGCGCAGGAAGTGCATCGGCGTGGTGTCGCGGAAGTCGCGGAATCCCTTCTGCAGGGCGCGCGTGCTGACGCCCGACGAGCGGGCGACGTCGTCGAGATCGATCGCCCGGTCGAGATGCGCCAGCATGAACTCCTCGGCCTGGCGGATCTGGCGTGGCGCCAGCCGCGCCGCGGCGTTGCCGCTGACGCCGTGGTAGTTGTGCGCCTGCGCGTCGAGCAGGCCGGCCATCACCGCGGCCTCGATCTGCCGGGCCATCAGGCTGCCGTTGCCGATCGGCGCATGGCCGCGGTCGACCTCCTGGACGAGATGGAGCACCAGCTGCCTCAGCCGCGCGCCCGCGCCCTTGGTCAGGTCGATGCCGCCGGTGAAGGTCAGCGGCCTGCCCGGCGCGGCGCCGAGCTGGGCGGCGAGATGCTCCTGCATCGCCTGGCGGTCGACCCACACCAGCACCTGGCGGCAGCCCTCCTCCCAGATCATGGTCGTCGCCATGTGCGGGTTGAGGATCGCCGCCATGCCCGGATGCGAATAGTAGCGGTAGCCGCCGTTGACGATCGCCGCGCCGCCTTCGAGCGGGATCTGCAGGAGGTAGAAATTGCCGAGCTCGCCCGGCGCGATCAGCGTCTTGCCGCCGTATTCGATGTAGTTCAGCGACAGGCGCTCGCCGGCGAAGTGGTTGTGCCGCGCATCGAGCCGCGCGCGGCCGATCGTCTCCAGCCTGTGGTCGCAGAACACCCGGGCGACCCGCTCGCGGGCCTCGTCCAGGTCTACACTGCGGAACATCGTGTGCGCGGCGAGCGGCACGTCCGGTCGAGGCTGCATGGCGTTTCCCGTTGCGGAATGCGCGAGACATGGGCCTTCATTCACGGCCGCGACCATACCAGCGCGGAGCCCCATCGCGTAACGATTTTTTCACGATCCGGATAGCCCGTGCGTTTTCCGGATAGCGAGCCGGGGCGCTTCGCCGAAATCCTTGGCCTCGAACATGATCGAGGAGGAGCGGCATGCGCGGTCTGGACGGAAAGGTTGCCATCGTACCCGGCGGGGCGACGAAGATCGGACAGGCGGTCGTCGCCGCCTTCCGCAAGGCGGGGACCAGGGTGATGGTCGCCGACATCAACGCCGAGGCAGGTGCTGCGATGGCCGGCGACGGCGTCGCCTTCCAGGCGACCGACCTGCGCGACGACGCGGAAATTGCCGCACTGGTGAAGGCGACGAAGGAAACGTTCGGCCGCATCGACTTCCTCGTCAACGTCGCCTGCACCTATGTCGACAACGGCATGGCCTCGACCCGAGCCGAGTGGCTCGACGGCTTCAACGTCAACGTCGTCGGCTCGATCGTGCTGATGCAGGAAGCCCGCGAGGAACTGGCCAGGAACCGCGGCGCCATCGTCAATTTCGGCTCGATCTCCAGCCGCGTGGCGCAGACCGGCCGCTGGATCTACCCGGTCTCGAAGGCCGCCATCCTGCAGCTGACGCGCAACCAGGCGATGGATCTCGCGCCCGACGGCATCCGCGTCAACGCGGTGTCGCCCGGCTGGACCTGGTCGAACATCATGGACCAGCTCACCGGCGGCGACCGCGCGAAGACCGATCGCGTCGCCGCCCCGTTCCACCTGCTCAGGCGCACCGGCGATCCCGAGGAGGTCGCGGCGGCGGTGCTGTTCCTCTGTTCCGACGAGGCCAGCTTCATCACCGGCACCGACATCCGCGTCGACGGCGGCTACACGGCGATGGGCCCGGAGCGCGCCGACCCGGCGATCCCCCTGCTCATGGAGTGAGCCGGACCGGCGGACGAGAACAACGATAACGACAACGAAAACAACAACGATAAGGGAAAGAGGAGAACATGAGGAAGATCACCATCATCGGCGGCGGCCAGTCCGGCCTCCAGCTCGGCATCGGGCTCTTGAAGAAGGGCTACAAGGTCCGCGTCGTGCAGAACCGCACGGCGGACGAGATCGAGAAGGGCAAGGTTCTCTCCAGCCAGTGCATGTTCCACGACGCCGTGCAGAACGAGCGCGACCTCGGCATCGACTTCTGGTCCGACACTTGCCCGCCCGTCGAAGGCATCAGCTTCACGGTGCCGTCGCCGGAGACGCCGGGCGAGAAGGTCATCGACTGGGTCGGCCGGCTCGACCGTAACGCCTATTCGGTCGACCAGCGCGTCAAGATCCCGCGCTGGATGGCCGAGTTCGAGAAGCTCGGCGGCACCATCACCATCAAGGACGCCGGCATCTCCGATCTCGAACTCTACGCCCGCCAGGACGACCTCGTCATCGTCGCCTCCGGCAAGGGCGAGATCGGCCGGCTGTTCGAGCGCGATGCGCAGAAGTCGGCCTACGACAAGCCGATGCGCGCGCTGGCGCTGACCTACGTAACCGGCATGACGCCGCGGCCCGTCCACTCGGCGGTCTGCTTCAACCTCATCCCCGGCGTCGGCGAGTACTTCGTCTTCCCGGCGCTGACCACGACCGGCGCCTGCGAGATCATGGTCTTCGAGGGCGTCCCCGGCGGACCGATGGACTGCTGGGGCGACGTCAAGACCCCGTCGGAGCACCTCGCCACGTCGAAGAAGATCCTCGAGACCTTCCTGCCCTGGGAAGCCGACCGCTGCCGCAACGTCGAACTGACCGACGACAACGGCATCCTCGCCGGCCGCTTCCCGCCGACCATCCGCCATCCCGTCGCCACGCTGCCCTCGGGCCGCCAGGTGCTCGGGCTCGGCGACGCGGTCTGCCTCAACGACCCGATCACCGGCCAGGGCTCGAACAACGCCTCGAAGGCGGCGGCCGTCTACCAGAAGCGCATCCTCGATCGCGGCGACAAGCCGTTCGACGCGGCCTGGATGCAGGGCACCTTCGACACGTTCTGGGACTACGCGCAGTGGGTGGTCACCTGGACCAACATGCTGCTCCTGCCGCCGCCGCCCTTCGTGCTCGAGATCATGGGCACGGCCTGCGCCATCCCCAGCCTGGCGCACCGCATGGCCAACGGTTTCAACGACCCGCGCGACTTCTTCCCGTGGTTCGCCGATCCGAACGCCGCGGCGTCCTATCTCGGCAGCCTGAGGGCGGCTTGAGGCGATGGGCATGGCCGTCGATCCTCAGACCTTCAAGACGGCCATGGGCCGTTTCCCGGGGGCGGTGACCATCATCACCGCCCGCTCGGAGAGCGAGCGCCGGGGCATCACGGCGACGGCGGTCTGCTCGGTCTCGGCCGAGCCGCCGAGCCTGCTGGTCTGCGTCAACCGCAAGACCGGCACCTGCGCCAGCATCCGCGAGAGCGGGTTCTTCAACATCAACCTGCTGCCGGACCCTTCCTGCGAGCTCGCGCTGCGTTTCGCCGGCGCCGGCGGGGCGACCGGCGAGGAGAAGTTCACGGTCGGCGACTGGGACGAGGACGTGCGCGGCCTGCCGATCCTGAAGGACGCGCTCGTCGCGTTCTGCTGCGAGGTCCGCGAGCAGATGGACGCCGGCAGCCATGCCGTCTTCATCGGCCAGATCGTCGACATCCGCCTCGGCGACGGCGCACCCCTCCTCTACGAGCGCTCGCGCTTCCACCGGCTGACGCCGATCTGAGCCTGGCTGGACGGGCGGACATTTGAACGACCGTCGAACCGCCCCTCATCCCCCTGCCGGGACCTTCTCCCCGTAAAGCACGGGGAGAAGGGACGCTGTTTTCGCCGTTCTCGCCAATCGCGGAAGAACTGACCGCCAACGCCGACGCCCCCTCTCCCCGTCCTTCACGGGGAGAGGGTAAGGGTGAGGGGCAGCCGCGCGCAGTGTCTCAGTTTGAAATTAGACGCGGGCTTTCACAATCTTCTGAAAACAAGAGCGCATCAGGCGGATTTCGTCTCTGTCTAGGTTCCGTCCCAATGCAGACCCACAGAAAGGAAGGAGCTTTCGGTCAAGGTCGGGTGGAACCCCCCTCGCCGTTTCCCAATATGCTTCAACGCCCTTGATATCGGTTTCAGCTAAGTTTTCGACAAAAGCTGCCACCGCAGTTTCGATGTTGTTATTCGCCACGGCGTCAGTAGCGAGTGTTTTCGGTTCTGCTGCCGTCACCGCCTTCGCTACCTCCGCCTCCACTGGGCTTTCACGAAGCGACAGAAAAGTCGAGATGACCTCGCGACCCCACTCACTCGTCGTATCAGCTTCCTGAATAAGTTGCTGAGATTGGGAGCCCCGGCTGGGAGCAATACCTAAAAGGTGGACACGAACGCCATAATTCTGGGCAATCTGGACACCAACGCGAACATCTTCGTCTCCAGAGAGTAAGACAGCATCAGTTATAGATTTCAGGCGGGCAAGCTCAATAAGGTCAGTTACAATCAGCGAATCCACGCCTTTTTGTTGGCCGTGGCTGTTTATGAAGCCAAGCCGCAACTTCACGTCGTCTAGGTTAGCAACCAAAGCCTGGTCAGAAGTAGGGCGAAAGCCACCTATCGCGCCGTCATACCAATAAACTCGTAGGATGCGACATTCCGCTGCCTTAGTGCAGGCAAACGCTATCAGCTCATCAACAGCGGTTGTTGCATCAAGCAGCAATTCGGATCGCTGCTTTTTGATGCCCGCGATTGCTACGCTCCCCTGCGCAAAGAGATATCCGGCATCAACGAAAACGGCGCATCGATCCATGCCACTGCCCAAAAATAGCAAGGGCTCCCGCAGGAGCCCTTTTATGCCGTCACGGCCTTAAAAACGTAGCGGGACGCAACGGAGTAAAAATTATATGGCACGACAAGAGGAGATTGACAAGCCTTCTTGTGATCGCACTCAATCATATAAGCTCACAATGCGTTAAAAAGAAGTTCGTTCCGATCACGCTTTCGCGCGCTTCTTGTAAGGACCGCGTGTACAGAGAGGGTAATCGGCTGACAGTTGCGCGTTGAGCGGGCGGTGTCAGGCG